>CALKDX010000001.1 GCA_938084455.1 Candidatus Poseidoniaceae archaeon
GCCCCAAATGGAGTCGCCAGAAGCACAAGCACCAGAGATGAAGGCCTGCTGCGGGCAAGAGAGAATGTTCCAGCCAGATTCAGCGCTGCCGATCTCAATCATGGCGACGTCGTCCCAGACATCACCAGCAAGGTAGTTTCCTGTTTGGTCAACGCTTCCAAGCACACCGTGACCGAGGTGCTGGAACAGCTCAACGCTCATGAAGGCTCGATCTGAGCCGCTCAGGTCCACATTTTCGAGGACCATTGCGTCGTCCCAATTTTTGTCATAACCTGACCAAAGTACGCCAGAATCGTTTGTCTTGTAGTGCCCTGCCCACATAAAGTCGGTTGGGTTCTGATAGTTTGCCGAAACGTTAGGATCGTTGTTTCCATCAGTAGCTCCTTGTGAGCGGTTGGTCTCTTCATGCCACTTGGTGGCTTGATCGATGTATTCCTCAAACGCCCAGTCACAACCAGCACCGCAACCGGTCTTGTCTTCCGGGTTGTCCCAGTCCATCTGATAGACCGTGTTGTTGGTTGAACTTGCTTCATCGACGATCTTCAATTCGAGGTCGAGTTGGGCAGTTTGTCCGTTGAGGACGTCCATTCCGGTGTTGGTCACGGTCACGTTGATGTCACGGGTACCCTCCCCGACGATTCCGAAGAACCGGTCGGTCGGACTGATTTCAAGAGAGGTGACTGAGAGATCTTTGTTGTCCATTTCAACCACGGTGATTGTGTCGTATTGACCTTCCCACCCAAAGTTGTCAACCCAGCTACCGAAGTCGTAACTTGTGTGGCCGACGACGATATCGAGGGCCGAATTGGATGGTCCAGCGAGTTGACCGACCTCGACCATGCTTGGACGTCGCCCTGCCTCATAGGAAAGAGGCGTCAAGTGGCCTCCGCTTCCATCCGAAAGGGTCACTTGCACAGTTGTTGGGAAATTCAGGAAGAAATTTGAGGTTGTACCTCCAGCAGAGTCGCTGCTGTTTTGTTGGTATGCAACCGTAGGGTTTACGAAATCTGGTTCACCATCGCTGTTGAGGTCTGCTACGGTGACTGAATACGAGATGTAAGGGCCGAAGTACGCCTGATTAGGCGAGGACCATGTGCCCACTGCTGAAGAGGTCACGTAACTAAGGTTCTCGACGTTGCCATCGTTGAGCACAATGGCGTCGATTTCGCCGTTGTTATCCATGTCGCCTATGTCGAAGTCGTTTGCGAAAGGAACAGCCATGTTCACAATGCTTGTTCCAGTCTGTGGTGAAGCAGGGTTGAAGCTGTAGGTTGCTGGGTAGGTGTTGGTCAAACACGAGTATTCGATGATCGATACATTGTCGTCGTTTCCAGGGTTGGTGGTTTGCCCGGTGGAATAATCGACGCCTTCGGAGCGAAGAACCCAAATGTCATCATCGGTGCATGTGCCGCTGAGGCCACCGGTTTCTGTTTCGCCATAGTCGCCTACTTCGAGGCTTCGGTATGCGTTTTGACTGGATGGTCCAAGCGAGGTGACGAGACCTTGTGTGCTTGAGGTGATTGGACCTCGGTAGGCCACCACTCGCTGCGTGGAGATGTCGTTGAGCAGGTCAAGGACGTAAACATCGTCGTTACCGTCTTGGTTGGCGTCACCAACTGCGAGGTCCCATGCCCAAAAGTGAGTGAATCGCTGCCCAATGGACCATGTGTCGTCGTTGCATCCTCCGTTCTCGATGATGGTGACGTTACCGGGTTCTCCTGCCGGGGCGCCATTGTCGTCGGTCTTGAACGGGTTGTTTCGCTGGAAGATGACAATGTCATCTGCACCGTCGCCGGTGAATTCGCCAACTTCGATGAATTGAACGTTCGAAAATTCGTCCCAGTCTGCGTTTCGGCTTTGGTTCTTTGAGACCCAAATGTCCTGACGCTCGCTGAAATCACCGCTTCCATCGTTCCATAGAACGCTGATGGTGTGAGTTCCTTCTGTCGCAACGGCCATGTCGTTGAATCCGTCACAGTTGAAATCACCAATGGCGACATCCAAAGGATCCCTGTTTGTGGTGTAAGAACGGGCGATGGAAGCGCTGGCTGTTGTGGCAAGTGCGGCGGTGGTTGACAAAACCATCAGTGTTACGAGGAACAAGCTGAGGGCGCGGCTGTTTTTGTGGTTGTTTTTGGAGAACATCAACATCACTGCTTCGGCCACTGCCCGTTGCACTTTAATGCCTTTGCTCTTAAGTTCACATTTTTGTGGAGGGACATCTCTCGCAGTGGCCCGTTTATAATGAAAATTCACAATTCGATGAACCCGTGCTTTTTCCGGACAAGTTTGCCAATGATTTTTACGGATTTAGCGGAAGTTTTGACGCTAAAATTTACCTTTTAACCAGCCGGGTGAAGGGCCCCATCCGGTGGCATCCCCGCCGTGAACTTTGACCAATTTTCCGGCGCTAAAGAGAGACTCAAGCCAAACTTCGAGCGTTGTGCCTTCACGGTTCCCGAGTTTTTTGCTCGCCACTTCTTCGATGACTTCGGTCTTCAATGCTGTAACGCCGTGCTCCCTTACAACCAGATGCAGCAACTCCCTTAACCACGCTTCAGCCATAGGATCGATGCTCATCGCACCTTGTACTGGACGAGGTTCTTCCATCTCATCCAGTGCCTCCATCAGTTCGATTGGATCAGGGCGCACAGGATGTTGGAGTCCAATGGCATTGAGTTCTTCTTGTAGGTTAAGTTGCCCGATAGGACGTCGCACAACGGGAATTCGGCTTGGGTCAGGTGTTGGGCCCATATCCAATGGTTTCTCACTGATTGGAGCGTCATCCAAGGCATCTTTCGGCGTATTTTTTGCTGTTGGAATACCAGATGTGTTGGTGGCTTGGACCTCTGTGCCAATCGGCATTGACCAGCCAACGCCTTCCAGGCCCAACTCCTTGACTTGATGTTCAACCCAAGAAGCCTCACCTTCGAGCAAGACGTTGACATCATGCTCATCTGAGCGGAATCGGTAACGGACATTGCCTCGTAACGCAGCCATACCTTCGCCCTCGATTTTAGACCTGTTGAACATGACACAAGAACCTTGCCACGGTGACAAGTTGCTAAATCAAGCCTCACTCTATGCTTGCGAGTTGGCGAAGCACCGTGTGAAGGATTCCTCCGTTGCGGTAATATTCCACCTCAACAGGCGTGTCAAGTCGAATCTGTGCGTTGAATGTCATGCTCGTTCCATCGTTTCGAGTTGCAGTCACTTCGATCATCTGAAGCGGTTGGACATCATCACCGATTGGAATGGTGAACGATTCAGTTCCATCCAAGCCGAGCGACTCGTGAGATTCGCCTTCTGAGAAGGTCATAGGAAGAACACCCATGCCAACAAGGTTTGATCGATGAATGCGCTCGAATGAGGTCGCAATGACCGCTTCCACCCCAAGCAAAAATGTGCCTTTTGCGGCCCAATCTCTCGAAGAACCTGTCCCGTATTGGCTGCCTGCGAGGACGACCTTTGCACCATCATAACTTTGCGCAGCTTCGTACACTGAAACCACATCGCCGGATGTGAAATCCTGAGCGAAACCACCCTCTGTACCGGGCGCCATTTGATTGCGAATCCTAACGTTGGCAAATGTGCCCCGCATCATCACCTCATGGTTTCCGCGTCGACTGCCGAAGGAGTTGAAATCACCCTGAGCAATGCCGCGCTCAACCAACCACTTTCCAGCCGGACCCTCGGCTGGGAAAGCACCCGCTGGAGAAATGTGGTCGGTGGTGATCGAGTCCCCGAGTTTCAGCAACACACGTGCGTTTTCGATGCTCGAAATGGGTTGAGGTTCTGCCGAAAGGCCAGAGAAGAAGGTCGGCAAACGGATGTATGTTGATTCGCTCGCCCAAGGGTAAAGCGGGCTTGATTCCGAGGGAATGCTGTCCCACCGAGGTTCATTCATTGCATCTGCATAGCGCTGCCTGAACATGTCAGGTGTGATGACGGTCAATGCTTCTGAGATTTCTTCATCAGAAGGCCACAAGTCACTGAGCATCACAGGCGCACCATCGCTCGAATGACCAATTGGTTCGGTTGTCAAATCAATTTCCAGAGTGCCTGCCAAAGCATAAGCCACAACCAAAGGTGGGCTTGCAAGGTAAGACGCCTTGACTTTTCCATGGACTCTGCCTTCGAAATTTCGATTTCCAGAAATCACTGAACCGACGATGAGGCCAGCCTCATCGATGGCGGCTTCAATTTCTTCAGGAATCGGCCCAGAGTTTCCGATGCATGTTGTGCAGCCATAGCCAACGACGTTGAATCCCAAGGCATTGAGATCTTCTTGGAGACCTGATGCTTCGTAATACTCAGTCACCACGCGTGAACCGGGAGCAAGGGAGGTTTTTACCCACGGTTTGACCTCTAAACCGTGCTTGCGAGCGTTGCGGGCAAGCAGGCCCGCAGCCAACATTACACCGGGGTTTGAGGTGTTGGTGCAACTTGTGATCGCCGCGATCACGACATCACCGTGGTTCAAATCATAAATTTGGCCGTTTCGCTCCACCATAGCCCCTTTGGAGAGGTCTTGTTGTGCCAAGCCGTGGCCGTGGTGGCCCAGTTCATGAGTGAGCGATTCGATGTAATGGGTCTTCATGCTCGAAAGGTCAACTCTGTCTTGAGGTCGCTTAGGACCTGCAAGGGCGGGCTGGACCGTCGAGAGATCGAGTTCGAGCGTTGCAGTGTAGGATTTTTCCGCATCAGAGGCATCATACCACAACCCTTGGGCACGGGCGTAGGCTTCAACACCGGCTATAGCATCGTCCTCTCTTCCGGTTAAGCGCATGTACTCGAGGGTTCGGTCATCGACCGGGAAGAATCCGCAGGTTGCACCGTATTCTGGCGCCATGTTGGCGATGGTTGCTCGGTCCGCAAGGGTGAGAGCGACCATACCTTGACCGAAGAATTCAACAAATTTTCCAACGACACCATGGTTTCGTAACATCTCGACAATGCGCAACGTCATGTCTGTTGCCGTTACGCCGGGATTGAGCCTTCCTGTCAGGCGAACGCCAACAACATCAGGAGCAAGCATGTAAATCGGTTGTCCGAGCATGACTGCCTCAGCTTCAATTCCACCAACACCCCAACCAAGCACACCCAATCCGTTGATCATCGTGGTGTGTGAATCGGTTCCAACCAAAGTATCGGCAAGCCAAACGCCTGATTCTTGCCGTGCGACGCTCGCAAGATATTCGAGATTGACTTGGTGGACAATGCCTCTTGAAGGAGGGACTGCTTGGAAATTAGCGAGGGATTGTTGGCCCCACTTTAGGAAGGTGTATCGCTCCATGTTGCGATGGTACTCGATGTCGAGGTTGAGGTCAAGCGCTTGACTGTTCGCCCCATCCACGTCCACCTGCACCGAGTGATCGATGACCAAATCGACGGGAACTTGGGGGTTGACCTTTTCTGGGTCCCCGCCCATCTCAACCATAGCATCCCTGAGCGCTGCTAAGTCAACAACCGCTGGAACGCCGGTGAAATCCTGAAGAATGACACGCGAAGGGCGGAAAGGTATCTCGCCTCGCTCACCGTTTGGCGTCCATGCTGCGATGTTACGGATGTCTTGTTCGCTCACGAGAAAACCATCGTTTCCGCGCAATGCACCTTCGAGGAGGATTCGAATTGAATACGGCAATGAAGAGGTGTCGACACCGTTCTCATCCAGTCCATCAAGAGCGTAATAGTCGCCGCCAACCGAGAGCGTTCTTCGTGCGTTGAATGGGTCCAAGGTCGCCATGATTCTGGCCAAAAGGCGCTAATCTATGAACAAAACCCTTGGCAAGACTGCCGGCTCAGCCGTTAAATTTCACCTAAAGTGAATCAAAAAGGCCACCATGAACTGCTGCCTTCACCGCTGAAGGAAGCGTCGATGAGGGTGACCGGGTAGGCAGGATCGCTTCCTTGTGAGCCGCCCGTTTCGATAGCGTCGATTTTATCGACGACGTCTTGCCCGTCGATCACCTTTCCAAACACCGTGTGAACGCCGTCAAGGTGCGATGGAGTGGAGCCTGGTGACACGATGAAGAATTGGGAGCCACCGGTGTGAGCGTTGCTTGTCTTGGCCATTGAGAGCATGTATTCTTCATGTTGGAGGCCATTATTTGCCTCGTCTCCAATGGTCCAAGCTGTTTTGGCACAATCTGAAGAGGAAGCAGCAGGTTGGCCGTTGCAGTATCCATCCCAAACAGCAGCGTGACCACCAGTGCCGTCGCCGTTGGTGAAGTCCCCACCTTGGAGCATAAATCCTGCAATGATTCGATGATACGTTGTACCGTCGTAAGAGCCATCACGAACGAGTTCCTTAAAATTCTCAACGTGAGTTGGCGCATCGTCACCATACAATTCAATGGTGATTTCACCGGTTTCAAACGAGCCGTCAGCGTTGGTCCACGACATCTCAAAGACCACATTTTCCCCGTCAGCCTGCGGCCCACTCAGTGCACTGATGACCACCAGCACGACCAAAAGCCCGGAGAAAACGGTGACAATGCCTGCCAAGGTAGGGGTGCCGTTTCGAGCCATTGGGGGGAACACAGTTTCGCTGATTCTTGCGTCTTGCATCTCGTTGAGAAGGCTGTTGTATTGAGTGCTTGTTCGCTTATCCTTAGGGTTGGCCTTGATTGAATCACGGAACAAGGAGGCTGCGTTTCGGTAATCGCTCTTGGAGCGGGTGACTTTCGCTTTTGCCCACGTCGCTTCGCCTGCAATTCTCAATGTAGTGGGGTGTTGCCCTTTAGAATCCACATCTCGCAAGAGATCCAATGCACCCTCATACTTTCCTTTGGTGAGTGATTTCTCAGCCTTGTCCCAAGCTGCTTTTCGCACATCGGCCTCAGTCAAATCAGCCTTTTTCATGGATTTCTTGGTGGAAGATAGTTTTGAGGACACATCGTCGGCCATGCCCCTCCGAGCCGCTCTTCTGTTTTGAGCGTCACGGAAGAATTCATGTGGGATTTTTCTACAAATTCCTCCATCTTGCCGGCGGAGCGCATCAACATGTTCAAAGAGTGCATGCTGAACCCCAACCCCATACAGCCCCTCGCTTCGGTGAGGTCGGCCCCCAGGGGACGCAAATAATGGAAAGCATTGCCAATGATTACACCATCAACATCGCAACCGCAAACGGAACCGGCTCCCAATCCGCCAACCTCATCCTCCTCCAAGCCTTCTTCGAGATGGGCGTGCCCGTGAGTGGAAAGAACCTCTTCCCATCAAACATTTCCGGCCTCCCTACGTGGTACATCATGCGTCTATCCGACCACGGTTACCAAGCTCCGGGCGACCGAACCCACATCCAAGTGCTCGTTAACCCCGCTACGTGGGCAGAAGATTTGGCTGCGCTCGAACCAGGTAGCGTTGTGATCTGGAACGAAAACGCAAAGATGGAAATGAACCGTGACGATGTGATTTCCTATCCGGTCCCAATGTCAGCACTCGCCCGAAAGATCAATCCAAAAATCGCAAAACTCGTCACCAACATCGTGTACGTCGGGGTTCTGGCTCAAATGCTCGGCATCGATCAGACCGCACTCGAAAGTGCAGTGGCCAAGCAATTCAAAGGCAAAGACAGCGCAATCGAATTGAACATCACTGCCTTAGGCCTCGGTCGAGATTACTTCAAGGACAACTTCACCAAAGATGACCCATACGTGGTTGAGCCCCGTGAAATTGAAACTCCAAAGTTCTTCATCGATGGCAATGAAGCTGCAGCCCTAGGTTGCATCTTTGGTGGCGTTCAAATGCTGGCATGGTACCCAATCACGCCATCTTCTTCGCTGGCTGAAGGGATCATCAATTACATCCCTCAACTTCGAGTCGACGATGAAGGAAACGCTACGTGCGCCGTCATCCAAGCAGAAGACGAACTGGCTGCAGCAGGAATGGTCCTTGGAGCAGGTTGGGCTGGCGGCAGAGGCATGACCGCCACCTCAGGACCTGGTATCTCGTTGATGCAGGAATTCATCGGACTGGCTTACTTTGCTGAGATTCCATCCGTCTTCTGGGATGTGAACCGCGTCGGACCGTCGACAGGTTTGCCAACCCGAACCCAACAATCCGACATCACAATGCTCTACGAAGGCAGCCACGGCGACACACAGCACATCGTTTTGATTCCTGGAACCGTCGAAGAGTGCTTCGAATTTGGCTGGCGTGCCTTCGACATCACCGAGCGATTCCAAACACCTGTGTTTGGCTTAAGCGACCTCGACCTTGGAATGAACCGCTGGGCATGTGAAGGATTCACCTACCCCGACCAAGACATGGACCGAGGCAAGATCGTCCGTGACAAGGATGTCTTCGAAGCGTTCGAAGAGTTTGGCCGCTACCTCGACGTCGATGGCGATGGCATCCCCTACCGAACCCTACCAGGCTCCGGCATGGACCCAATTCTCTACCGTGGAACGGGGCACAACCCGAAAGGTGTGTACTCCGAAAAGCCGGAAGATTACTTCAACCTCATGGCTCGACTCAAGTCGAAAATTGACGGCGCACGTGACCTTCTTCCAGCGCCAATTTTGCGTGAAGAAACAGAATGTGAAGTCGGCATCATTTACCTTGGCAGCATGGAAAACACCATTCAAGAAATCGATGACATGCTCGAAGCAACTGGCTTGAAAGTCAGTCAATGCCGTGTGCGAGCCCTTCCCCTCCACAGCGAAGTCGAAGAATTCATCCGACGCCATGAAACCACAATTGTGCTTGAGATCAACCGCGACGGTCAACTCTATGGCATCCTGCGAAAGGAGTTACCAAACGACCTCATCACCAAGGTCCACTCCGTTGCCTACAGCGATGGTATGCCACCCCGTGCACGCATTTACTCAGACAGAATTCTGTCCACCCTCAAGGAGGTGAACCAATGAGCGATGCACCTGCACGACCAGCACGAACCGTCAAACTCAACGTGATCAACGAGCCTAAAGACAGCTACACCGGCGGTAAGTCCTCACTTTGCCCTGGTTGTGGTCACGACCAAATCTCCAACGTGATCATCGCTGCTGCTTGGGAGAATGGAATTGAACCTCACCGAATTGCAAAGATGTCCGGTATTGGATGTTCATCCAAAACTCCAGCATATTACCTTGGCCAATCCCACGGATTCAACACCGTGCACGGTCGAATGCCATCGGTGACCACCGGCGCCTACGCTGTCAACAAGGACTTGCTTTACTTGGGCGTCTCCGGTGACGGAGACTCTGCATCGATTGGTATCGGGCAGCTTATTCACGCCATTCGACGCAACATGGACATGGTCTACATTGTCGAAAACAACGGTGTCTATGGATTGACAAAAGGTCAGTATTCCGCAACAGCAGATGTTGGTTCGAAAAAGAAGAAAGGAAAGATCAACACAACCCAGCCCATCGATTTGGCAGCACTTGCCATCAATCTTGGTTGCACCTTTGTCGCCCGCTCATTCTCGGGTTCAAAGAAGCAGTTGACCTCACTGCTCAAGGCTGCTATGTCCCACAAAGGCTTCGCTCTTATTGATGTCATCAGCCCTTGTGTGACCTTCAACAACAACGATGAGTCCATGCGCTCGTACGGCTATGTCAAAGAAAATGAAATCACACTTCACATGACCGATTACATCCCTCACTTCAACCCGGTTGAAGAGGTTGAGGTGCCTGAAGGTCACTTCAGAGATATTGAATTGCACGACGGATCAACCATCCGATTGGAGACGATCTCTGATGAACACGACCCAAGCAATGCCGTCGCTGCATTGACCGCACTTCACGGAGCAGAAACCGATCAAAAGCACGTGACTGGCCTCCTTTACTTTGACAACACCAAACCTGCGCTAGCAGAGGACTTGGGCCTTGTCGACACGCCGCTGATCAATGTCCCAGCAGACTCACTCAGACCGAGCAAGGCCATTCTTGACCAATTGAACGCAGCCTTACTTGGATGAGCAAGCCAATCGCCGAATCTCCAATAAAGGAGGAGGCGAGGTGGGAATTTAATGGAGCCCATTGTGACGCTCACTCTTTCAGTTGGCATAGGCATCCTTGTCATAGGTGCCTTAGCCCGCATGAGAGCTAAGCGCAAAAGCAGAGCACTCCAAGCCGCTCGAAGAGCAAAATACGCTCATAACTTCAGCGCTCAACGCCAGCGAACTCAAAACATACGAGGGCGCCAATTCGAGGACTTGGACGAGACGGAAATCGTTGAGTACAACGATCGAGATCTTGCTCGGAATCAGAACATCCAATTCCTTCGCTTGCTGGTCGCAGATTTGTTCGATGAAGACGAGTTGACCCCTGACGCTGAGGAACAGCAACGCGAAGAACTGCTTCAAGAGCGGACCTCATGGATTGAAGAACATCAAGAGGGGTTGAATGAGCACGCTGCTTTGGTTCAGGAAGAAGAAATAGGCAGTGGAGTGAGCGTCATTGAATCGATTGCCCCAGAAGATGACGACATCGAAGAGCGCTTGGAGCGAGAAGGTGGAAAAACCGGAGAGGTCCAACTCTCTCTTGCATGGGACGATTACAACGATCTGGATTTGCACGTGTTTTGCCCTTCAGGTGAGCGCATCTATTTCAACAACAAAAAGAGCGAATGCGGTGGTGAACTTGACGTTGACATGAACGTCAGACCCGTGAGCAATAACCCGGTTGAAAACGTAGTTTGGACTGGGGAAGCACCTCCTGGCAAGTACAAAATCGGCGTGCATTTCTACAAGCATCACCGCAAGCGACGCTCAAAGAAAACGACCAACTTCCGGCTTCGAGTCATGGTCCATGGAGAATCCCGTGATTACGCAGGAACCATCACCGTTGGAAACGCAATGCAGATGGTGACCACATTCACGCTCAAGGAAAATGTCCCTCTGTCAGACAAATCCAACCCGCTCTGATCTAGAAGGTGTGGCCGCGCATCATGCGAATGAATTTGGTGAAGAGATTCACTTTTGGTTGATCTTCAAGGCCGAGGCGCCAATCAAGTTCTCCTGCCCGATCATACCGCAACACATCGTCAAAACCACCAATCCACGTTCCGTCGATAAAGATTTGAGGAACCGATTTACTGCCTTGGGTCCGCATCAGAAACTCTCGATCCATTCGAGCCGAACTGCCGAGTTTCTTTTCTTCATAGGCCACACCTTTGTTGTCAAAGAGGCGCTTGGCATTGACGCACGCAGGGCACCCCTTGTTGGTGTAGACCTCAACCTCGACCATGGGTTCGCCACTGCATTTCGAACTTCAAGTTCACTGAGAGCGGTGGTAGTCCCTCTCGGATTTGAACCGAGGTCGGAGGAACCAGAATCCTCCATGATGGACCGCTACACTAAGGGACTTTGACCTTCGCAGCAGCCATGCCCTCTTCAACTGAACGGTTGACTCGATTGGGACGAAATGCCGCGTCCTGTTTGCGATGAAGGCGAAGGATCTGATGACCCTTTGAGTTCAAATTTCCGCGAAGCGGAAAAACACCTTTGACACAGCACTCAGCATGAGGACAATCATGAATGAACCTAGCGCCCATCTCGCCCAAGGACGTTCTGGTTTATCCGGTGGCCAAGGGTCAATGCCCAACCGTTCCGCCTCGTCAACGATGGCTGCAAGTTCTTGCAGATGCTCCTCGACGGATTGCGCTGCCATGCTCAGTCCAGCCAGCCACGATACATGACCTTCACGCTTCTCAAGCCATACAAAGGCTTGAAGCCCAAGGGTCCGACCAGCGACCATGAGTGAAGTCCCGAAAGGTGTGGCCTTCCCGAACATGGAACGCAGGCCTCCAAGGCCAACAGCAACCATGACCATGACAAGGGATGGGCCAAATGGCGTCGAGGTGCTGCTTGGGCTACGAGCGCCAACCATGGCCGCCTTCCCATCTTACTGGGCGTTTCCAGGCGGCGGCGTTTCTCGAGTCGATGCCGCTGCAGTTGAACAACTCCCAACGCTCGAAGGGCCACAAGCCAAGACCATTGCTTGCATTCTAAGGGAGATGAGCGAAGAATTAGGCCTTGCACCAACTGCACACGGGCTTGTGGCCTTGGATGGTGAGGTTCGAAAAGAAATCATTCAGGACAAAGCCAGATACCTTCCCCTTGCCCTTGAGGGGAAAGTCCCCCACACCCGCTCTTCAATCAATGTTCTCTGTCATAGAATCACACCACCCTTCGGACCCGTGCAGTTTGACAACGCCTTCCTTCACTACCATGCAGGCAGCGCCACAGACGTGCCAGAAATTGATCTTGAGCCACAAACAGAATTTACAGACCTTATGTGGGAGCAGCCGACTGTCATTTTGGCACGATGGGCAGCGCATGAGATCAAAGTCGCACCTCCTGTGGTCACGCTTTTGATGGAAATTGAACGAACGCTTGCCCGCACTGAGCGCAACATGTCCCTTGCTGCCAAAGACATCGCCAGCCGCCTCCCAGGAAGACGATCCATTCTCTTTGCTCACGGGGTTGAAGTTGTACCGATTAAGACGGCAACCCTTCCCCCTGCCGACCACACCAACGCCTACCTGTTGGGTGACCCCGATGGTGATTTTGTATTGGTTGATCCAGCAGCTCATTTACGCGAAGGTATGGAAGATTTAGCAACGGCTGTTGAGCGCCACAATGGGACGCTCATCGCTTTGTTGTTCACTCATTCACATGGCGACCACATTGGCGATCTCGGCTTGCTCAGGGAAGCGTTTGATGTTCCAATTTGGGGCAGCGAATACACCTCAAAAACGGTCAAATGTGACCGGATTTTGAATGATGGTGAACTGCTTACACTCGGTAAGACTGAGTGGGAAGTGCTGATCACACCTGGCCATCACCCAGGTCATGTGTGCCTCTTGGGTGATGCTGGTCTGATTGCCGGCGACATGGTCGCAGGCATCGGCACAATTCTCATCCCGCCCCACACCGGTGACATGCAGGTTTACCTCGAACAACTTGAACGGTTGAAACAACGAAAACCCCACCTCCTATTCCCAAGCCATGGGCCTGTGATCGCCCAACCGACAAAGGTGTTTGAACGCTATATTCGCCACCGTCAAGCAAGACATCAACGGGTGCTTGAAGCAATAAGTGGAACATCTACGCTGTCAAGCATTGCAACTGAGGCGTATTCCGACACACCTGATGCCCATCCCGGTCTTGCTGAGGATCAGACGCTTTCCCACCTGCTTGCACACCAACGGGATGGATTGGTTGAGCAACGCCCTGATGGATGGCATCGAATTGATTCACCGCAGGTTTGATTGAGCGCAGGAGAGTGGAATCACCATGCCTCGCCGAGTGGTCCTTACGAAAGCTGGTTCCCCGGACACAATTGCGATCCAAGAGATGGAAATGCCATCGCCTGGAGAGGGTGAAATCCGGATTGAGGTGGCCTTTGCGGGAATCAATTTTGCTGATTTATTGATGCGGCTGGGCCTCTACAACCCTCGACCCGATTATCCCTTCACCCCTGGATATGAGATGAGTGGAGTTGTGGATGCTATTGGCAAAGGCGTCGAGGGGTTTGCCATGGGGCAACGTGTGGTCGCAGCCATGCCAAACGGTGGGCAATCAAGCCACACTGTTGTCGCAGCAAACCGTGCTTTGGTTCTTCCTGAGGAAGTCAGCTTGGAAACTGCGGCTTCAATTCCAGTCACCTACCTCACAGCACACCACATGTTGCATTATTTGGGCCACATGAAAAAAGGGGACAGCGTGCTGATTCACGGTGGAGCAGGTGGTGTCGGCACCGCTGCACTACAACTGTGCCAATGGGCTGGTGTTGACAAGGTGTGGGCAACCGCTTCTGGCCACAAAGCCTCAACCATTCAGAAGTTCGGTGGAGTGGCCATCGACCGTCACAATGAGGACTTTGTTGACATCATTAAAGAGGCCACGAACGGCAAAGGTGTGGACCATGTTCTGGATCCAATTGGCGGCGACAATCTGGCTCGTTCCCTGTCGGTTCTCAAAGAAGGGGGCCGACTCTACACCTACGGAATGTCAGCAGCCGCACCTTCCTCCAAGCGAAGTTTGTTGCGTTCCTATTTGGCGTGGCGAAAGACGCCGAAGTTTGACCCCTTGCGCCTCATGACAAGAAACCGAGCCGTTTTTGGGGTCCATATGGGGACATGGAAAGAAGAATCCGTAATGATCGAGCAACTTCAAACCATCCTCAAAGGCATCCAAAGTGGCCATCTCAATCCCGTGATCGATTCAGTGTTTGATGCTGAAGACGCCGCTAAGGCACATCAATACATGCACGATGGAAAAAACACTGGCAAAGTACTGTTGCGCTTCAAGTGAGCATTCAAGAAGCGTCGACCTATGGAGATTCGAGGTGAAGATGATGAAGGCCGCAATGTCCGGGTTTGATCTACGAGCAATTGCACAGGAATTGAACGCGTTCAATGGCGCATACGTCAAAAAAGCCTACATGCCGCACTATGAACAAATTGTGCTGAGAATTAATCCAAAAGACATGGACCAATTTGATTTGGTTCTCGTCAGGGGTTCCCGAATTTACACATCAAACCGGGACCGACCAATGCCGATGACACCACCACCATTTGCCATGGTTTTGCGGAAACATCTCAAAAACGCACGAATGACTGGTGTTCGACAACTTGGATTTGACCGCGTGTTGGCTTTTGACTTCGACACCAAGCATGGTTCCTACCACCTCTACGTGGAGGTTTTCCGAGATGGAAACATCATTTTGACCGACCAAGAAGGCGTCATCATTCAACCCTTAACTCACGCTTCATACGCTGGCCGCACGCTGAAAAAAGGTGTCGTGTATCAGCCACCACCTGCTGCAATGGACCCTCATGAATTGGACCAAGAAGCCCTTGCCGATTTATTCGCAACATCCGATCGAGACTTGGTGTCCACGCTTGGTGGTAAGGCCAACCTTGGCGGCACGCATGCCAATGCTGTGTGCGACCTTGCCAAGATGGAGGCGAACATGTCGACACAAGAAGCAGATGTTGAAGCAATTCACACCGCTCTTCAGGCCTTACTTGGTTCGCTTGCGGCCGAACGCCAAGGCATTCTTTTGATGAAGCCAAGCAAGGAAAAAGACCGTGCAATGCTCGAACAAGAAGCCGGTTCAATGGGAGCAAGTGGAGACCGTGACCGCTTCTTTGAACAACACGCAGTTGAAGCAACCCCCACCCTCTTACCGTCTCATGAAGGCTTGGCGCAATCAACATTCCCAACCCTTTGTGAAGCGGTCGATGCATGGAAAGGCGCTCATGATGCAGGTGCATTGGCCCGTCGGGAGGCTGAAAAATTAGACATTGCTGCACCAGGAAGAGGGCATTCAACCGATGTTGAGCGTCTTGAACGTCGGAAAGTTCAGCAAACAAAAGCCTTGGACGGTTTTTCCAAGAAAATCGAAAAGCAGCAAATGCTCGGTCACACCATCCAAAACAACTGGACTCATGTTGAAAGTTTGCTCAAGCAAGTCAACGAAGCGGTTGAAACTCACGGTTGGAAACAAGTAAAGTCGCTTGTGAAAAGCATCCCTTGGATTGTATCTCTCGCTCCAGCAGACCGGTCATTCACCACCATTTTACCCGGCGAAGATGGTCAGCCAAACGGTCCTCAAGCCATCCTTTCACTGGACGAGAGCGTCCATCAAAACGCTCAGCGCTACTTCGAATCTGCAAGGAAACAGAAGGACAAAACCAAGGGTGCGGTCGAGGCACTTGAAGAAACATTACTGCACCTTCAGCGTGCAAAGAAAAAGGAAGCAAAGCAACAAGCAACTGGAAAACTCAATAAAATCAAGCGCAGTAAACGCCTCTGGTTTGAGCACCATCGATGGAGCATGATCACTGGAGGCCACCTCTTGGTTGGGGGCAAGGACGCAAAAGGCAACGATGCAGTGGTCAAAAAACATCTTTCTGGTGAAGATCGTTATTTGCACGCTGACTTGCACGGTGCTCCAAGTTGTAGCCTTCGAGCAACTCAAGGGTTTGTCCTTGATACACACAAGCCGGCCCATATCCCTGATGACATTCCCGCCTACCGCATGGTGGACAAACTTGGGGATGAGCGCATCAACGAAGAGAAATTGCTTGAAGCAGCCACGATGGCCTTGTGTTGGAGCCGTGCGTGGGCAGGTGGCGGCGCGCATGGCACCGTCTATTCAGTGAAACCTGCGCAAGTGTCCAAAACAGCTCAAACAGGAGAATTCGTGGGTAAGGGCTCGTTTATTGTCCGTGGGCAACGCCAATGGTTCAAGGATCTCGATGTTCAAATCGGAATTGGAATTGTCGCCATTAACGGCGTACCTTTGTTGATGGGTGGACGACCGGAAACGATTGCAGCAATTTGTCAGAGGTATGCCATCCTCAGGCCAGGGTTAACCAAAAAAGAACAATTGGCAAATCGAATCTACAAGAACACTGGTCTTGTCACAGATGATGTGCTCCCCGTGTTGCCTGGAGCATCAGATATTGTCGAAGATTATGGTGTGTTTTCGCCACCAGCAACGGTCAAAGAAGAGGAATGAACGTTCTTAGATTCAATTCTAGCGACTGTTTCTGCCGCCCTTGAATCCACCCTTGGATGATTTGTTGTTGCTTCGATTTGCTTGGCTTCCGCTGAAGCCTTTGCGAGATTTATTCGAAGGTTTGTAGGATTGTCCTCGTGCTTCGCCCCTGTAGCCCTTCGATGAGCCGCTTGAGCCGCGATCATTGGAGCGAGAATTTTGACCGCCACCACCGCTTCGATTTCCTGTTCTGAACCCAGAGCGTCCACCACCGTCGCTGTTTCGGCCGCCACGGTAACCTCCGCCACCGCCGCCACCGCTTCGTCCGCCGCCACGGTAACCACCGCCACCGCCGCCACCGCTTCGTCCGCCGCCACGGTAGCCACCGCCACCGCCGCCACCGCTTCGTCCGCCGCCACGGTAACCACCGCCGCCACCGCCTCGGCCTCCGCCGGAGTAGCCGCCTCGACCACCGCCGCTTCGACCACCGCCGCCTCGGCCTTGATCTCTTGATCGTCGGTCTGCTGCAATGTAGATCACTTCAAATTCTGGAAGAATTGAGAACTCTGGTGGCATGAAGTCGACATCAATGCCAACATCCCGCTGAATGCGACTGTAAGAGCGCTTCTGAGGTCGTTGAACAAGTGAAACGACAATACCGGAAGCACCACCGCGAGCTGTGCGCCCGCTTCGGTGCTTGTACGCCTTACCATTTTCTGGTGGGTCGTAGTGGATGACACAATTCACGCCTTCGACGTCGATTCCACGAGCGGCAACATCGGTTGCCACCAATGCCATGCATTCTCCATGCTGGAACCTTTGCATCGCCATGTCACGTTGGCGCTGACTCAGGCCACCGTGTAAGGTCTGAATGGCCATTCCATCGTAACTGAGGTCGTCACCAACGCGGTCGACCCCTGCGCGAGTTCGACAGAAGACAATGCTGCGGCCGCATTTGCGAATGAGTTCCGCTGTGATATCGGGTTTCTTTGAATTTGGCATTAGCCAAAAGTGGTGAGTCATGCTTTCCATGCTGACTTCCTTCGGACCCACTTCAATGGTGACTGGGTCGGTCTGGTAATCTCGCACAAGGTCGGCAACTTCGTCGTCAAGGGTTGCACTGAAGAGGATGGTTTGGCGATCTTTTTTGCATCGATCTAGAATTTTACAGACCGGCTCCATGAATCCCATGTCAGCCATTCGGTCCGCTTCATCGAGAACAACGACTTCGACATCATCGAGGGAAAGTGCGCCACGCTCCATCAAATCGAGCAAACGGCCCGGGCAAGCCACAAGCACATCGACGCCTTGGTCTAAAGCTCGAAATTGCTTGTTGTAAGACACGCCGCCATATATGGCGTGGACATAAAGTCGCATTTCGTATGCAAGAGGGTCGAGCACCTTGTAGATCTGTTCTGCAAGTTCACGGGTTGGCGTGAGGATGAGAGAAGTTGGTCTTCGAGGCTCTGCTTCTTTGGTTCTCGAAAGCAGGGGTAATCCGAAAGCAAGGGTCTTACCAGACCCTGTTGGTGCTCTGCAGCAGACGTCTTTGCCGAGCATTCCATCTGGGATTGACTCCTTTTGAACTTCGAAAGGTTCGAGGATGCCCTGGGTTCGAAGCGCGTTGACTAACGCTGGTTCAATGCCCAAATCACTGAAGGAAACCATACACCCACCCCGTTCAAGCCCGCCGTCCGACCCTATTTAGAACCAACAGTAGGAAAAAAGGTCCAATTGGATGGCTCAGCCAACACTCAATCGCGCCGGACAAGCATGGCAACAGCGTTTCCGCCGCCGAGGCACAGCGTCACAATGCCCGTGGAAGACTCGAGCCTTCGCATGACCGCAATCATGGTGATCAAGCATCGAGTTCCGCTTGATCCAAGGGGGTGGCCGAGGCTGACTGCTCCACCGTGAAGGTTGAGACGGTCATGTGGAATGTTCAGTTCTTTGGCAATCGAGCATGAAGCGGAAGCAAAAGCTTCGTTGTGCTCGAAGACATCGATGTCCGAAACTTCGAGTTGGTTGCGTTCGAGAAGGGTCTCAATCGCCGGGATTGGGGCACTCATCACCCGAGCAGGCTCTACGCCGCTTGTGCAATAGTCTTCGATGAAGGCAAGGATTGTCCATCCTTGTTGCGCGGCATACTCAGCATCGGCCACCAACACTGCGCTGGCACCATCATTGAGCGTGCTTGCGTTACCTGCGGTGACTTGACCACCTTTCTTGAACACAGGTCGTAGGGTTGAGAGGCCGGAGACCGTCGTGTTTGGTCGGACCCCTTCATCTGCTGAAAATTGAATTGGTTCTCCTTTTCGTTGAGGGATCTCAATGGTGAATGTCTCCCAATCAAACCATCCATTGGATTGAGCCTCTGCTGCCCTTTTTTGGCTTCGAGCAGCGTAAGCATCCGATTCTTCACGGGAAACATCGCACTCATCGGCGATGGTTTCACCAGAAGTCCCCATGTGAACATCGTTGTAGCCGTCCCAGAGTCCGTCATGAATCATTGAATCAATCAGTGTTGCATCACCCATTTTGGAGCCTTTGCGGTGGTTCTTCAACAGGTGTGGTGCGTTGGACATGCTCTCCATACCTCCTGCAATGATTGCCTTGTATTCTCCAGCACGGATGCTGTTTGCTGCCATCATCGCCGCCTTGAGGGAACTGCCGCAGACTTTGTTGACTGTGACGCAAGGCGTCGAGTAGGGCAGTCCTGCTCCCAAGGCAACTTGTCGCGCTGGGTTTTGGCCAGCACCCGCTTGAAGCACTTGGCCAAAAATGACCTCGTCAACAATCCCAGACGCAGCATCAATGCCTGCCCGTTGGCATACTTCCTTCACAGCCAAGACACCAAGGTCAACCGCTGAAAAGCCCGACAAGGCACCCATGAACTTGCCAATAGGCGTTCGGGCAATGGCGCAGATGGCCACCTTGGGTTGAGGCATGGCACACCCAACGAGAGTCTATTCTTCAATGTGCGCGCCCAAAAATCACCTGATTTGGATGGGAGAAGGCTTGATGAAGAGGAGGTGCTGGCGGTGACATGGCCAAATTCAAGACTGGATTCACAACCGACCGAGAAGCAAACGAAATGCGACATGTGGAAGTTGAAATCGATTTTACACCGAACGCCCTTGCATCGATTCTTTACCGACAAGGCGACACCGTCATCCTCGCTTGCTGCACAAAAGAGGCTCGCCTTCCTGGATGGTTTCCCCGCGATTCCACCAAAGGATGGGTCCATGCTGAATATTCATTGCTTCCGGGATCGACTGATTCCAGATTCCGAAGAGAACGCAGAGGAGCGAAAGGACGTACGCAAGAGATTGAGCGATTGATTGCTCGGTCCCTACGAGCTGCTGTCGACCTTGAAGCGCTAGGCCCAGTCGCACTGAACGTTGATTGCGATGTCTTGAACGCCGACGGTGGCACACGATGTGCATCGATCACTGCGGCGAACATCGCCTTGCGTCTTGCCGTTCGACGCCTCATTGCTCGTGGTGACTGCCTACCGCTCGACATGCGTCCAACTGAGGACGAACGACGAAACGGTTGGTCCGCACCATCCCTTTCTGGCACTGAGCGTACCAACCATGAAAACGCAGTGATTCCTCATGATTTGGCAGCCATATCCGTCGGCTTAATCGACGGTGAAACCTACCTTGATCTTGATTACATTCTGGATTCAAACGCTGATGTCGACATGAACGTCGTCAAAACCAGTGATGGAAAGTATGTCGAAATTCAAGGAACTGGTGAAGAAGCAACCTTCTCCGGCGAAGAATTGGTGGCTTTGCTCGCCCGTGCTGACGGTGGCTTGGAAGCACTCTTTGACGCTCAAGCAGCATTCCTTGATGGCATTGAGTGAGCCATGTTGCTTCGGCGGAAGCCTTGATATGGCAGGGGCCATCGCCAAGTTGCACGGGTCAGTAGCTTAGTTGGGAGAGCGCGGCACTGAAGATGCCGAGGTCGCTGGTTCAAGTCCGGCCTGACCCACCTCGTCGCACCAATCAGCGTCAGCGTTGAGCATCAAACTATGCCTTCCTCGGAAATGATTGGCAAACACAAGCGTTGGGTTCATTTGCAAGAACCCCTTCTGAGAATCATGGGCGGCAAAGTCGATGACAGTCCCGCCTCTGGTGACGGTTCTGACCATGAGTCAAAACGGGATAAAATCGCCAAGGAACTCGAGGTCATTCGAAACCGGAGAACCGGTGGCGCTGGAAACAAACTTCTCGCCAACAAAGAGAATTTCGTCTTGGTTGGCGGCATGTTGTATGCTGTGTTCTATGCAGTGATGATTTTCGCTATGTCATCTGGTGCACTCGGCGAGTCAACCGCTCTCGACCATGCAGCATCAAAGACATTCTTGGACATCGGTGGCGAATGTGAAGAGATCACAGACGAACCATGGATTCACATGTTTCCAAATGAAGAACAACACGCATTCTCACTCGCTGGTCACAACCTCCCTGATGGCTACGCTCGGTTGATGTACACTGTTGAATCCCTTGACGAAGACACCCCTGCCTGGACCGAAACAAACTCAACAGTGAAAAAGGTCCAGTTGAAGGGAGACTCAGACACTGGTCGGTCGTATTACAAAGCCCCATACAACGAGTTACCAGAGGGGCATTACGCCCTCTTATTCTCGGTTGCGGTGCTCAATGAGTCCAACCTCACAAACGCAGTGGCCGTACCGGGAGGAGAAGAAATCTACAAAACAATTGAATTCGAAATCTCAGTTTCAAAGCAGACCTTGGCCTTCCTTCCATTTGTCGATGATGATGAAAAGCAGGAAATTCGAGTCACGGACACCGGTGCACGTTCATGCTGGAGTGTTCAAGATCTAGGTGATTGGGGTTACCTCTTGATTGGTGCGGAACTTGGTGGCGGTCGTGAAACAGCAATGCTCACCGGTGGATCAGCAGGAATTCCTGCATGGTGGATGGCCTTCACTTCGTTGTCCCTCTCAGCCATCACACTGTTCGTTCTCTACCCGTTGATGTACAAGATCTACCATCAAGACAGCGATGACATCCTCTCCCGCACTCACATCAGCAGACTTGTCGAAGACATTGTCACCAAAACAGCCTCGAGGCTGAACATCAATGTTGATTGGGAATTATACAAACTTGAACCGAGGGAACTTTCGATTGACATCATGGTCCCCTACAAGAACACAGAATCAACCCTTTCAGACAGCAAGGATGTGCGCGCCGAAGTGCTGCGAGAGATTCTAGACGAATTTGCCTTGTTCAGAGTGTTCAAGCCGGTCCAGTTGACGGTGCGCACCATTGGCCTCAATCAGGGCATTGACTTCGATTCTGGAGTTGGCATAGGGACATCTGCAGAAGAAGAAACCGCTGAAACTCAGAATTATTCCTCGTTCTTTTCAGAACTTCACACCCTCTCAAGGGTTGAAGATGAAGTTCGAGAGAGTTTGGAACTCTTCTTCGCTCGTCGAAGCGACCTTTCCATGGAAGGAGCCGTTGTCACAAGCGATGACCGAGTCATCTTCGTCTCGGTGATTTATCGCCCAACACAACGCTTTGCCTTCTTCAGATTCAAGAAAACTCGCGATGAAGTACAGACTGAATTGCACCGGTTTATTGCAAAGCGTAATGCTGATTTGCTCGGTTCTCAAGACCTCATCGTCAAGGGACGAAATCAAGTTTCAACCCTCGCAGATCGCTCTGGTGCTGGACGTGTCGAACGGGCATCGAAGAGCGATGAGCGAATTGTTGCTGTTGCCAAACAGGACGGTCTTGGTGGCAAGATGATGCAAACCAAGTTGCTTGGGGACACCTTGTCGACCGTTGAATACATGGCAAATGAGAAGCGTGAAATGATCAATAAATGGGGCTTTTGGGGCTTGATTGTCTTCGTCTGGATTCCGTTCATGGCCTCTGGAGTCCTTGTTGGTGCAATGCTTGGGTTGCTCTCAAGAATGAACTTCATGCGCGTGCTCACAGCGACCTTTATCGGTGGTTCAATTGCATCAATCACATGGGCTTACACTGCTGAAGGCATTGTGAAATTCATGCACCAATACAAACTTGAAGCAGTGATTCCATTGATCATTATCGTCTTTGTTGGAGCTGCGATTTTGCACGTCCGTTCGACCAAGATGCGTCGCCAAACTGAACTGTTTGAAGACACCCTCTTGGACAATTTCCACGCCAACATTCAAGCGAAATACGGCGAGCAACGGTGAGGGTTTGGATGCAAGCCATCACCGAGCAAGCGGCTAAAGAAGGCCATGTTGGAGACCACGCCAAGATCGGAATCGTGACCGTCAGCGACCGAGCCAGTCGAGGGGCGTATGTGGATGAAGGGGGCCCAGCGCTGTTGTCTTTTCTTGAACAGGCCATTGCTAGCCCATGTGAGGTGCACTACCGGTGCGTACCAGATGAACGGGACGTCATCGCTTCAGCATTGGTTGAATTGATTGACGGTATTGGTTGCAATGTTGTGGTGACCACTGGAGGCACAGGTCCCGCTGCTAGAGACGTAACTCCTGAGGCAACTGAAGGTGTGCTCGACCGTGTTCTACCCGGCTTCGGTGAGCAAATGCGTGCAATATCACTCAACTTTGTACCAACTGCAATCCTCTCAAGGCAAATGGGTGGAACCAGAGGAAACGCCCTTGTGTTCAACTTACCAGGCCGGCCAAAATCAATTCGTGAAACCATAGATGAAATTTGGAAGGCTGTTCCATATTGCGTGGATTTGCTCGGAGGACCGTACATCGATACTGTCGATGAGGTCTGCGATGCTTTCCGCCCTGCTTCAGCAAGGCGGAGATGAAAACGACACTATTTCCCATACGAGGGTTCATGGGGTGGACTCATTGACCATCGCTCATGAGCAATGAACACACAGGAAACCTCCTTATTTGCAATGCAACAATGATTCTACCAGATGAAACCATCATTGGTGATTTGAGGGTCGAACAAGGCATCATCGCCGAGATTGCGCCCGGTGGAGGACTTGAACCGAAGGATGGTGAACACGTCATTGACGCAACTGGATTGCATCTCCTTCCCGGTGCCATTGACCCGCAAGTTCACTTTAGAGAACCGGGTCAACCAGAAAAGGAAGATCTTGGCAGTGGTTCAGCTGCCGCTGTCAGTGGAGGCATCACCTCGTTTTTGGACATGCCAAACAACAACCCTGCCATCACCGATTTGGCGGGCATGCAAATGAAGTTGGACAGCGCTGCCAACACTTGTGTCAACAATTTTGGATTCTTCATTGGTGCAACCCCAGACAACCTCCAAGACCTGCAAGAAGTGGTCGGAACTCCACAAGCGCCCAACTCAATCCCCGGGATTTGTGGAATCAAAATTTTCATGGGCTCTTCAACAGGCACATTGCTTGTCAACGAGCGTGAATCCCTCAATCAAATCTTTTCATCAACGGGCGGCCTTATTGCCGTTCACGCCGAGGATGAAGCACGGTTGAATGAGCGCTACCCGACCTTCAAAGACCGCACCGACATGGCAGCACATGCAGAATGGCGTGACGATGTCACCGCTCTATTGGCGACTCAACTCGCAGTCGAACTTGCTGAAACACACAACCATCGGCTCCACATCCTCCACCTCACTTCTGGATTGGAAGCGGATTGGTTGGTTGGAAGAACTACCCTCCCAAGTGAAGCAAAGGGTGGGGCCATCATCACCACCGAAACATTACCTCAACATTTGACCTTCACCGAGACTGATGTGGAGAGGGAAGGCGTTCGATTGAAAATGAACCCCCCAATTCGCTATCAGGATGATTTGGACATTCTTTGGCGTCGCATCCATGATGGTACCGTGCAGTGCATCGCCACCGACCACGCACCTCACACGTTGGAGGCGAAAGCGAAGGGGTTCCCAGCAGCTCCAAGCGGTATGCCGGGCGTAGAGACATCCCTTCCTGTGATGTTAACACACGCGAGTCAAGGCAGATGCACCATCGAAGATGTCGTGCGCTGGATGTCGACCAATGTGGCTGATTGCTACAACATGGATGGAAAGGGCGAATTGCGCACTGGATATGATGGAGATCTTGTTCTCGTGGATATGGAGAACGGAGCGACGGTCGAAGATGAACATTCATGGACACGGGTTGGCTGGAATCCGTTCAGAGGAAGGAATCTCGTGGGTTGGCCAATGGTCACCATCGTTGCTGGTGTTCCAGTGTTTGAACGGACCTCGGCGACTGGTCAAAAAGGTAAAATTTTGGTAAAACCAGGGGAAACTGGCCAGCCAATTCACATGTCGTCTTGGTGAGAATCCGACAATAAAGGGATTTTTTCGTAATTTCGGGATAATATAAAATATCAATACGAGAAATTCCTCTTTGAGGAATACCTATGGGTTGGATTGAAGAAAATATTGGAGAAGGCTATCAACAAGTGATTATCGGCGTACTGCTGTTCATTGTTGGTGCAGCGATGGGCTGGATGGAAGCGGCTGATAACGTGATGAGTGCAGCAGACGTCTACGTCCCGGCGTTGTTGATGCTCTCTGGTGCTATGGTGACCCTTTTGGGTATCTCTTTTGGCACCGGGCACGAGGACGATCGAACCAATGATTTGATGGATGCCATCAATGATTTGACCGCACGCATGAACAACATGCTCGGCGTCGAAGAAGAGTGAAACACTCACAGTCCGTATAAGCGGCTGTACTTCGACTCAACATAGCGAAGGAATGGCTCCGGACTTGGAGCAGATCCAGTTGCTGATTCAATCAATTCTGCTGGTGTCATTTTGCTGCCTTGAAGATGTATTTTAGGACCCAACCACTGCAAAAGAGAAGACCAATCCCCTGATTCTACGATTTGGTCGATGTCTCCAAGTTCATTCGCCATCGATTCAAGCAATTGTGCAGCGTAGAGGTTTCCAAGCGTATAGGTCGGGAAATAACCAAACGCACCCATGGACCAGTGAATGTCCTGAAGACATCCTAACCGGTCGTTGGGAACATCTACCCCAAACCAAGACTTGAACATTGAATTCCATGCTGAGGGGAGGTCCTTTACAGCCAGATCTCCATTGAACAGTTGCTTCTCAATTTCATACCGCAACATGACATGGAGGTTGTAGGTCACTTCGTCAGCTTCAACACGCACAAAACCAGTCGAGACATTGTTGGCGATGCGATTGAGCGTCTCTGCGTCCCATGATGGAGCGTTAGGGAAATGTTCGGTGAACCATGGAAGGGCCGCCTTCCAAAAAGCAGGAGTGCGTCCAATTTGATTTTCCCAAAAGCGACTTTGGGATTCATGAACGCCGAGGGAAACAGCGGCTCCACGAGGCGTATAGGCGTGTTCAGAGGCCAGTCCCTGTTCGTAGAGGGCGTGGCCAGTTTCATGCATGACTCCGTACAGACAAGAAAAAGGCTCACTCAAGTCATAGCGAGTTGTAAATCGTGTGTCACCGGGCCATAGCCCTGCTGAAAACGGGTGGGTTGATGCATCCATACGACCTGCTTGGAAATCAAAGCCCATCGCTTCTGAAACCTTAGTGCAGAATGCGGTTTGATCTTCGATGGGAAACTGAAGGTGTTCTGGCCATTCGGGGTCCGGATTGGATGCTTTAGCGGCCATGATCTTGTCAAGCAAGGGCACAAGCCTTTGGCGCAATCCTTCGAAAAGGGGGTCGTAATCAGCAACGGTCATGCCAACTTCAAACTCATCAAGGAGGGCATCATAGGGGGTACCTTCGACTTCGAGATAGGCGATTTTCTCCTTTGTCATTGAAATCAACTTCTCCAAGTGAGGTTCAAACGCTGAGAACTCTGAATCCGCCCTGGCTTTTTGCCAAGCCATCATGGCTTCGGACTTGCTTCGAGCGTAATCTGCGACAAATTGCTCTGGGAGTTTCACCGCTTTGTCATGTGCTCGTCGCATTTCTCGGACGTTAGCCTGCTGATCTTCATCGAGGGTGTCAAGCGTTGCTAAGTCGTCAATCATGCGGCCAAGTTGCGGCGAAACAAGTCGACCGTGTGCTTCTTTGGCGAGCCATGAAAGCATATCAGCGCGGGCTGTAGCCCCTTTCTCAGGCATGATGGTTTCCCGATCCCAACCAAGGTGGCCTTGGAGAGCCTGAAGTCGATGGATGTCTTTGACAGCAACAATGAACTCGTCGTAACTGCTCATGGTTCCACCAACATCCCATGGGTCATGAACGCTCGCATCTGAAAACTTCCTGCGGTTAGTTGGGCAACCAAAGAAGAAAATCCTGCCACACCTTCAAGATACAGGGCGTGCTGGTCTTATCATGGCCAAGGGACGCTCTGAGAAGGAGGACTCTGAGGCCATGAATGAAGACCACGAAATTGAGCAAGCAGTTGCGGAACTCGAGGGCATTAGAGCACCACGAAATATCAAAACGACAGCCTTGGAACTTCCAGAAATTGACGATAAAACTCCGTTTGAAGAACTTTCCAACGAAGAAGTTGCAAAACACCTGCAGCGAAGTGGGAAAATGGTCATCAACACCTGCATGGACATTCGAAGAGGCGAAAATGTGCTGATTGTATGCGATCCTACCACTGGAGACATCGGCCAAGCATTGCATGAAGCTGCAAACGAACGCTCAGACCGTGTGTTGCTGATTGTTATGCCAAAAGCACGGCACCATGGAGAAGAACCTCCAACCCCTGTTGCGAACCTCATGCGTCAACAGCAGGTCGTGATTGCGCCCACACGTTACTCCCTCACCCACACCCGTGCTGTGCGTCAAGCGCTCAAGGATGGTGCGAGGGTAGCCACCATGCCTGGGATGACCAATGAGATGTTTAGCAGAGGCGGTATGTCTGCTGATTTCACTGACGTCAAACGAAGAATTGGAGATCTGCAGCCACATTTGCGCAGGCGACGGATCCTCAATGTCAAATCTGAACAAGGTACCGACGTGACCTTTGAAGTCAATTGGCGTGAATGGAAACTTGATGACAATGGAATATGCAACCGGCCTCGGATGCTGACGAACCTCCCCGCAGGCAAGGCCTTCATCATGCCAAGAGAAGGCACGATGAACGGGAAGGTTGTCATCGATGGCTCTTGGGAATCGAACCTCGTCGATGAGCCGGTGACCTTGACGATTGAAGCAGGCATGGTTGTCGACGTGACAGGGGGCACCATCGCCGCATCGATTCGGCAAGAATTTGGCGAGGCTGCCGGGCGTTTAAGGGCTAAAGATCGAGAGAATGTTTGGACTGTTGCTGAATTCGGTTTCGG
>CALKDX010000002.1 GCA_938084455.1 Candidatus Poseidoniaceae archaeon
GTAATACGTGTAAGCGCGATCTGCACAGACGTTGTATGACGATGGGTATCCGCCACCATAGCCTTCAGGAGGCGTGAATGGTCCGTTGGTTCCACCGTGGTATGAGGTGTAGTAGAGAGCCCAGTAGTGGTACGGGTAGTAAGCGTAGGAACCGGTTGGGGTCACGCCATCGATGTTTTCCCACCCGAAGCCGAACTGATCTGGAGCTTCGTAGTAGCCAGGGTATCCCGGATTGGTCCCGGGGCCACCAGGCCAGTAGCGCCACATGTAGTAGAAGTAGCCTTCAAGCCCAGACGGGTAGTTTGGCCCGAATGAGTAACCATAGTAGTCACATGACCAACTTGGCACACCACCGGTAGCACCAGCAGCGTAGGTAGCGGTTGTACCGACACCAGATGCTGGGTCTGCTGAACTGTATGGGTAGTAACCGAGGTCAGAGGATTGGGTGACGTTCCAAGCGTTTCCGTTGCTGTCTTCCAACTCAATGTTGTATCGGTCAGTGATCATGTAGTACTTCGTGGTAGCGTAGTTGTATGTTGGGTGAGCGTTACCGCCACCGTAAATACTGTTCCAGCCAACTTGGAGGTAGTCCTGCGAGAGGTAGGTCGACAAGTCGATCTTGTACGTTTTCCAACCAGTGCTTTCACCGCTAAGCAAAGTGCTGCGGTAAACGGTAGGCAAGGACATACCACCGTACACGTCAACACCAACGGTGTTGTCGGTTGCGGTGAATCCATCAACCTGAGGAGCGCCGTTGTAGGATTGAATACCAACTGCAGCGTTCTTTACGATGATGTTTTCGATGGTTCCGCCGGATGCTTCAACCCACAGTGCGGTACCGGTTTGTCCGGTGTTAATGATGCTTGAATCTGCGATGTTTGCAGTTCCGCCATCAACCTTCACCGTAGCCATTTCTGAGTTCGATGCGGAGGCACCAAACACTGTAGCGCTGTTGCTCATGACAAGAGTAGCACCGTCACCGATTAGGAGAGCAGCACCAGTTGTGGAGTCTTGAGCGACGTCACGGAGAACACCACCGTCGAGTTCGAGGGTTCCATCTTGGATGTCCATGTGGAGCCCGTAGGTAGACGAAACAGCCTTCACAGTACCAATAGCACCTGTGTCAGGTGACACAGTTACCTTGAGTGAACCACCATCGCTGAGGGTGAGCACTGGGGAACTGGTTGCTGTGCTCTTGACCTTTAGGACAGATCCCAAGAGGACAATGTTACAGCCGTCGAGTTCGAGGTCAGCAGCCAAGGTCATTGGAGTGCTGTCGAAGACGTATGCGTTGAGCGCAGCATCGTAGGTGGTTGCGAGGGTCACGTTAGCAGCAATCCATGCACAGTCCATACCTGCTTGATCGAATTCCACAGGAGCAGGTTCGAGCAAGAGGTCAATGGTGTCCCCAACGGTGTAGGTTCCATCTGCTGGGTACCATGCATCCGTGTAGAGGGTTTCATTCTGTCCTGCTGCACCGAACGCACGCAAGTTGTGGTCGTCGTAGCTGTTACCAGATTCGTCAGCGGTGATGACCCATACAGTGGCCATACCGTTCGCATCGGTGATGTGGGAGCCAACTTCGAAGAGTTCAGATCCCGAAGAATCAACGACGGTTGCACTGACGTAGTGTCCAGATTTGTACACTGTAGTGGCTACGTTGTTGATCAATGCGTTACGGTAAGTGTAAGCTGTTGCCAGTCCACCGTACCAGATTTCCGAGGAGGATGAAGCAGTCACCTTTCCATCAGTTCCATCGTAGGCGGAGGTAGCTCCGTCAACGAGGACGTGAATCAAGCGGACATCCGAGTTGGTGTCTGCGTAGGCAAAGTCTGCAAGTCCGGTACCGGAGGTGGTCACGTCAGTTTGACCGATGGTGACATCGGAGTATCGGGCGTAAACCATTGGATCAACGGTGTTGGCGTGGGTGATGTCTCCATTCTCGATGGTCATCGTGTTCGCAGCGATTGAACAACCATTGGAACTGACACCGGTAGTTGTGACAGTGTTCATGTGGATGTTCCAACCACAACCGCTCACTGAAATGTCAGTAGCGACCATGTTGTTCATAGGCACCAAAGTCGAGGTGATTGCATTACCAGTCATCGATAGCGAACCAATGGTCACGCTATCGAAGGTTCCAGGTTGCACACGGGTCATGGCGGTGTCACCAGCGGTCACGTCGTCGAAGACGGCGTTATCTTCTGATGGTCCGTTACCGGTGCTCGCTGTTCCACCAGGGGTGATGGTCATGGTTGCGGAACCGAAATCGACGGTTGTCATCATGATGGCGTCCATAGCTTCGATTGAAACCGATGCATAGTCGTCTGCGTCAAAGTTGTGAAGCACCACTTCGCTGCCACTGCCTGCTGCGGATCCGAATGCGGTTCCGGTTTGGGCGCTAGCTGCGTTAGCGGTCACGTTGCTGACGGTGACGGATGCAAAGTCGACATCGATGAGGTTGACATATGCGTTGGTCACTGTAGTGTTCTCTAGGAAGAGAGCACCGCCAGTCGATCCGGCGACGTTGACGATTGCACCACCAGCGGAGTTTCCGTCGGTGTTACAGTCCTTCATGGTACCTTCAGTGAGTGTTGCCACGGTGTCTTCTGCGAAGTCGAAACAAGCAGAGTCTGCGCCGTCAACGCTGAAGTCGTTCATGGTCACCACAGTGCCTTGTCCGCTTCCGTGAGAGAAAGCAGAGCCGACATCGGTGAACGTCACATGGTCCATCGTGAAGTTACCAACGTTAGAGTTGGTGCTTGGCGAGGATCCGTGGCGTGAACCAGCGGAGATTGCAGCGTCAGAGGTGTTTGCGAAGTCAACGTAGGAGAAGGTATGACGGTCATCTGTGCCCGACGAGCAAGCAGCAGTGAATGCCATTCCAGTCCATTCAGCACCATCTGCACCCTCGATGAGGATGTGGTCGGTGCTGTTTCCATTGAGCGTCATCTGATCGCAGGTACCGTCAAAGGAAATCCCCTTGCCGGCTGCGACCTGGATGGTCACACCTGGTTGCACAGTCAAATCAGCCGAAATGGTGAGGTAGTCACCGCTTGGGTTGATTCGGATTGGGCTGTCAGTAGCGTCCCATGTGGTGTCTTGGGTGATGTCGGATGTGACATCAGTACCCTTGCCTTCGAAAGGCATGGTTCGATAGTAGACACCGCAATCGACGTTTGTGTTCTGGTAGCAGTAGTAGGTACCGTAGTACGACCAGTATGGTGCGATTGTACCTGCACGAGCAAAGCTGCTCGAGGAGTATGGCAACTGTGGCATGTTACCATACCATGTGGTCATACTTCGAACCAATGCAGTGGATCCAGAACTCACAAAGTGCATGTTACCGTGTCGTCCGAGGTTGATACGGTCGTTGCTGTCTGTGTAGTTGTAATCAGTACCGAAGTACGTAAAGTTGAATCCATCAGGCATTGCGATGTTATCAGCACACTTGTTCGCCCATGTGTTCCAGTAGTAACTGGATGCACAGTAGTAACCAGACGGTTGACCACTGGATGAACCCGTGATTGCCGAGGCATCAGCGTTCACCAAGCCAGAGAGGCCACGGTCGAAAGACTCGAAGCTGCTACCGGTCGAAGTTGTTGAGATTCGGTAGTTGGCAGGGTGGGGGTTTGTTCCAGAGATGTACTGAGTGCTGGTTCGGTGTCGGATGGTTTGACCCATTGTTCGGGTTTGATCCATGAATCCAACAGTGGCAGCATCGTACGAGTTGGTACAAGCGTCGTCGTACTTGAACTCGATTTCGTTGGTGACGTCATAGAAGACGGCTTGGTAAGTACAGTAGTCATTCGAGGAGTAACCCATGTCTCGCCATTCAACAATGAACATCTTGTTTGGATCGCCGACTGTGAAAGATTCGGTCGATGTCGTCTGGGTGTTAATTCCACCAGCGACTGCCGATACGTCTTCAGCCTTCATGTAATACTCAACGGTGTCTCCACGTTCTAGGTCCTCGATGTCTGCAGACCAGTCACAGTTCGACAACGAACAATCTGCTCGTGTCTTACCAGATTCTTGAGTCATGACGACGGAGGTCCAGGAACCAGCGGTGCCGCCATCAGGGGTCACACGGTAGTACATGGTTGGACCGACGCCAGCAGAGGTGCTCACGTTGAGACCTGCTGGTGGGTCGCCTGCATCAGCGATTGTTGCGGTGATCGTTCGTGACTTGCTGTGGGAATCAGCAAGTGCAGAATGGGTGAATTCAGGTTTGAACGTATCAGGTGTTGGTGCAACATTACCGAACTTGTAGGTGACATCGCCAGAGGAGGCGATTCGGCCGTAGTAGCCCATACCGAGTGCGAATCCGCTCCACTTGTAGTTGGTGACACCAGAGTATGCACCAGCGTAGTAGTAGGCAGGGGAACAGTCGTTGTAAGAGCTGTATGGGCTGCGCCAGAAGTAGGTGAAACCATTGCTGGTCACACACAAGCGGTTAGCGTTTGTTCCAGCACCGCCGGTTTCGTTACCGAATCCGAACTTGCCAAACATGCCACCGTAGTCGCTGCCCAAGGTGATCTTGTAGGCGTTGGTGTACCCGTACGATCGGCTGCCGTCAGCGGAGGTTCCGCCGTTGAGCGTTTCGTCGATTGAAGTCGATGTACCGATTCCAACCATTGCGAAGGCATCGCTTGAACTGTCGTAGAGGAACATGAGGTTCATTCCAGGACCGTTAGCAGCGGAGATGGTGAGGTATCCACCATCATCCTTGTGCAGTTGGTCGATGTTCGAGCGTGTTCCACCCATACCGTTGTACCCAGACGACGCAGTGGTCGTGTGCTGAGCAATCCAGTTCGAGTAGAAGTAGTACGACGAGGAGTAGAAGCAAGAGCTGCTACCGGTTCCACAAGACGAAGTATCGAATTCGAAGTAGAATTCGTTGCTGTCGTCGAAGTGAGTCATCTGTCGATCGAAGTATTGGTTTGCACCTGGCGAGTAGTAGTTTGCTGCGTGCACATCTGTGGTGAGCACAGTCAACTTCTTGGTGGTTCCAGCATCCACAACATCTTCCACTGCGAAGTAGTAAGGTGTCGGGGTGGTTTGGGCACCGGTCAATGCTGGATCGTATCCAACGTTTGCACCGCCAGCGGTGTTTAGATCTTGGAACTTCCAATAGTACTCGACGTAATCGCCTGCAGAGATCGTCGCTGTGGTTGCCTTGAACTGGCACTCAGAGGAGGTCGAACTGCAGGTACCAATGCTGCTTGCTGTAACGCTGGTGTACGAACCGTTGTTGAGTGCGTAGTTGAGCGTTGGAGCGTTTGCAGTTGTGGTGTCAATACCAGACATGTCGGTGAGGGTCGTGAAGAAAGTGCGGGCACCTTCAATGTACGATGTCACACCGCTGTATGGGACAAAGCCAGACAGAGGAGCGTCCGTATCCGAGCCACCAGAGTAGGTGATTTGGATGTAGGAGTTCGACGAACCTGAGGTGTAAGCGTAGCTGTACAAGTAAGTCGATGACGTAATTCGTTGTCCGATTCCGACGGTACCAGCGTTGGTTTGAGCGGACGTGATGTATCCCGCTGCGGTTCCGGAGGAACATGTAGCTGCGGAGGTACAAACATCAGCGGTCTTCCAGCTGTAACTGCTACCAATCGAGTAGGTGTCGAAGGATGGGCTGTTCCACAAGGAAGTGATCATTCGGCGGGATGCAGCGGAGTTGTAGCTGCTTCCTGTCAGGATCTGGCTTGCGGTCAGCGCTCCGGAACACGAAGCGGTTGGCATCGTGTGAGAGTACGACGACAAGGTTGGAGAGCCACAGTTCTCAAGAACGGTTGCGGTCACTGATGTCGAGGAAGAACCCGAGCGGTATTGGAGGTAGGACTTCCAGCTGATTGCGTCAACAGTAGCACCGGATGGCAGTGCGTTGCTGGAGGTGTAGGTGTAGCGGTGCCATGGCATGTATCGCATCTGAGAGTAGTACCGGTATGTGTAGCGGTAGGAACTGGAGTAACAGTTACGGTAGTAGCGGTAGCAGTATCCACCGGCGTTGCTGTAGACCTTGATGGTTGGGTCAATAGCAAGCGGGAACACACGGTCTTCAGACATCAACCACTCGGATTCCACTGCGGTCGTAATGACAACTTGTGGGCCGTAGACTTGGATGAAGAAAGTCGCCGTGTAGGGTTCCGCAGAGCCTTCTTCCAACACAGTCGGGACTGGGATCTCTGCAAGGAGTTCACCGGTTTCGATGTGTCGGATTTCGAGGGCTTCCTGGGTTTGCGTCATTTCTTCGCCGAGCATGTTGTCGCCGAGGAAGAGAGCGAAACCGGATGGAATTTGGATGGTTTCTGAGAGACCGAACCAAGCAGCTCCTGGCTCAAGGACAGGTCGCTCGCGGATGACGAGGTTCTGCTTGAGTTGGGTTGACTCGACGGTGTAGTCGAGGTCGAAGCCTTCTGCGATCGGGTAACGGAGGACGTTTCCACCGACGGTCACGCCTTCTTGCGAAGGAGCAACGTGGTACGGTTGTGGCGCAGTGCCAGATTCGTCCAAAGTCACGATCATTGGTGCGATACCTGTGATGATTGGGTCAACAAATTGGTTTGGTTGAACCGCAACACCGTAGGCCATTTCAGGAGCGAAATGGGTCGTAAACGTGTTGTCAGCTACTTCCCAACCATTAGCAGTTGCGACGACATTCAAATCGATGTCTTCCCATGCACCACTGTCGTCCATGAAGTGAACTGGCGTAGCGTGGTTGAGCTGCGCAAACTTGCCGTCTTCAGTGACGTAGGTCTTGGTCGTTTGGTCTCTCATGCCGATGAGTTCATCGGATGGTTCTTGTTCATAGTCAGTTGCCTTCACAGCTTCTGGCAATGCAAAGAAGTCATTCTCTGCAGTGTCGTTTGAATCAACAAACTCCACGTCGCCTGTGTTGTTATCGACAAACCCAGCCATAGGCATTAGGGCCATCAAAGCGCACAACAACAGTGCGATGCCAATGCCGCTGAAGACTGACGTTTTCTTGGTGTTCTTATTTCCCAACATGTGTCATTCACCCATACGGATTGTATGCAAAGCATCCCACGCTCTGCACCCCTTATAGGAGTTGGGGTGCGAAATCTTTGAATTTCGGCTTTGAGATAGAATAGCCAAACGAGATACATGGGCGTATTTTTTGTGAAATTCACACATTTCATATCACTCACAGATCCAATAAAAAATCAAGAAGTAAATACATCAAGATTCACTGAGCATTTGTACCCCATACGCAGCACCCCGATTAGACTCAGAATAGAGAAGAGGGAAACCTAGATTTATGAATTTTCTTTCGAAAAAAAATAACTTTGACTTCGAGAAAGAAGGAGGTAAAGAAAAATTGGCCGATGGGGGCCGTCGAAACGGCCCCCTCGGCGGCTCTTCCCCTCGCAAGGGGATGATGTTCGTCGATGAGAAGACTAGATGAGATCAGTAATCCCAGTCTTTGTTCTCATCGTCCTCTCCACCACGGGAAAGGATGAACGCTCCAACAATGAATGCTGCGAAGACAACACCACCGATAACGCCCCAAGTCCAGGTTGGAACCTCGCCGGCAGTCACATCGCCAGTGACGTTCGTTCCGTCATCAACGTTGGAAGTGTCTGCATCTCGCTGGTAGTCGATGCTGTTCAATGCCGCAGATGCAGCGGAGTTACCGAGTGCATCCACAGGAACCGCAGTGAAATAGTACGTGTAGGTACCTGCTGCAGTTGGCTTGTCGATGACAACATCAGTTGTTGTGGTCGATGCACATGTGGTTGGCATGTTGGCTGCATCGAATGTACCGCGTTGGTAGCACACATCCCATGAAGCAACATCGAATGTTTCGCCGGTAGCGTCCCAATCAATAACCCATGTTTCGCCAACTTCGGAAACTGCGAAGTTCATTGCTGAGACCCCACCGTCGACAGACTTGTCTGCAGTGACATTGCCAACACCCTTTGGAGTGCTGCAACCAACATCGTTGCAGATTTCTACAAGCACGTTGTAGTAAGCACCGTGAACTGTGTTTGATCCAGAGTATGAGAAGGTGGATGTTCCAACACCTAATCCGGTAGTGAATGCATCTGCACAGCCAGCCTCACCTTCACAGATGGTCACGTCAATGCTGTCAGAATCGAGCATTGTACCCTCAACATCCCAGTTGAGGACAATTGCTCCACCCTTTGCAGCAGCTGCGCTGAATCCAGTGATGCTCGCATCGGGGACATCGGCTTGGGCGAGTGAACCGCCCATGAGCACCAATGCTCCAGCAGAGAGCACAGGGCTGTCTGCAGGGATATCATAAGCGAACATTTCAGTTGTAGCATCGACATCCGTTGCCTCAGCAACAATCAAGGTCCAAAGACCAGAATCTGTGACGTACCAAAGGGAGGTTGCTTCTAGGCTCTTTGGCAGTGTGACATCCATCGATTGTTCGAGGACATCCGATGCAGAGTAAGTTGTGCTTGGAGCGTAGTCAATGGCTCCGACTGCAGAGTAGGTGCCCGAGTATCCAGGAAGTTCCTTGTTCTCGTAGTTTGAGAGATCGGCATCGGTAGCGTTCAGAGAGAACGCATCTGGTGCTTTGTACTTGAGAGCGTATGAAACTGACAATCCGGAGTCAGTGGTTGCCGAGGCACCGCCGTTGTTCCAGATGAACAGCATCATTTCTTCGCTGGTTGAGCCACCGTTTGAATCGTAAACAGTGAACGAAATTGGGAAGTCAAGCACATAGGTGTCGAGCACAGGAATTGTGCAGGTTTGTGCTGTGGTAGAGCGCTCGCAACCAGGCAGAGCAGCACCGCTGTAGGTCCAAGCGTACTCAAGGCCCATTCCAGATGGTTCGTCAACGTCAAAGACCTGGGCAGACAACTGCAACGGCTCTTCTTGGTTGGTGAACAAGTCGCCCTCATTCATCAAATCCAGGGAAAGAATCAGTGGGTTGTTGTTTCGAACATCCACGGTCATGGTTCGATCGTTGTTGGATGGGCGTGCGTCGAGGGCATCCTTGTGGACGAGTTCTAGGTCGACGCTGAAGGTGTGTTCGCCGGAGTCCAAGGTGACCATCATGCAAGCGTATCCGGTGAGTTCTCCCGGTTGGTCAGGGTTACCATCGCCGTCGGAATCGTACAAAGCGGTTCCAAGTTGCTTGTAGGTGTAAGCAGGTTCAATACCGGTCTCACAGGAATTAGTGACCACGGTTTGGCTTTCTCCAGCCTCATCAGTCACGGTCAGTGTAGCATCCCATGCGTAGTTTGTGGAAGGATCGCTACCGCGGTGTTCGACTTCGACGTGGAAGTATGAGACACCGACGTTCAAGTCAGTAGGAGCATCATCGCTCATCATGCTGGTAGGGTTACCTGTTCCATCTGCGTTGTAGCCTTGAGCCACAGTCATACGAGCAACTCGGATGTCGTGGTAAGTTGAGGCGCTTCCGAGGATTTCATCCTCGTTGGTTTCCGGATAAGAATCCTGAGTGAATTCTTCTTCACAGATATGGTTGAGCGTTTCATTGGTTGTTGGATCAGTTTCGATACAAGAATCCCATTGGCTGTACTGAGTGTAAGACAACAACTGAGCAGTCAATTCATAGGTGGAATCAGATTTGTTTGAATCAAAGGTCAATTCCCCGGTGTATGTCCACTCGGTGTTGTATGCCAGAACGTTGCGTGTGGCGTTCGTGATGGCTGGAGGTTCGGTGGAAACATTGGTGAATGTTTCGACGGTTGTTGCTGTTCCAACGGTGACATCGTGGAAAGCCGTACCGAGGATATCGCCGTCGACGGTCGATGTGAGCCCGGTGACATCGCCACCTGCCTTCAGGCGGATGACAACTTCACGAGGATTGAATGTGTCCGAGCCGTTTGCGAGAACAGAAAGAGTCCATGCTTTGACACCTGGGCCAGATTCTGCGGCTTCTCCGCTGTCCCAAGAGAGGTCGACTTGAATGTCGTACCAGTTGACGACGCTGACCTCGATGGTTTGAGCATCGTTTCCAGCATCGACATCGCTTGGCGTGTCGGCGGTGATTTGGACAATGTAATCACCAGGCATTGGCGTCCATACGATTGGGTTACCACCGTACATCAAGATGTACTTTCCGCCGCCCAAGACACCGCTTGCAGCAAGAGAGGTGAAATCACAGAGGCTTGCAGATCCGCAAATAACATCTGTGTTTTGCCACTGGAGGTCGTTACCAGCAGCGTCCTTGGCGATCATGGATTGACCGCCGCTCCCATCGTCGAGGTAGACAGTTACGGTGTACGACATTTCTGTGATGTCGACATCACCGCTGTTTTGAATGTAGGCTTCGAAGTTTGTCGCTTCGCCTGCATTCAATGTGTTGCGGCAGCCTGCTTGGGTACAGACGGTTTCTTTCGGGCTTGTTATGGCGATGACTTCAGCATCTGCACCGGCACGGGCGCTGCTTTCGTCAACATCAATGGTTTCTTGCAACTCGGCGATGTCAATGCTAGAGAGTAGACTTAGCATCAACATGGCAACGAGAATCATAGGGGTTGTTTTCTTCATTTCAATACCTCCGATGGTTCGGTACTCTTATCCACGGCATGTGTCGTATTTATACTATAGGAACAATGTTTGCGTAACAGCGTTTGTAAACGAGTGCAATTTGGAGCATTGTCGGAGTCAGAAACCGAAGTTAATCACGGCACAGCGGTCCATTCTGAGGTTTTTTTTACCGTTTCAATGCCTTTGAAAATAAAAATTATTCGCCGCAGTCGATGAAAATCGAATTCAAAAAGCAACATTATGATTCTCTGAGGGCCGCAGAAGGCGGTATCATCGAGGCTTTACGGATCGGATAAGCTGTCGCACAAATCACCAATGCCATCCCTCCTACGAGAACTGCCAAAATCGTCCCATAAGGCAATGTGAAGGCAGCACCTTGCCCCTCCCAGAACGTTTCATACAAGGCACGATGGAATCCAATCGCAATCAACGCACCGTTGATCATTCCAAACACAGCCACCCAAACGACTTCGATGGTGAACGTGGCCATCACCATGCTTCGCCGATAACCGAGTGCACGCAGGATTCCGATTGTCTTTGTGCGTTCGGAGACCGAACGAACCGTCACAACCCCGATCCCAGCAATCCCTACAATCAGACCGAGCGCGAGGTAGGCTTCAAAGATGGCTAGCAAGGCAAGCACGAGCGATTGAATCACCATGACGTCCTTGGCAATAATTGAGATTTGAACTCCTTCGCTGTTCAGGGTGTTCTCAAGATCCTCTGCCAATTCAGCAGCTGCCGTTCGTGCATCTCCAGGTTTGCCCATTGGCGGCATGGATTCATCCTCAACAAATTCCTCGCTGGATTGAGCCTCATCTTTGACGCTGACATACATTCGCGTCAATCGCCCATCGAATTGTTCCGAAGTCACATCATCTGAAATCCAGACGCCCGCAGAGAACAAATATGAGGATTGTTCCATGAACCCAGCAACCTTGACATCACGGGTGTTTCCGGGGTTTGAAATATCAATTAGTGAAATTGATTCCCCAATTGAAAAACTGAGCATCGATAGACCGCTACCATCTGCTACAGACTCGAGGCCAAATGAAGCGTCAACAAACACCAAATCATCCCTTGAACCAACCGTTATCCACGCTTCTCGCTGAGATTCACCAAGGCTTGGATCCCACTGGTACAATGGCAATCCCCCATGGGATGAAAAATTCTCATCAAAGCCCCTGAGAAGGTAGGGCATTCGATCGCCTTCGCCGTTTTCTAAAAACACTTGACTTCGTTCGATGCGAGCGACAGAATCAATGGACGATGCGACGGATGAGGTCAGATTCCATTCTGCGGGGTCATCAGGTAACTCGATTGGACGGGACATTGAACCTGTGAGGAGAAGTTCGTATTCACCCTCTGCGTCTTCAACGAATGAACTGGAATAATTGTCAAATTGCTCGGCATACCCACCAAGGACCACCACCGAAAACACAGTGATTGAGAACATACCCATCACCACAGCCGTTCGAACCGGTGCTGCGAGTGGATGGGCGAGAGCAACTGGCAAGACAGGTCCAAATCGTTTTGTCAATCGCTTCGATTTTCCAAGCCGTCCAACAAGCAAGGGTGCTGCACTTGTCAGCAAAAGTACACCAGCAAACACTTCCACAAGACCAAGCACGATGAACGACAATTCGTCAGGCGTCATCCCTTGGCGCACGGGATCGATGCCGTGCAGGCCAACGGTCCAAATCAACAAAGAAAGACCGAGCACACCCAATGTGTTTCTGCCTGCATGACGGTGAAGATTGGCCCATGCTTTGGAACGTGCCCGCAGGAAGGTTGGCACTTCCAGAGTCAGTGCTGGAACGAAGGCAATCAAAAAACAAACGCCAGACACAACCCAAGTGAAGTATGCAAAGGAACTTTCGAGACCAACAACCGCCAAGACCGCAAGGCAAAGCGCCCCCGTTCCTGCAAAGAGCACCTGAATCAACACAAGAAGCCAAGACACCGACCCTGTAGAGGGTTCACGACCACCCCTTAATGCCACCACAATATTGGTTCGTGCCGTCCACACAGCGGTGCACCAAAGGGTTAGCATTGCAAGTAAAAAGCCCCAAGCCCATCCAGCAAAAACGGAACCCAAGGTCCATTTGAAAACAAATTGACCAGATCCTACTGAACTGAACATTTGTTGGAACCCAATGCTGATGAACCATGCCAAACCAAGTCCAAGAATCGAACCAAGTGCAGCGGATACGCTACCTACAAGCCCCCCTTCCATCACGGCAAGTGCGCGTGCATCAGATTGTGATAATCCAATTGAACGGAGGGTGCCAAATTCACTTCTTCGTGCTTCTGCAAGCATCAGGACGATGGTGAGGACCAAAAGCACGCCTGCTGCGATTGTGAACGAACCAAACACAAGGAACATTGCTGCAAGAACACCTGAAGATTCTGCAGCCATTGCCGCAGCCTCGATTTTTACCGCCTGTACATTGAGGTTGAGGTCTGAACCCGTCGCTTGTTCATCAAACCAGGACTGAACCGTGATGGCAGTGCTGGAACTGTTTCCATCAAGAGATGTCAAAACAAGGAGATTTCGTTCATCTTCAGCGGCTGAGGCGAGGCGTTCTGCATCGGTCAAACTTACCAATCCTAGAACCACTCCGTCCAATTCAGAGAGGCCTTCTAACCCATCAACATCGGTGTAATATCCCGCGTTTGTCAATCGATATGCCGTATCGTCACCAAAGGCGTAGGGAATCAATCCCTTCAGCCAAAAGTTCGCATCATCTTCTGGAAGATCCAGAACACTGAGCCGTTGACTGATCAGCATGGATGAATTTTCAACCTCGAAGGGTGCGTCTTGTCCGCCAAAGGCAAGCAGCAATTGAGGCATGGTTCCAAACCCACCCGCAGAAGAGAGAACTGGCAATCTAATTGATTCGACAGTTTGGTCTTGTGCGTTCCAACGCAGCAGTCCCTCCTCAAAACTGCACCAGTGCTGAATGGGCGAAAAACCGCTCACTGAGACGCTTCCATCGCAGCGTTGATGTTCAGGCACTGACGAGGTGCTTGGTACGAATGAAGGCCAGTTGTCTCCGTTGTAGACGCTGAACGTGCTGTTGAGATCAACCGTTTGGGATTCGTACCTTTCAATCGAAAGTAAGCCTTCAATTTCAAGGTAGAAACCATCGTCGATGAACAAATCAATGTTCAAAATTTTAGATGGAACATCCACGGCCAACAGTCGTTCTTGATGGGTGGAAAGATCGTGAGAAAAATGATGCAGGAGAAGCGCTTCATCATCAGCTTCAATTGCCCACCAGCCAGAGGAATCTGATACAAGGGTTCGCATTGAGGCGTCAGAGGAGTAGGATGCCCACTCCTCCGCATCGAGATCTTCTTCTGAGCCAATGACCAGGCCTCCTGCGTGAACTGCACCCCCCAATTGACCGTCAGATGAGAGTGTGAAATCATACAGTGCTCCCCCATCGGGGACCCTCCAAACCCATGCATCACCCAATCCATCAATTTGGACACCGAAGCCGGAAGGACTCGAATGCCACAGCCCACGGGCTCCAACGACCAATTCATTCGGTTGGTTGTTTGCAAGCGTCAGCAATGATTCATCTTCTAGGCTAAGATCAACCAAGGGTACTTGCAGGACTTCCATCATTGTATCAATGCCCAGAGAAGTTGTGTTTTCTCGCAAAGCCACCACATCCGTTCCTGCAAGACGCCCAAGGCCGGAAGTGGACGAAACACTGATGGTATCCGTTGAACCATCCACATCAAATTGTAAACCGATCGATTCAGCGGTCAGCGCATCATCAAGATGGAGTTCGAGCGCCTCAACAATCGATTCAATGCCTGCTGCGTGTTCATGGCTTGTTGCAACGGCATAGTGCAGGGTATTCACGCGGCCATCGAGTTGTTGCAAGCGTTGAGCGGTGTGAAGATCGGTAAACAAAGCAGGTGTCGAAGTCCCTGCTGCAGCGCCTTGACCAGTGTTTGCTACCACCTTCAAAACAGATGCATTGGCCGTTAGCCGTTGTCTTTGATTGTCATTTGTGACATACCAGCCCAACTCGATAGAATCACCCTCTGTGAGATTGAGTTCTGCCGCCAGCACAGCATTGACCACAACCATGAGTGGGCGTTCCGGGCCGTTTGTGGTTGCGATTTCAGCATAGCGAATCCCGTTTGAACCTCCGATACCAGGCCAGACTTCATTTTCGTCAATGAAGCCATCAAAGGCCAACCAAGTGATGCTGGGAAGGGATCGTTCCTGCCCCTCAACACTTACACCCGCAATGAGGCCTCTCTGTTGGCCGAGAAGTGTCTTGGAAAGTTGGAGGTCGGCCTGGGACTGATTCCAGATTGAAGAGCTCACATCCTCGCTTATCGTCACACGCTCCCCTGTTGAGAGATCAAATCCACCAATGGTGATGTCTGTTTCACCCCAAGCGCCCTCGACCTCGTATTGCACGGTCGCATCCAGTGAATCACCAACCACCAAGGAAGAGGTGATAATGGCAGAAGCAATGATGAGGCCGAGCATGAGCAAGGCTGCTTGGCGTTTGCGCCGCATTACAGTTTCACGAGCCAAACGCCAGACTACAAGCCGTTGAGGGATCAACAGTGGTTGGACAAAAACAAGAGAAATCACACCGAAGGAAATGGCTCCCACCAACCGAGTTGCCCCGTCAATCAACCACCAATCAAGAAGCAAAAAAGCGAGTATTGTGTCTGCAACTGGCACACCGATAAGGGCGAGCAAGCGTATGCTGGAGGTCGAATGAGCACGCCAAAGGCTCCACGCTGAAACCGTTGCCAAGAAGGCAACAATCATCACAACGAGAGCCAGTGGGAGGAGCAGATTCATTCCTCCTCAGCCTGCATTGGGTCACCGATGATCAACCCGTCTTCCATCTGGAGGACACGATCGCAGAGTTCGGCAATTCTAGCATCGTGAGTCACGATGAGAAATGTCGTTTGATGTTCCTCGTTGATTCGTTTTAGGAGCGCTAGGACTTCTTCGGAAGTTTTCGAATCAAGGTTCCCTGTAGGTTCATCACACAGGATAACCGCTGGGCGGTGAACCACTGCACGAGCAACAGCAACCCGCTGTTGCTGGCCACCAGAGAGTTCTGCGGGCCGATGTTGGCTGCGTTCAGCCAAACCGACGTCCGTGAGGGCCTGCATGGCACGCGACCGAGCCTCGCTCGCAGCAACCCCAAGCAAAAGCAAGGGCAATTCCACATTCTCCACCGCCGAGAGGACAGGCAGGAGATTGAAATCTTGGAAAATAAATCCGAGGTAATTGGAACGCATTGTCGTTCTTTCATTGTCACTGACACCAAACAGAGGTCTGCCATCTACGAACACATCACCTGCACTCGGGACATCAATCCCACTCAGCACATTGAGCAGGGTGGTTTTGCCGCATCCCGATGGCCCCATGATCGCCACCATTTCACCAACCTTCAGAGTGACATCGACGCCCCGAACCGCTTCAACGGTTGAGGTCCCGGAAGCATAGAGTTTCCATACACCAGTGGCTTGCATTGAGGTGCTCATGCCTCTTGGACAACCGAGTGCGTTGATAAACTACCGCTTAGAACCCACCAACATGGACGATGATGGCCAAGGATCTGTTCGTGTCATTGTCTTCGGACCTTTGATTGATGTGCTTGGCTCTCGTAGTCACAAGGTCCCAATTGGAAACAACACAAGCATCGAAGACATCCTCGTTTACTTAGAGATCGGAGATTGGATTGCAAAAGGGATTACGGTCGCATTGAACAACGAACGATGCCCTATGGACATTCATCCCTCAAACGGTGATGAAATTGCAGTGTTACCCCCTGTATCTGGTGGATGAACACCACCCCAAGTCCCACTGAAGCCGAAGCCTTGAACAGCACCGGCCTCCACCCCGACTCGAGGAAGCAGCATGATAGGTGGCTTGGGTCCGTTGGAAATGTTCATTTTGGTCGGGATTTTCTTTGTCCTTTTTGGAGCAGAGCGCTTACCAAAAATGGCCAATGCATTGGGACGTTCCAAAGGTGAGTTTCAGAAAGGGCTTGCAGATACATCTCGTGCACTTGACCCATCAAAGGCCATCGAAGACATGGAAGCTGGGGGACGAACTGCCGAACAACGCTTGTTCGAGCGAGCCAAGGCTGTTGGCATTGAACCCGCTGGGATGGAGATGGGGCAACTGGAGAAGAAAGTCGAAGCCCTTGAGGCACTTTCCTCCGACGAATGAGTTCATCTGGCTCGCTTGATGTTCATCGGCGAACCGCAAATGTCACACTCGGCCACCGTTCCCTTTTTCGAACGATCAACATTTGCAGGCACCGGCGTTGTAGCCCTGCACCCTGTACACCGTAATTCCCAACGCCATACCTTTTTTGCACCAACAGTACCAACAGACTGCGTGTTTAAATTCATTGACTGCATAACATTTTGGAGACGGTAATCGTCTGTGACAAGGGTTACATTAAGGGCAAGAGCGAGAGACAGAACATCCAAATCGACGTCCGAAAGGCGCGGTAGGTCTCCACTTGCGGCTGCCGCTTCTCTGCCGCCTTCCAACCAACCGGGTGGGACATCGCGCCATTGAATGGTGTCAAGGCTCTCGATCAAGAGGGAGCGTTGCGGGCTAACGCGTTCCAATTCTGCCTGTTGGCTGAAAGCGCATACGCCATCGGCCAATTGGTCAACAGGCCAATGAAGCAAAGCCGCCGTATCAAGCACCCGCATGTAGTGTACGACCGAAGAACATACTCAATGAACTCACCGCTCGCCCACATCTTCATATCGAAGTGCATCGAGTCGGCAGCATGACATGGAAGGAGGCAATTGTGGACGCCTTCGATGTCTTTGGCCCGGCAAGTTTGGCGATGGTTTCACTGACAGAGGCCATCATTCAACCAGTCCCCCCAGATGTGGTTTACATCCCTCTGCTGCTGAATGAAATGGGCAACCTGAATGTCGTCGTTTGGTTGTGGCTTGTCGTCACCCTTTCATCGGTCGCTGGATCATTCATTGGCTACCTAATTGGCCAACGTTGGGGGCGAACGCTCATCCAAAAATTTGGTTCAAGCGCCCACGTCGAGAAAATCGAGGCACTCACTCAACGCTACGGTACGTTTGGGATCTTTATCGCCGCATTTTCCCCAATTCCATACAAGGTGTTTGGCTGGATTGCGGGAATGGGTGAGATGGAAAAGCGCCCGTTCATTGCCGCCGGTTTGGCAGGGCGTGGCCTGCGATTTGGTCTTGAAGCAGTTTTGATTGGCATCTATGGCAGCCAAGCCTATGATGCCTTGATGTGGTTCTTGGACAATGAAATTCTCCTCGGAGTCCTTCTCATTGTCCTTGGATGTGTGGCCTTCATCAGCCTACGCTGGTGGAACAACTTGAATGTTGAAAGCAAGCCACAAGCCTGACTGCTGCTCCAAGAGGTGCAAAGCGGCGAACGCATGCGAGCGAATCATTATCAAGGGGTGGTCGGTGGCTTGGCTGTCGCTCGTGTGGTGTAGCTAGGTCCATCATAGTGGGTTTTCATCCCGCCGACCCGGGTTCGAATCCCGGCACGAGCATTTTGACAAAAAATAGGCTCTGAGTTGCCTCTTTGGAAATATTTTTCCGGTCGAATATCCATCGGCCACCAGTCAGGCAAGTGTGCCATTTTGATAATCCGTCACCGCTTGATGAATTTCTTCACGGGTGTTCATGACAAATGGACCGTATCGTGCGATTGGCTCCCCGAGTTCAGGTCCCGCTAGAATCAAAAATTCTGCATCGCCATCTCGTGCTTCAAACAGCACCTCGTCGCCATCCGTCATCAGTGCCAACTGTCCGTCTTGAACTGCACGACCGTCCAAGTGAACCGTCCCGCCAAAAACGTAAATCATCCCGTTGAGTCCTGATTTGATGGATTGAACGTGAGATGAACCATGATCCATTTTCATGTGGAGATAGGTGATTGGGATAACCGTGTCAATCACGGCTTTGACGCCCATAGTTTCTCCCGCTATGACGTTCGCCCACACACTGCCATCTTCGGACCGTACACTTGGAATGTCTTTGGCTGGAATGTCTTGGTACCGGGGTGCCATCATTTTGTCCTTCGCTGGAAGATTTACCCATATCTGGAACCCATGAGTGGTCCCACCTGTTTTGTAGAATTCCTCCTGAGGCAATTCCGAATGAATAATACCGCGCCCAGCCGTCATCCACTGAACGTCTCCGGGATTCAAATCGCCTTTGTTACCCGCACTGTCACGATGTTGCATCGCACCTTGAAGCATGTAGGTGACCGTTTCAAACCCGCGGTGAGGGTGATCTGGTGCACCGATTGCTGAATATGGATCCCAATGAACTGGACCCATCTCATCAAGAAGCAGGAAGGGGCTCATCAGCGAGCCCATTGCAGCCGGGCGGCGGACAGGGAAGCCCCCTCCTTCGAGAACGGTGTGAGTTGGAACTGTAGTTTTCAGTGTTCTTCGCTTCATGCAATCACTCCTTCAACAAGTGCTTCAATGGTTTTGAGGTTGATGGGCTTGCTTGAATTGACGATCGCCACTCGACCCAGAACATTCGCTCCAAGGTGAGAAAATTGAATGCGCATCGAGGTCATCAAGTTGTGCCCTCCCCCACCACTGTGGGTGGCTAAGGCGACGAACTTCCCGTTGAAGTGTTCACGGAAGTCCTCAGTGCTTGTTGAAAGCCATGCTATGAAATTGTTCAGGACAGGCGGCATCGAACCATTGTACTCTGGAGCGCAAACTATGAGCCCCTTTGCGGCTTTGATCTCGTTAGATGCAGTTTTGAAGCCTGGCATTTCAATCCCCTTTTCTTCTTGCTCCGTGGTGTACATTGGAAGGTCTAAATCACAAAGATGAAGCGTGCTGAATGGAATGCTTTTCGAAGCAAGTTGTTGCTCAAACGCCTTGGCAAGTGCTACGTTCTTTCCTGATGAGGCCACGAGGATGGTCACGCTGTCCATGTTGCAACGAGTGACTGGTCCTTCTTCAACACAGGGGTATCAAATGAACTACCATCTTATCCTGTATGCAATCAATAATCCGCCAAGAATGGTTGGCACAAGGGCCATGGCCAATAATCCAAGAATCAAGCTCTGTACCTCACCCTCATCGTCCATTGCTTGAGGTTCGATTTCATCGGATGCAGTTTCGTTGCATGTGGTGACAAAGGGGTTGCATTCGATGCCGCTTTCTTCCTCTTCTGGTGTATCGTAATCCAAATCTTCTGTCAGGTCCTGGCACCCGTCTGCATCTGAGTCGGTGACGTTGTAAGATTGCCAATCCAAGTCGCCTTTTTGACACGAATCATCCAGATCAGTGACGCCATCATTGTCGTCATCGAGATCTTCTGTGGCGTCGCGGCATCCATCGCCATCGTAGTCGAGCACGGAATCTGAAATCCAGTCCAGTTCCCCTACTGGACAGTTATCGTACAAATCTTCAACCCCGTCGTTATCATCATCAATGTCTTCAGTCAGGTCCTGACATCCATCAGAGTCATGATCTGTTGTTAAGTTTGATTCCCAGTTTAATTCACCATCGAGGCAGAAATCAACTGAATCCAAGACAAGATCGTTATCGTCATCAAGATCTTCGAGTTGATCTTGACATCCATCCGAATCAAAATCCGTTAGGGAATTAGAAAACCAACCCAAATCCCCTGTAGGGCATTCATCGGTTATGTCCAAAACAAGGTCATTGTCGTCGTCGAGGTCTTCACCAGAATCCTGACAACCATCGCTGTCATAATCTGTTATGGGTGATGCAAGCCAATCGACATCCCCTGCACGACATTGGTCCAAGAGGTCGAGGATTCCATCGTTATCATCATCTGGGTCTTCAAGAAGGTCCAAACACCCATCTGAGTCCTTATCCAAGGTCGGAGAGGGAACCCAACCAACTGTTCCAAGAGGACATGTATCTTCCTCATCGGGATATGAATCATTGTCATCGTCTAAATCTTCATCATCATCTCTACAGCCATCGCCGTCATGATCTGTCGCTTTGGTTGAACTCCAATTCACTGCACCCTTGCAGTCGTCAAAAATATCTGCGACTTTGTCATTATCATCATCCGAATCCTCTGTTGCGTCCAAGCAACCATCGCCATCATAATCCAAAGTTGGGGATGATGTCCAATTTAAGGTACCAGATTTGCAAGAGTCGTAATCGTTCAATACCCCGTCATTGTCCCAATCATCGTCTTCATACGTGTCATAGCAGCCATCTTGGTCGTAATCAATGCCAGGTGTGGGCTCGGAAATCCAACCAACGATTCCCTTCGGGCATGAATCCGCTTCATCAAGGATACCATCGTTATCGTCATCAGCATCTTCAACATCATCTTTGCATCCATCGGCATCGTGGTCCGTTCCTGATTCGGAAAGCCAATCAAGAATCGTGAACGGGCATAAATCGTTTGAATCGAACACACCATCATTGTCATCATCGACATCTTCCCCGGTGTCTTGGCAGCCGTCTGAATCAAAGTCGGTCTCAGCAGTTGGAGTCCATCCCACATCCCCTCGAGGACATGAATCTGCACCGTCAAAAATTGAATCGTTATCATCATCAGTATCTTCCCCATCATCCCAGCAACCGTCGGCATCATGGTCTGTTGAAGGGCTGCTGATCCAGCCTAAATCTCCATAGTGGCAGTCATCGGAAACATCGGGAACTTCATCATTGTCATCATCAAGGTCCTCTTCCATCGAAAAGAATCCGTTGTTCCACATGTCGTCCATACAGCCATCGCTGTCGTGATCACCGAAGTTCGCAGAGGACCAGTTCCAGTGTGTAAATCTGGGGCAGAGATCATCGCTGTCAAGGACCCTGTCGTTATCGTCATCGAGGTCCTCCCCGACATCTCGGCAGCCGTCACCATCCCAGTCCGTAATCAGATTTTGATCAGGGTCCACGAACACTGAAATCCATCCAACATCACCTGTCTGACACGCATCGAGGTTATCTGGCACCCCATCGTTGTCGTCATCGTTGTCTTCCGACGCATCATTGCATCCATCCGCATCGTGATCAGTGGTCGCATTTGAAGTCCAACCTAAATCTCCCGGCATGCATTGATCATCCACGTCGAGGATGAGATCATTGTCATCATCGTTGTCTTCTGTTGCGTCTCTACAGCCATCCGAATCATAATCATTGGCCGGATTCGAAACCCAACCAAGTTCACCGAGGCGGCAATCGTCGTTCACGTCTGCCACGCCATCGTTATCGTCGTCTAAATCCTCTTGCGAATCTTGACAACCATCGCTATCATAATCTGTTGCGTTAGATGAAACCCAACCGATGTCTCCTCGCACGCAAACATCCTCATTGTCGATGACTCCATCGTTGTCATCATCGGGATCTTCTGTGAGGTCTTGGCAACCGTCCGAGTCGTAGTCATTGGCAGGGGTTGGCGTCCAGTTCATTTCCCCCTTTGGGCAGTTGTCGTTAAGATCAATGACGCCGTCGTTATCATCATCCGTGTCTTCTAACGCATCTTGACAACCATCGCTGTCATAGTCGGTTGTACTATTTGATGTCCAACCAATGTCACCAGGGGTGCAATCATCCACGTTGTCTAAGTAGCCATCGTTATCATCGTCAGGATCCTCAGTGGAATCTCTACAACCATCACGGTCATGATCATTCGCAGTGGTGGAAGTCCACCCAAGTTCTCCGTACTGACAACGCTCATTGTCTTCCGAGAGTGTCCAATTACCGTCTAACCCTGCATCTGGAATGCCATCGTCGTCATCGTCAGAGTCGCATGGGTTCCCTGCGCCATCTGAATCATAATCCTCTTGTCCACTGTTGGAGTGATTGGGACAATTGTCGCTCGAATCTGAGACGCCATCATTGTCGTCATCTGCGTCTTCTGTGGAATCATTACAACCGTCGCCATCCCGGTCCGTGGCCCAGCTTACCGTCCATCCTAACGACCCTGTTGGGCACTCATCAGGAGCAATGTAGCGCCAACCATTGCTCCAACTGATGGCATAGCCGTTGTCACATGTACTTGCTGACTTCACTTGAGACCCTCCATAACTTGAGTTGCCACCTGTGTCGCACAAGTTATCGTTATCGTCATCCAGGTCTTCTCCAGCATCCCTGCAACCATCGCTATCGTGATCGGTGGAAGTGGATGGAGTCCAGCCCATGTCGCCCCTTGGGCAATCATCGAGGGTGTCAGCAATGCCGTCTTCATCATCGTCCAAATCTTCATTTGAGTAATCTTTGCAGCCATCGCCATCACGGTCTGTAACTGAACTTGAAACCCAATTCAATTCGCCGATTTGGCAGTCGTCGACGTTGTCGTTTACGCCATCATTATCGTCATCTGAGTCTTCGACTGTGTCGAGACAACCATCGGAATCGTAATCGTTGGAAGAACTGGAGGTCCAAGGTTGGTTGCCTTGGGCACATAGATCATCAACATCATCGACGCCATCGTTGTCATCATCAGGGTCGCAGACATCGCCAAGAGCGTCGAAGTCGTAGTTGCTTTGATCAGAATTTGAATCGAGTGGGCAATTGTCGCTGCTGTCAGCGTCCCCATCGTTATCGTCATCGGAATCCTCAGATGTATCTTCACAGCCATCCCCATCGTTATCTGTAGCGGGTGTCGAGGTCCAGCCAAGCAAACCCTTCTCACACAGGTCAGAAGTATCGGCAACACCGTCATTGTCATCATCCGTGTCTTCACCTGCATCCCGGCAACCATCGCTGTCATGGTCGGTTGATGACGATGGCGTCCAGCCAACGTCCCCCGTTGGGCATTGATCGCTTCCGTCAGCGATTCCATCATTGTCGTCGTCTCCGTCTTCACCGCTGTCTTGACAACCATCGCCGTCGTTGTCTGTTGCCCCAGACGAGACCCAGTTGAGGTCGCCGTCAGGGCAGTCATCTGAACCATCAAGGATACCGTCGTTGTCTCGATCATCGTCCTCGCTGCCATCTTGGCAACCATCGCTATCGTAGTCATTGGTAGGCGTTGAAGTCCATCCAAGGTCGCCCGTTGGACAGTTGTCATTGCTATCGACGACACCATCGTTGTCGTCGTCAGTGTCTTCTCCGCTGTCTTGGCAACCGTCAGAATCGTAATCGGTGCCGAGCGAAGGTGACCACCCCACATCACCGGTTGGGCAGTTGTCGCTACCGTCGGAGATGCCATCGTTATCGTCATCCGTGTCTTCTGGAGAAGCGTCTTCACATCCATCACCGTCGTTATCAGTTCCTGGTGTTGAAGTCCAACCAAGATTCCCTGTGGGGCAATCATCGACAGAATCCTCGACATCATCGTTGTCATCATCATTGTCTTCATTGCTGTCTTGGCAACCGTCAGAATCGTAATCGGTGCCGAGCGAAGGTGACCACCCCATATCGCCTGTTTGGCAATCGTCCGTGGAGTCGAGGACACTGTCGTTATCATCATCCGTGTCTTCAGCAGCATCTTGACAACCATCGGTGTCGTAGTCAGTGCCCCCATTTGAGACCCAGCCTGTGTCTCCAGGGGTGCAATCATCGTCGCCGTCATCGACGCCGTCGTTATCGTCGTCGGTGTCCTCAACAGCATCTTGACATCCATCATTATCATAATCTGTGGCAGCGGAAGAAACCCAATTCAAATCACCAGTCGGGCAATCATCAAAAGGATCCGGACGGGTGTCGTTATCGTCATCGATGTCTTCTGTAGCGGAATCTAAACATCCATCGGAATCGTAGTCGGTCGTTGAGGAAGGAGTCCAGCCAACCTCACCGGTAGGACAATCATCTGAACCATCAGGGATAGAATCATTGTCGTCATCTGAGTCTTCGGGAGTGTTGTCCCTGCACCCATCACCATCGTGGTCGGTCGAAGTTGAAGAAGTCCAACCAAGAACTCCTTTAGCGCATGTGTCATCATTATCCAAGACGCCATCATTGTCATCATCATCGTCCTCATCGGAATCACGGCACCCATCAGAATCGTGATCGGTAACAGACGTTGAATTCCAACCTGTAACGCCGTTGGGACATGCATCGTCTCCGTCAGAGACATTGTCGCCATCAGAATCGCTTCTAGCCCCGGTTTCGAGAAGGGCGAATGGGTCTTCTAACTCGAGGGATGCTGGTTGGAGTGCGACGGAAACAGAACTGAAAATAAACAAGGCCAGGGTGGCAAAAACGGCTAACTTTTTGCGCGTCGCCTCCCCATCCATGAAGAAAGGTGGGAGAGTGGTCTTTTTATCCTTCCGTCCATCCATGGAATCACCATATTCTCTATCTGTTCTTTTGTCTCTGCTTCCACTTAGATGTATTGACAGGGTCGTCAACTCGGACGCAAAGAACTTCATGCCATAAACACCGACGAAGTGTTATGCGAGGGGTGCGGTTTTTTGGCAATCCCGACTTGAACCTTGATTGGCTGCAAAACGAGGGTTGGACCATCCTCAAGGATGGCCGAGGCGGGAGTCGAGTCCTCATCTGCACCTTTGACAATCAAGCCAAAGATCCACTCGAACGCCTTGGAGGGACCATTGCCCCGATGTGCAAAGCGATGAATCATGTTGAACAGGGATCAGTGGACCGCGTTGTTTTGGTCACTGACGGAGCCGGTTACGCTGGGACACGTCGTGTGGCCCAATCTCCGACCAGTGCCACGTTCATTGATGAACACGGCATGGGGAGTCTCACCTCAGAGATTCTCACCAGCATTGCATCCAAAGCTGGCGTAAACGTGAGCATTATTCGAGGCATCCCTGAGCGCGAAGAAACGGTACGCAAAGCCATCATTGAGGCACTGAAATAACCTCAAGGTGTTCAAGTAGGTGCTACGCCCCCCCGGAATCATGAGCGAAGAATCTGTCCTCAATGATGCGGCAAACGCAGGTACACAATTTCTCTTGTACACGGGTAATTTCTGTGGTTATTGCACTGCAGCAAAGCGGTTGCTGGACGGAAAAGGCTTGACCTATACAGAGTTGAATTTCGACGCTGGAGATGCACAAAGAAGCGAAGTTGTTGCGGCGACTGGGCACCGAACGGTTCCCGTTGTGCTTGATATTCGAAAGGAACAACCGATGTTTATCGGTGGATTTACAGAACTACAATCCTACTTGTCCAAGGGCAACTAACCATTCTTTGAGAGCATCGTGGTGCTCCATCGGAATCATGTGACCCTTGGGGTGCTCTATGAGTTCAAGCGCCCACCCGGCGGCCTCGAAGGTGTGTGCGACCGCCCATCCGTCCTGAATCGAAACTCGGACGTCGCGTTCCCCATGCATCCAGAAAAGATGTTTCGGGCCGAGTTCTGCTAAACGAAGGCCAAGTTCCATGCCCCGTACCAGCCGCGTTCCAATGGCGATCACGCCAATGATTCGGTCCGCCATGGGCAGTTGGAGCATTTCTTGGGCCATCGCCCCACCTTGGGAGAAACCACCCACGACGAGAGGACCCATTGGTGCGTGTTCAGCAATCAATTGCTCGAGTTGAGACAGGCTTGAATCCACATCGATTAGTTCCCGCCTCGAGAGGTTCATGCGCCGAGTTGCGTCTGCGTCTTCATCCTCATAGCGCCACCAAGTTCGACCTCGGCGTGGGTGCATGTACCTCGCTTCTGGAACAATTAACGTCCAACCTTCAGGGAGGATTTTTTCGGCAAAGGGTCGCATCATTGCAGCATTGCCAGTCATGCCATGCATCATCACTAATGTCGGCATAGCAACGGCCTCAAAGCGAATATTGGAAAACCTGAGCACCTGCAACACGCAAATGGACAAATGAGTCCGGCCCACGAACGGTTACGGTAAGTGAATACTCGCCGGTGTTGGAAGGAATGGTGCCAATGGCACCTTTTTCAGTTGCTCCTGAACCCCATGCGCGAGTCAGTGGGGAAGCGCCTGCATGGTCCTTCATCGACAAGGATCCAGAAGAGCCTCCAGTCGAAGCGATTTCCACGTCAAGGTACCACACAAGTGTGTCCCAATCACCATCATTTGGGTGGCCTTCATCGACAAATGTGTCATAGATTTCTTGGTCATTTTCCTCATACAAACTGTCGAGTAGGTCCCTTGCACGGTAGAAATAGACATCACCGGAATAGCCGCTTCGTGCGACATTGAGGTCCATACGCAATTGGCGCACATCATCTGCGTCGATCCAAACGAAGGATTCCATGAAGCCTTTCGAGCCGCTGAACGTATATCGCAATTCATGCCCTTCAGCAGAAACAGCTGTGACACGAGCGTTCCCATTGGTGATTGAATCTGTGGTTGCTGTCCACTCTTGCCCAAGTAAGGTGAACGACCATGTGTCACCAATCGTCCATGGGAAAGAAAACACTGACTGTGGTTCTCCGTTTTCATACACCGACAGACCATCAATCGTAACTCGACCTAAAAACGGATTGTGATTGATCACAGCATGGCGTTGTGCCTCTCGTTCAGATGAGATTCCTAATTGATACAGGCCCTCTGACTCATCGATTTCAGCAACCACCAAACGAGCACTGTCCTCGCCAAATTGCGGGGTGATGAAGGTGTAAAGCCACTGGTCGCCAACCTCCCACTCTGGTAGAAGTTTCTGCGCTTCAGTCGTTGTGTCTGGAGAAGAGCCTTCTGTCGCACCACCAGTGCAGCCTGCAAGCGTGGTTGAACACACAAACAGAAGCACAAGCGTAAGTGCACGGGTCTGTCCCTTCATGGTATGTCCTACCATGAGGCCTTCATGAGCCTAACGCTCTAACGCGCCTCAAACAAGTTGCCCGGTGCCAGCCAATACAACGGCAACAATGGACATCAATTTGATGAGAATGTTGAGTGATGGACCAGAGGTGTCCTTGAATGGGTCTCCGATCGTGTCACCGATGACGGCTGCTTCGTGAGCATCATCGCCCTTCTTTGCGCCTTCAATGTGACCTTGTTCAATTGCTTTCTTTGCGTTGTCCCAAGCGCCACCGGCGTTTGCCATGAACAGAGCCATGAGGACACCAGTTACGAGGGAACCTGCAAGAAGTCCACCCAGGGCATCTGCGCCAAGAGCGAGACCGACGATGACCGGTGCGAGGACGGCGACAACACCTGGACCGACCATTTCTCGCAGAGCAGCCTTGGTCGAGATATCGACGCATGTTTGTGAGTCAGGATACGTCATGTCACCTGCAACGACCTTTTCAGGCCATGTTGTGGCGTCTTCGATGTCGCCATCGAACGAGGAGTCCTTGGACAAAGTTTCTCGCATGATCGCAAATTGGCGTCGAATTTCAACCACCATGTCGCCTGCTGCCTTGCCGACCGAAGTCATGGTCATAGCAGCGACAACAAACGGTAGACCACCGCCAATGAGGAGGCCGATAACGACCATTGGGTTTGTCAATGTCAAGTCTAGATTGGATGGGCCGACAGCTGCGGTGTAAGCTGCAAAGAGTGCAAGTGCGGTCAATGCGGCAGATCCAATTGCGAATCCTTTTCCAACTGCTGCAGTTGTGTTTCCAATTGAATCGAGTTCATCGGTGATTGCTCGAACATCAGAACCGAGTCCGCTCATCTCAGCAATTCCACCTGCGTTGTCAGCAACTGGTCCGTAAGCATCGACGGTCATGGTCACACCGACTGTAGCAAGCATGCCCATTGCCGCCATTGCGATGCAATAGAGGCCGAAATCATCTCCACCGAAGTGGTTTGCTCCAAAGATACCCGCAGCAATCAGAATGATTGGGATGAAGGTTGACATCATGCCGACTGAAAGTCCGGCAATGGCGTTGGTTGCAGGTCCAGTCTTGGACATTTCACCGATGTGAGGGATGGCTTTGGTTTTGATTCCAAAGACGGGTTCGATTCCAGTGTAGTATTCTGTAATGAGACCGATTGCGATTCCGACAACACTGCCCAAAACAACCGAATGCATGACTCCAGAACTCACATCAATCAATCCGAGTCCTGAATATTCGAAGCCGGCGATTGAACCGCTTTCGAGCGAAAGGTATCCGCCAATCCAGAACAGTAGGGCTGCGATGAAGGTGGTGTTGCGAAGAGCTGCTGCTGCGTCTTTGCCGTTCTTTAGAACAAACATTGAGAACACACCAATGATGGAGGCGACGTATCCGATTAGGCCGAGCATAATCGGCATCATGATGTAGTCGGAAGCACCGGCAAAGTCCTCAGAACTTGCGATGATCATAGCAGCGATGATTGAACCCACAAAGGATTCGAAGATGTCAGCACCCATCCCTGCGACGTCACCAACGTTGTCACCGACGTTGTCAGCAATGACACCGGGGTTTCGTGGGTCGTCCTCAGGAATTCCTGCTTCGACCTTACCAACGAGGTCTGCACCGACATCAGCAGCCTTGGTGTAGATACCGCCACCAACACGAGCGAAGAGCGCAATGGATGAGGCACCCATACCGAATCCTGCAGCTGCGGAAAGGTCAGGGTTGGCATCGCCAGCTCCAAGCCAATACGCAACTAGAGAGATACCGAGAAGCCCGAGTCCACCAACTGAAAGACCCATAACGGCCCCTCCGTTGTACGATACGGCTAATGCTCCAGCCTTACCGTCGTTCTTAGCAGCCATGGTTGTTCGACCGTTGGCTGATGTTGCAGCACGCATTCCAGAGAAGCCAGCAGCAACAGATGCAAGTGCACCTCCAAAGAAGGCAAGAGCGGTGTTCATGTCATTGAGTTGTGTAAGAGCAGCTCCGACAACCACGACGAATATGGCAAGAACTCGGTATTCTGCAAAGAGGAACGCCATGGCGCCTTTTTGAATTTCTTCGGTGATGTTGGCAACCTTATCGTTGTCAATTTTCACTTTGTTCACTTGTTGATACAGCATAAACGCAATCGCAAGTCCAAACAAACCTGCACCTGCGGCAATCATCGGTATATTATCCATCATAACAGAACACCTGTGCCTCGGCGACCAAAGAACCCCTCATAAGTGGTTCGCCTTGTAAAACCCGTACTATTGCCCTTTTTGGCCCATTTTCTGAATCGCCGAAAGCACTCACACCCTCATGCGAACGAAGCAATCGTTGAAAGAGGAGAAACCTGAGGGAGCGGCATGACCATGACAGCCGAGGAGGTGCTTGCCGAGATTGGACCTGTCCAGGAAATCCTTGACGAGCATGATGGAGTAGTTACCGTCCTTGATACAAGCGATGGCAACATTATGCTCTCGCTTGATGGAGGCTGCAATGGATGCTCTTCGACACCAATGACGGCAATGCAGATTTACTATTCACTGAAAAAACTCGAGGCCATCAACGATGTCATCTTCGTCAACGGCGAACTTCCTGAATACATGCGCACCTTCATTGACCAGAAAATGGCAAAAGAATCCCTTGAGAACACCACAAGCGATGAAGATGGTCCACAACCCAAAGGCGAGATTGTTTGATCATTCTTCTTTGTCTTCCTTCCCAATGGTGTGTGGATTCGCTCCGAACGATACGTTCTCGCCTTTGATGTTCATACGGGCGGAAATAGCGATGACAATGCAGACCAATGACAGTGGCTTAGGTAGGTAATTGGACCCCCATAATTCGCCACCGGAAAGGGACAGCCACCACAATACCCCGGCAGCAGCAATTAAACTCCCAGCAATCAGATTTTGCACCAAACGCTCCACGGGTGGAGAACGGGAAAAAGTGGCGATGAAGGTGAATAAAACGGCTGAAAAACCGCACAAACCCTCTGCCAAATGCTCGATGGTTGTTGGTTCGACCATGGTTTAGGGCAGGGGCCGGAGTTCTTCAATGTGCAGACAAAGGAAACCTTCGGAGGGGAATGTTTGACAAGGGTCAGCGTCCCAGTTAAATCATGGCAGGTGGCGGTTTTTCTCTTCCAAAGGCGAGGCCGAGTGGGCCACCATATTTTTCGCGGAATCAAGTCGCAAAGGCACTGCATCAAGTGGCAGTGCTTTTGGAACTCCAAGGAGCGAATGTGTTTCGCGTTCGATCTTACCAAAACGCAAGCAGGATGCTTGGCTCATTGACCGAGGATTTGGGTGAGCTTGTCGCCACTGGTCGTTTATTGGAAATGAAGGGTATTGGCAAAGGACTCGGCTCAGCGCTTACACAAGTGATTGCAGAAGGCCAGTGGCCGTCAGATTGGATTGAACTCCATGCCTCAACACCAGAAGGGATGATTGAGATGCTTGGCATTCCTGGCCTCGGCCCAAAACGAATCAAATTGATGAATCAAGAACTTGGCGTCGACTCGGTTGCATCGCTCAAAGAGGCCGCTGAAGCAGGTAAAATCGCCCCAATGAAGGGTTTTGGAGCCAAATCACAGGCCCGAATGTTGGACGGAATTGAACTTTTAGCCCGCTTCAGAGCACGGCGAAGGTTGGACGTCGGACTGATGTACGGAGAGGCGTTTGAAACACGTGTGGCTCACATTGATGGCGTGATTAAAGCACAATTGGCAGGAAGCGCAAGACGAAGAAAGGAAACAATCGGAGATTTGGATTTGGTCGTTGCGGTCGAACCTGAACATCATGAAGCGGTCGCTACCGCAATCCTCAGCCTTCCTGGAATCGCTGATGTCAAAGGTGCTGGCGATTCAAAAATCAGCATCATTCTCGACACATCGGTGTTTGAAGAAGGCTTCACTGTCGGTCACATTGACCCGAATGTATTGGATGCCATTGGTGGCGACGATTATGAGCAATTGGAAAGCGGGGGAACCATTGACGCTCAAGTGCGATTGGTCACACCACAAGTCTTCCCATTCACGCTCGCATACTTCACCGGAAGTAAGGAGCATAACATTGCTATGCGACAAAGGGCCATCGATCGAGGCTTGCGGCTCAATGAATTCGGATTGATTCCAGAGGCAAAAGCAGGTGAACTCAAGGGCATGGCCGCTGCAGAATTTTCCTTAGACGCCATTGACGAGCAATCCATTTACCGTCACCTTGACCTCGAGTGGGTTACTCCGGAATTGAGAGAGGACACTGGAGAGATCTTGGCTGCAGAACGAAGTGCACTGCCTCATTTGCTCGAAACCAGCGAAATTCGAGGAGCATGGCACAACCACACAACCCTTTCTGACGGCGAGGCAAGTCTGGAACAGATGGCTGAAACGGCTCGCAAAATGGGATGGAATTGGTTGGGAATTGCTGACCATTCTCCTACGTTGCAAGTAGCCAATGGCGCCAGCGCTGAGGACCTTCTCGCCCAAGGTGAAACGATCAAGCAATACAATGCTGCATGGGCTGATGAAGGCGTAGATTTCCGCCTGTTCCATGGTGTTGAATCAGACATTCTACCCGGGGGCAAACTGGATCACCCTGACGATGTTTTGGGAACTTTGGATTACACTGTGGCCTCAGTTCACGCCATCTCAAAATGGCGAGCGAGGGATGAAATTGAAAACACAGAAGAATTGATTCGCTGCATTGACCACCCTGCAACAACGGTTCTTGGCCATCCCACTGGGAGAATTCTTCAGGGAAGAGATGGCTATGAGGTCGATCTTTTCGCCGTGTTAGAGCACATGGCAGAGCACAACGATGAGGGTCGTTTGAAGGCGGTTGAATTGAACGCTAGCCCCTACCGATTGGACCTTGATTGGCGGTTGTGCAAGCATGCGAAGGGGCTTGGTGTACCGGTGATCATCAACCCAGACGCTCATTCATTGCGCGGCCTTGCCGACATCAGTTACGGCGTGATGGCTGCCCGCAAGGGTTGGTTAGAAGCCAATGATGTGCTCAATACCCTGACTGCGGAGCAGTTGTCAGCCATGATTTAACCAACCGCTTGAATGCACACCTTCTTGACTTGCCGCCTCATCCTCCCATCATGCGACTCTTACGCACCTTGATTATGGGCGCAACAATGCTGCTTCCTGGCCTCTTGCTGGGATTCTTAGTCTGGTACATCGCAGGGCAACCGACCAGCGAACCAATAGAATCCCTGATCTGCAACGGCATCCCCCTCCTCTCCGTGACATTAGGTTTGGTCTTTGGCTGGGCAACCGGAGAGGCCTACTCTGTGAAGATGGAAGCAAAGTGAGGCGGTGTGATGGCAAAACGCATCTCACGAAGCGAATGGACCAACCTCGCTGAAACCTTCACTGAATTTTTTGCCGGGCTCGGAGTTGTGAATGCAGAAAATGAACTGCTTTCCTTCCACAGCCATTCTCATCACGTACAAACTGGATTTTCGATCCATTCAGATGGATTGGTCAACGCCTCCATGCCCCTCCATGGTTTGCAATCGAAGTTCGAAGAATTTGAATTTCATCCTACCGGTCATCTCATCATTTGTCACGCTGAAGCATCAACCTACACTTACAAAGTACCCGATGTCTTGCTCACAAACAGGAGGCAACGCTCATGAAACGCGCTGACAAGGCCATCCGCATTGTGGAAATGCTTGAGGAACTGTACCCCGAAACTCCGGTCCCTCTTGACCACACCAACACCTTCGAATTGCTCGTGGCGGTTTTGATGAGTGCACAAACGACCGATCTCAAAGTCAACGAGGTGACCCCCGCATTGTTCGCAAAAGCCAACACTCCAGAACAGATGTCCAAACTCCCCGTTCAAACAATTCTTGAGGACATACGCCAAGTGGGCTTGGCACCGACCAAGGCGAAAAACATCCGTCGACTCTCTGAATTGCTCGTTGAACGCCACGATGGAGTGATTCCAGACTCATTTGAAGCGCTCGAGGCGTTGCCCGGCGTTGGCCATAAGACCGCAGGTGTTGTGCTTGCACAGGCCTTTGGCATACCAGCCTTCCCAATCGACACCCACATTCACCGCTTAGCTGCAAGATGGGGGCTATCGAAGGGAACGACAGTTGAACGAACAGAGCGTGATTTGAAGGCGATATTCCCCAAGGCGTTGTGGAACAAATTACACTTGCAAATTATTTTCTTCGGGCGTGAGTATTGCCCCGCCCGTAACCATGATCTAACGCAATGTCCGATCTGTTCGTGGACGGCAACAAAAAAGCGAATTGCTCAGGAAGCAAAACGGTAATCATACCAGGTTGAGGCTTCGTGCTGCAAGGTTGGTCACAACAAGAATTCCCAAAATCATCGAGGTCACCCTCAACGCGGTGTGCTCATGAGTGCCAGAATGTGCCTCACGAAGCAAAGCATAGCCAATCAGACCCAAGCCAATCGTTTGGAGCATTGTACCGATGGAAGTGACAACTCGGTCGAGATCGTTGTATCCATCCACATCTGAGAGGTATTCCGAAATGTCTTCCAACGTTGCTTCATCACCCAGTGCATCAGGAGGGCCCCACATGGTGACGACCTCTGAAAATAGAGTTGCAGCGAGAATGAGGATGATTCCAATCATCAACCAACGCTCAAAGGAATAGGAAATTTTGGCCTTGTCGAAGCCTTGTGGGGGTTGATACGGCGACACAGGTGGAGGGGCAGTTTGGGCGGCAGTTCCGGGTGGAGGAGGTATGGCTTGCATGCTTAGGCATCGTGATTCATGTTATTGTCCTTCGCTTGAAGAACATCAAACTCCAAAGATTCCTGAAGCACTTTCAAGAACAACAGAAGTCAGGAATGAGGTGATTCCAGCAACCCAAAGCAATTGAATGGCTTGCCCAAGGGCCGTGATTTTTCCACCGCCACGTAACCGATTTGAGATCATTGAAACTGCTGCCACTTGGAACAACACCAAAATCGACACGACAATCTTGAACATTCGAATGTTCTCCCCGACTGCAGATGCATCTTCCATAATTGGTAAAGCAAGATCTGAGCCAAAGCTAGAAAGCGCTGAGACATCGGTGTCGACAAATCCTTCGGCGACACCTGCAATTGAATCTCCCAGTTTCAAGACAATTGCAATGGTCACGTTGAGGCTGGTCACCGTTGCAATCAGTAAACCGAGCGCCACACCGCGCATGGTGTTGGCAGACAGTGCACGGCGCCGGCGTAGGGAAAGTAAATTTCCAACCGAACGAGAAACCATCTCTGCAGTTCCTGCAGGTTGGCCAGAGGATTGTGACCCTTCGATGTAAATTCGGGTGTATCGAGAAATGACTGCAGAGTTTGTGTCTGCGGTAAAATAATCCCAAGCACGATCAGAGTTAATCCGAGTCGAAAGTCGCTTTTCCAAGCGGTCGATGGAATCATCCAGGACACCAAAGTCAATACCACGAAGGGCTTTGATGGTGGCCGATGGTTCAGCAGAGCGCGCTTGTGCAGTGCCTCCAAGAGCACGGATAAAATCTGGATAAGTTTCATCTCGACGCAGAACAGCGCTTTCTTCTCGGCCAACCATAAATGCTGGAATGAGCATAGGGGAAAGCGGGGCAGCAAAAAGAAGTAAACCGTACCGATCCCATTGGCTGCTGACCTCTTGCCAAGAAGCGAGGATGATAATTACGGTGATGAAGAGGAGAAGAATCGAAAGGAGTGAGGCACCAATGAGGGCCCTGAGAAAATTAATTCGAAACGGAGTGTCCATTTCGTCGCGTGCGAAGGTTGGGTCTTCTGGGATGGTCGAATTGAACGCATAGACCCCACCAACTTGGATAATGGTGAACAACAAACCCGCTAGCAAAAGAAACCGCATACGACTCGCCACTTCGATTGGAAGATCACTTGCAGATCCAACTTCGAACAGCACCAAGTGAATTCCAGCAATCACAAGGCCAAACAATCCAGCAGATACCAGAGACACATAGATTTCCTTCATGGTGTCTACAGATTCAAGACGCGTGTCGTACAAGGTCGTGTACTGTTCTGCAATTGTTTCCTGTTCGGAACGCATGAACTCATCGATTGGTTGGCCTGCTTCAATGGAAAACGCCATTCGATCAAGAAAATCCGCCCACAATGGAGACGGACTTTGTTGGGCCACGATTCGTGAAGCTTCCGGAAGCGACGTGTGCCACTTGTCCACAAGCGTTTCAATCCGCTGAACTTCACTGGCTAACTCGCCATAATCCCTCATTTGTTTGAGGATGTCGAAAATAGACTGAGCACCAACTTCACCCAAAGAAAGGATGCCCATTCGAGTGATGAACATGTGCATTTCTTTCTCAATCAACGCTGCTGAGCGTTGAACATCGAGAAGGGGAAAAGCAATTGCTGCACCCCCTGCAAGAGTGGGAAGCAACACAAGAAGGAAGATCCCTGCGAAGCCGGAAAACAAGGCCCCTTCCGAAAGACCACCGGTGAGGAGAATGATGACAACTGCGGAGAAAAAGCCTGCAAAAGCGGCACCACCTACGAAGTAGCCAAGGAAATTCAAAATGGGCATTTCAAGACGCCGCAAAGCGATTTGCCACATCGACATTCGCTGCATCCATCATCCCTCACTCGTGATTGATGCCCTTCCATGAATCGACGGCACGGTCGAAGTGTTCCCAGCCGCTGTTGTAGTAGATTCCAAGCAGATCAAACACGTCATCGTAATGGGTTAGGTCTCGATCAACCATTCGCTGGAGCGCTTCTGCCCTCTTGAGCATTTCATCGTAAATATCACGCTTGTTGGCAAAACCTGCCATTGCAGCAATTTTGTTTTCAAGCAAATGGCTTTGGAACATTCCGCGGAAGTAGTGTTTATCCTTCACAGGATCCCATTCGAACATACCACGGGTTAACACACCGTCACTGTGTTTGTTGTATCCAATAACTTCGTCAATACCTGTAACACGCCGGGCGATTCCTCCCCCTGGTGCTTCGACGACCTCTTGGAAAATAGCGAAATTCAGGTTATCGAAGAAACGAATTGGAACATTGATTGGGTCGCCGGTAAACCGTTGAATCATCTTCACAATTGACGATGCGTGGAACGTCGCAATGACCGGGTGGCCCGTTTGCATTGCCTGGAATGCTGTCGCTCCTTCGACACCACGTATTTCACCGATGATGATGTAACGTGGCCGGCTACGCAATGCTGCCTTGAGTAAATCGAACATTTCCACACGAGACTCTTCGTTCTTTGAGGAACGGGTCACCAATCGTTGCCAAATCTTGTGGCGCACCTTGACTTCAGGAGTGTCTTCTGCCGAGTAAATCTTGACATTGTGGTCAATAAAAGGGAGAATGGCATTGAGGGTTGTGGTTTTTCCAGATGCAGTTTCCCCGGACACAAGAACCGACATACCGTATTCAAGGCAAATCCAGATGTAGGCTGCGACCTGCGAAGAAATGGTCCCCCAAGCAATGAGTTGTGTGATGGAGATGGTTTCTTCAGCAAACTTACGAATGGTGAATGATGGTCCTAACATGGACACGTCATCGGAGAAAATGATGTTGATACGAGAGCCATCGAGCAATGCGCCATCAATGATTGGTTTGTTGTCCGAAACAGGACGCCCGATACGCTCAGACATTGCTCTGAGGAAACGGGAAAGAATTTCTCGGTCCCTAAAGCGAATGTTGGATGTCACCATGCCGAACACCTTGTGATCCATGTGGACGTGTTTCAGGCCAATTGAGTGAATATCTTCCAGCATCTCATCAGAAAGAAGGGGTTCAAGCGGTCCGTTTCGAATGAGGTCACGAATCACGATGTACTCCAAGCGTGTGCGCTGCTCTTGATTGACAACGAGCCGCCTGTCTTCTAGCCCCAGCATTTCCCAAAGACGCCCTTGGCGCCGAGGTGCGACACCGATTTCTGTATCGAGAACAGTGTAACGAGCAACCATCTGACGGAGGATGTTTTCAAACTCATTATCTGTTGTGAAGGATGGAGCAGCTGGTGCTTCTTGGAGGAGAGTTTCAGTTAATTCTCTACGAATGTTTTCTTCCTCTTCAGTGAGTTGAGGCTCAAGGCCAAACCACAAAATTTGGCCACCACCCTCTTCATCAGCAGGAGGTTCGTAAATGTGAATGAAAATTGGTTCTTTTGCAAGGTAAATGAGGTTGAGGGGGCGTTCCTTTTTGGCATCCCTGTCAAGTTCACCGTAGTAGATCGGGCGAGTCCCGTAGCGAGCCTCGAAATCACGAACCCAGTCTGCGACGTGTTGGTGGGCAGCCATGACCCCATTGAGGTCACCCTTTGCGAATGTAGGTTCATCTGACATTCATGGTACCTCCTTCAACTGACCGCCGTGATGTCGACGATGAAGCCCATGCTCGGCTCAACACGCCATCCAACAGAAGTTTGAACTGGGCCTGCAGCCCTCAAAAACCTCGTAACAACGATGTTTCTTTTGATTTCACCACCGATCATAGCGGTGGTGAGATCAAGAACAATTTCTGCTGATGCACGCAAAGTGTGCATCATTTTGTGGTCCATTTCGTCAGGGTCGACGCACAACATGAGCGAGCGACCATCGGCACAAATGCGACGAAGCCGCTGCATCATGGTAAAACGTTGAGTTTCGTCGAGCGAATCAGGCATTAGTGAACTCGCTGCATCGATAATCACGACGTCTGCGAGTGCGATTGCCTCTGCTTCAAGCAGTTCGTTTAGCCCGACATCCGGTAGGGCTTCTGCAATAGTTCCAAAACGGGAGAAGACCATCAGTTGGCCTTCCCGAATGGCATCTGTGATACCGTAACCAATGGATTCCATTTGCTCAATCCAGCCGCGAGTCGTGAGTTCAGTTGTGATCACGAGTACTTTCACACCGTTTTCTACCATACCATAGGCAAGTCGTTGTGAGATGAGTGATTTACCGCCACCCACTCCACCTTGGAGGACATACAAGGAACGGTTTGGTAACCGCAATCCCATGGAATCACCCAGGGAGTCTGTTTCCAAATCGAAAGGAAAACCGTCTTCTATCGGCTTGTGAGCCGTCAAAAATGGATCTTCCTTCAAGAGAGCCTCACCTCGACATTCATTGATGCACTTGATGACATGCCACCAACGACTTCAGATGTGACGATGGCGTACAATTTGACATCGTCCCCTGCCGCAAATGGAGTGGTTCCGTAAGAGGAATCTTCAATCACAATTTCAGCAAGTTCGTTTGAGTCCCACGTGGGCCCGGTGATTGTGGCAGTGGTATTGGTTGGAGCTTGCCCGTTCACGAGCACGGCGATGAGTTGTTCATCCAGTGGATGGATTCCGGTGTTTTGCAGGTAGAAGGTGATGGACGGTGTCGAACCGCTGGTGTCAACATCCACCATCATTGGGTCGCCGGCAAAATCCAAGCCGAGTTCACCCGTGAAGGTGATGCCCTGCTGATTTTTTTGAGCCGTTCTCGCCATTGCCGACCATTCCGTGATCAGCAGTGCACTCACAGAACTCGAGATCAACAAGCCCGTGATGAGCATGATGAAGGTTGATGCGCCACCGTCTGCCATAGCCAGTCCTCAGAGCGTAGTACCTACTGTTGTACCGCCATAGGTGAAGGCAAGGCGGACATGGTTTGTAGGTGATAATTCCCAACGCAGATCAAGCGTTTCCCCAGAATACCAATACCCGCTGGACAAGCCAATTGGGTTTGATGCTGAGAGCGTTTGCGGATCTGTCCCATCGAGGAACAGCCAAACATCCTCGGTAGGGAGGGTGACTGCACCATCGTTGGTGATCACGGCAAAAACGTAAGTCTTCATGACGGGGGTAAGTGTTGCAGCAGCTGTAGGTGTCTGAGCGGGTGTTCCAAAAGAGATGACAGGAGTGGATGTCGAACAATCGCCGGTGCTGGTGATGGACACGGCGTCGATGACTCCATTGCTGTCAACTGTGAAACTTGCGCTAAATCCTGTACACGAGGACGCAACAAGGGTCCCGTTGACGTAATCTGTTCCTCCGTTCGTGATGGTGATGTCTTCAAGGGCGAAAAGCCAGATATCACTCGAATCAACGGTGAAACTCGGTAGAGGCTCAGCAGCGGATTCAATCGAATCCATTGAGGATTCAAACTGATTTCCAATCGTTTGAACGGCCATGGAAAACACGACCAATAACGATACCCCAATGATGAGGCCACCAATACCCACCGAGCCAGCCATTTCAGGCTCCACCTCGGAGAGAACTCACACTTCGCCAGGAACTGACGAGTGATGAGAACGTTAGCAAATCTTTGTGGGGCAGATGGTCATCAAGCGCAGCCTCGGCTTCACCGGGTGCTGCAAGTTGAACAATTGCCAGAACAGATCGACCTTCTTCGTCGTTCAGCATACCTGAAGACATGGCCTTCTGAGTGAAACTAACTGCCGCCATGCCAGACATGTTGTCGAGCAAGAGGGCAGAAACTGTCGGTGCGCCCACGCTGTTTCCAGCAGTGGTTGCGCCATGCGATGGAGCGTGCAAGAATGGATTTGCAGCGAGAGCTTGCGCTTCGTACAATTCCACCAAGGGTGCTTCATCAACTTCCTTCAGTCGGTCGTTGCCTGTAACGGAGATCACTTCTCCGCTTGCGGTGACAATCATGTCTCCATCAAGCGCAGTTGGGTCGTCACCGTCTTCGGATGCCTCACCTTCTGCTGCGAGTGCTGCAGAGGGCGTCTCAAGACGAACTTCGACATTCCGAAGCACATCCTCGACCATGTCGAGGCGGCTGCTGATCATGCGTTCAAGTCCCGAGGTGTCAACTGTGGCGTTCACAGGAGAGGCAGGTGCTGGTGCGAGGCTTGCTGCAACGCTGGGCACACTGCCGATGCTGTTGAGGCGTGCTTTGGTAGGACCTGGAGAGATGGTCCACGCATCTTCCTCGCCAAGTTCACCCTCTTCGGGAAGAGGGACTTGCTCAATAGCGATGTTCGCCATTATTTTGAGCCGATCTTCAGTGAGAGCCGCGTCTTCATCAATGTCCTCATTTGCACTGTTGCCAAATGGCCATGCCATGATAATTCCTCCTCTAAGGGCGCTTTTTCAAGCAGAGCCCTTAGAAAGCATCAAACAACCTTGGACCCAGCAGCTGTGGCACCCAAACTAAGGGTCTCAAAGGTGGTTCCTCCGGAGCCGACGTGGATGTAAGCTTGGACTGTGTTGCCGCTGCCTACGGTGGCAGCGGTACAATCCAGGCCTCCAGCAGCCGTACCGGAAAGGATCATTGTGTAACCGGTCGAGGGTTGCATGGTAGCAGCTGCTCCGCCAGTTCCGTCCATCAGTTCAACGGTTCCAACTGCGCCTTCAACTGGCAATGTACCTGGGCACATCAATTGGTAGGTGATTGAGTTGGTTGGGGCTGGCTCACTGCCTGGTGCGAGACGCACATACAGTTTGTAGCCAGTGGTTCCGTCGACGTATGCGGCATTAATCATGACTTTACCAGCCATGTTGTCTGCGGTGTCGTCGCCAGTTTGTTGAGCGTTCTGTTGAAGCGCTTCAGCAGTCTGGATGATCACTGCTGCTGCAACTGCAGCAACAAGGATCAAAGCAATGAAGACGATCATAGCGCCGATACCAATGGCAGCGACCTTGTCATCTTGGAATTCTTGATTGCGAGTGTTTGCCTTCATACAACCACCACTCCTCTGTCGACACTACCGCCGTAGCTGAGTAGTTCGTAAGTGAATCCACCGGATCCGGATTGAATCATGAATTCATTTGCGGTGTTTGCTGTTGGTGGGCAGTTGGTAGCACCAGCCAAGTTGAGCGTGATGCTGTAGGTCGAACCTGTGTTGAGGGTCACTGCGTTTCCGTTTGCGCCGACTTGGCTAGCGGTTGTGAAATCGCCAGCGTTTGAGTTTGCTCCACACTCAATTGCCCACATGACGTTTGCGGCAGTGATTGAATCAGAGCCGGGTGCGAGTTCAAATGTGACAAAGATCGATGTTGCAGGGTCTGCTGCACCGGTTGTCACAATGCTCTTGATGAAGACCTTGGAGGCCAACAAATCTGTTGTTTCTTCACCGGTTGTCTGTGCGTTTTGTTGCAATTGCTCTGCAGTCTGAATAATGACTGCTGCTGCAACCGCCGCAACAAGAATCAGGGCAATGAAGACAATCATTGCACCAATACCAATTGCAGCGAGGTTATCGCTGTTTTCGTTCGTATTTTCTTTCATATTTTTCACCATTTTTTGTTTTTTTTTGTATCCCCCACGTAGGGTGGAATTGGAGTGGTTCAGGCGTTGCCTCCCGAACCGATTTTGATGCGCAGAGGCATGCGAATAAGAGCGACTTCATCTGGTGCGAGACGATTGATGAAGGGAACCTTAGGTGTTGTAAACCCGGGCGGTATCCACGGCGATAGCACGATGTCTTGCAGTGGCTCCATGGACCGGTTTTGCGCACGAATGGTGGCTGTGATTTCACCTGTACGCATTTCGTATGAGGTTGCAATGGCGAGTTTTCTCGACAAAGGAATTTCATCCGCTCCATACCTTCGGTTTGCTTTGACTTCAAACCGAAGCGGTAGGTTGCCACCAGGTGCAATGATTGGAAGGTCAACCGATGAAGGAACGCAAGTCCAGCCCTCCGGCACAGGAGGGGCGAGTCGCATGTTTGGCATGGCAACTGGGCCATCGTTGATGATTCGCACGATCAACACGCCTTCATCGCCACCAGCAGGCCATCGAGTGTCAAGGCCGAGCCAGAAGTGTCGGAATAAGAAGGGATTGAGGGTGGATGTGTTGCCACCAATCAGGTCATCGACAAGGTGCTCGACTTCGCCTGCAGCGATGGCTACATCGCCAATTTCTGCTGCACCGGTTGCAGAACGCAAACGCAGCAGAATCGTTTCCACTTCCGACTCGTTAATTTTTTTCTCGCTCAAGAGTCGGTGGAGCATAGCGATGTTTCTGCGCAAATGAAGAACATCTTCCTCAAGCAGTGCAAGCGATTGTTCGGCTTTCTTGACCGACTTGCGGGCCTTTCGAAGGTTGTGGGTGTTGAGGAATTGCTTTGCGTCAGCGATGTCAACTTCGGTACCCGCTAACGAATTGCCCTCATCTTGTATGACGCCAAAGACAAGCGATTCGAGTTCTCTTGATGCAGAAATTAAACGGTCTGCAGAATCTTTGCTTGCTGCAATAGCAGCCCGTGCTTCCTCTACTTCACCCTCAGACATCTCTGTGGTTGTCGCCATCGATTCGCCCAATTCCGCATCAGGAACATCGAACCCTGCATCGACTTCGTCGAGCAGCATATCTGGGTCGTCAATGACGTCAACATCTTGCTTAGACATCGTCGTTCACCTCCTCTGTTGAAGCCTCACCTGAAACGATGGAACCAACGGTTGCAGTACCGGAGAGTTCTCCAAAGATTTCGTCCAAATCCAAGCCATCATTTGCCAGTTCGTTGAACAGGCGTGCCGGGTCGCCAAGGTCGCGTTCAATGCGAGTGGCCTTGACTTCGATGTCCGTCAAACGACCGTAGAGATTACCATACGCACGGTCAGCGCGGAGAATGATCATCCAAACGCCGAGCATGACAATCGTGACATAAACGACCACTGAAACGAGGTTGTTTTGGTCGTTGTAGATTTGTGGAGGTAGCCCGAGGACAACCGCCAAGAATCCCAACACCGGCACAGCAAGAATGACGCTGAGTTGTCTTCTGCTGTCGCGTAGAGCGTCGAAGTGATCCGCATAGAGCGTGGAAACGCCACGACGGGCTCTTTGGTAATCTTCGTGAATGAGTTTGAACTCTTCAGCACTGGCCCAACTCATTCGCCAAATCCAAAGGGCTGCGAGGAAAAGCACGGAAAGCCCCCAGAATGGTAAATCGAGGACATGGAACGCGAAGCCGAACCCAAGCACACCGGAGTAGACCGATAGAAGGCGGAATTTCTCATTTTGACCTGTTAAGCGCAAAAGAATGAACGATGTGAGGAAACAAATGATGAGTGCAATGAAGCTCGTAGATACCCCTGGGGATGACGATTCAACATCAAGTTCAATGGTTCGAACGTCATTGCCTACAACGTTCTTTGCCATGTACACCGCATCGACGGTTGCTGTGCAGGTTGTAGATTGGGATTGAATCCACCAGTCGATGGCATTGGGTTGAATGACCCATGTGAGTTCTACCGATTGGCCCGGTCCAAGCAGACCAATCATTGGTCCGTCACTCGGGTTTGTTGGAATATTGATAATCACTGCGTCAGGGCATTCAAGCGCCACATCGATGCCGATTGCTGATGCCGTACCGGCGTTGAGCACGGTTAGCGTTAGGTCGTATTCTTCACCCTCAGCAAGACTCACCTCACCCATTGCTTCGACCAGTGGATCTGCAAAGACATCCAAGGCAAAACTGAACGTTTCCGGGTCGAAATTCGAGTAATTGGCGTTCTCGGTCGGATGGTACAAACGGAATTCCAAGTCCCATCCATCGCCAGAGAGGATGTTTGGACGAACGGGGGTTTGGACTCGAATCTTAATCGGATTGGTTGTGTCCCACGCACTGCGTTCTGGCAGAGAAATTCTGGCCGCCTCGCCTTGGGTACCAGAGGCACACGAAGAGGATTCAAGCGGCAAGGTGATTTCCGTGTTGTTGGCATCTGGAAGGATGACTGTGAATGACCATGGGTAGTCCGCCTCATTCAGGTTCAACGAACTGAAGTCCAGCATGCGGGTAGCGCCGCACAATTCAAGCTCATAGGCAGCGCTCAATGCTTGGCCGTTTGGAATGTGAGAATACGTGAGGTCGATGTCCAATGGAGGGTCACCGACCTCCGGTCGAAGTACAATTTCCCCGGTGCTGAAGAACCGAGACATCATGAGTTGAGTTGCGAACGAGGCGTTTCCTTCGACCAATGCATCGCTTGGCTGATAGTAGATCTTGAAGTCAGCAGTTGTCGACAAATCGGGTTCGAAATTCAGAGCCTCGACGCTGAAGATATGAGTCACAGGGACGCCAATTGGCAATGTAAGTGTGGTTGGGGCGTCTGAGACCATTGCCCAATCGGTCGATTGGATGGTCAGCCCGGGTGCATTGATGACGTAACCGACTTGAACCTCAACATCTCGATTTCCAGTGTTGAGCAGCGAAACTTCCCATGTTCGTGTGCCTTGGCGATAAAATTCCATTTCTGTAGGCCAGTCTTCTACTTCCAAGGTGAACAACGCACCAACTCTGAGTTGAATCACCACGCTTGTTTTGAAGGCTGAAGAATCAGCATCATACACTGAGATTGTCAAATTGTGCACTGAACCATCGAGCAGCGTTGTCTCGCCACCGAGGCTTGGAACGCTCACAACAACCTGCCCTGCGATGGTTTGATTGATCGATAATGTCATGCCGATTTCACTGACATCGGTTGACCATTCGCCTTCAACAGTAGGCTTGACAATCACCGACTCCTGAAGGTTGCCAATGTTGGTCACATTGAACTCAACCATGGTCATTTCACCGGGTGTGACGGCAACGACCTGAGGACCTTCGACTTGAATATCAGAACTCTTGGTGATGTTGGCAGTAATGTTTGCAGACATGTTGACGACGCCGCTTGAATCTTCGACCCAAACAGTGGTGACGTAGTTTTGGTCAGCACTGGCTGTGGAGGATGGTGTGGCCCTCACCTTGATGATGTCCTCGTAATTTGGGGCGATTAACATCGATGGATTCGAATCAAGTTCGAACATTACGTCGCCTGCTTCACTGTTGTCAAGCCAGACATAGAATGTCGTTGGAGCGTTTCCAGTGTTTGTGATCTTGATGGTCTTGAATTCGCCCACATCAGTGGGTGCTAACGATAGAGTTTGGGTCAGCGGGAAAAGAGTCCCATTGCGGATTTCACCAACCCGAATTGGCAGAATGTGTTCGGTAATGATTTCGCCTGTGTCTCGGTGTTCAACCGTGAGGGTGAGTGGGATAATCGAATTTGCTGGAACAAAGGGGTCGGTTGTAATCAGCAACTCAACAATGGTTTTGTGAGCGCCTCCGACATCTGGATGATCAGCAACATCCGCGGAGAGGTTATCGATTGTGTCAGTGGTTCCATTGAATTCAACGGTCCAATCGCTTGGTACATCTGCCACTCGCAATCTGTAAGAAGTAAGGTCGTTTCCGGTGTTTGCCAGTTGGAAGGCCACGGGCGTTTGGACACCGACCATCACATCGACCGGTCCGTCTTCGAGAATATCCGCTCCATAGACGGTTGGAATGATGATTGACAAGTTCCTTGTGACAGGAGTGGCGCCAACGCCGCTACCAGTGTGCACGCCACCAAGGGAGGGCGTCACAGTAACTGAGAGGGTGAGCGTACCTGCTAACGGATAGTCATCATCAGGGCCTTGAATGGCGAGGATTGCCGGTTGGGTATCGCCCGGGCGCAGTCCGGTCAAACTTGGTGGAGAAACTGAGGCAGACCAACGTTCTGCTTCGGTGAACCCGCCAGTGTTTGCTGCTAGGAATGAAATGCTCGATACCACAACTTCAGCGGAGAGTGTTTCATCGATGTTGGAATACAAATTGTGTCGGACCTCGACATCAAGCGACAAGATGTCTTCGAGGCCTTGGCCGTTTCTTGCCGCAATTACATCTTCTGCAGTTAGGGTCAATTCCTCAACAGGCAAACCTGGGTCAACCACAATCGTTGGAAGGACTTCGATGTTGGAGGAGTTTTGAACCGGGAGGCCGCCACCATTTGCTTGAACCTGCAACCAAACTTGGAGCGGTTGGCCTGCCAGATTGAATTCGCCAGGGTTCAATGGGCTCTTGATGGGTGGAACCTTAATGTCAATTGGAACTTGAATCGTTTGAGAACGATTGATGTACATCGAAACCTCTTCGCATGGCTCACCTTGGAGATCCAACACCCAATTCACCGCAGCCACGGAAAGCCCGCAATCGAAGGTGAATTCGCCGCCTACATTCCCCTCATTGGTGATGTTGGCCATCACCGAGGCTGAAACGCCTGGTTTGAGCATTGTCGTGGTGCTGGGCATTTCTATTGATGCAAGGTAGGACTCGCCGGCTTGGACGACAGCGGTTGTCACCAGAGTGTATCCGTCTTGAAGCGACAAAAGAGTGAGTGTGATGGTAGTGGCATTGGTCCTGTTTTCATCCACTGGAACCGTTACGGCAATGGCGATCGAGGTCGTGGCGCCTGGAGCAATCGTAGAGGTGGATGTGGTGACAAGTGAGGTGTCGGCCCAACTCCGACTGATGGGCGAAGCGCTGATCGATTGTATGCGATAGGAATCCATCAAGGCACCTGTGTTCTTCAGAAGGAATGTGAGGGTTCCCGTTTGACCTGGTTCGATGGAACGGTCGCCCAGCGAAGACAAGGAGGCCGTATAATTGGAGAATCGTGCCGTGAATGAATCAACAGTTTCGTTGTAATTCCACATTGTACCGTTGTAGGTCACCGTGAATGTCATGTCCCAGAGACCACTAAAAGTCGAAGAATCGAACGAGTAGGTCAGGTTCTCAACGCCCGAGGCAGAAAACAGGGACCCCGCTTCAAGCGTCTGAGTGTTCGACCAGAAAGTGAAGGAAGTGGAGGGGTCGTTCGAATCGGTCACGGTCAGATTCATCACTGCTGAGATTGTTTTCACCCCAGCATTTCGAACCGAGACATTGAATGTCTTCATGGAGCGAGTGATGCCAATTTCTGTTTCACCGGGTGAAATGTCTGGGAGGTTGTCATCGGTTGTGATCCCGCTGTGGTTGTTCTTGACATCGAAATCTTTGCGTTGTTCGTTGTTGCCGGGGTTGCTATCACCTGCGCCCGAGACACGGGCAAAGAGCGTTTGAGCGTCCCCGGTGGTTGCTGTCCAAGGAATAACGATTGGATTGGAGGTTGTGAGCGCAGGAATGGACCCAAGGGCGATGGTCGTTACGATGTATTCGCCAGAAGTGGGCGAGCCTTTGTGAACGAGTTGCAGGGAAGCGCTTCCGCTCAAGTCGCCTGTGTTTCGAACGACAACCCGCACATCATGTTCTGCTGGTTCAAGATAAATTCCAACCCCGCGGTCAATCGATCCTGCCCCGCTAAAGGTCAGGAGCGTGACACCGAAGTCAGGTGCCGCCCTGCCCGAAGTTTGAGCGCCACTGCTTCCAATCAGGGGAGTGGCCATTGGGACCAAGAAGAGAATCACTAACGCTAAAGCAAGCTTTGTCGTTGAGGAACGGTGTTCACGCAGAGGCTTCACCTCCCGGTTTTTCAAAGCGGTCAATGGTGACTCGCTTGCCTTGTGACTTCCACTGCAGCAGCAATTGGTGGAGAAGGCGATCATGCTCTTGCTCTGAAATCCCCAAACGACGTCGCTCCTCCCAAAGAAGCAGTTGTTCAGTGCGCGTGAGCAAGGCGTCGCGAAGGTAGAGTTCGAGGGTCCGCCGATAGGCGTCCCGATCTGATATCGCATAGACAATGGTGTCTCCGGGCAACTGATCGGCACGGTGCTGAATCAAGTTACCCAGCGTTAGGGCCTCATCGTAAGACACGTTTCTTTTGTCCAAATCAGTTTGAATCGAGCTGGCTATGGCCTGTAGATCAAACTTGGTCGTCACACGCTGTATGCGCTTGAAGTACCGACGAGAACGTCGAGACATACGCGATGCGACCATGCCTCTTCGTTTACCTGCCGGTTATTGAAAGAATCGGTCACCATTAGAGGTTCTACTACATGTGAATCGACATCTATGCATCCCGCATAAAACGCTCACAGAGTGTGATTTTAACCACGAAAGACTCGCAAAACAAGGTCAAATACCTCCAAATTGCAAAAAGCAACCCTTCTTGATGTACCAGCGGTTGCACAAACCATGAACGAAGCCATTTCACACACTGTTGGGTCGAAGTCCCCACGGTTCTCTGTGCAAGACTCAGCCGGCAACCAACACGACCTTGAAGCCTACATGGCCGAGGGAAAAACGGTCATTCTGTACTTCTACCCAAGAGATTCAACCCCGGGATGCACCACCCAAGCCTGCGACTTCCGCGACTCAATGGACCGCCTCGTCCACGAAGGCTATGTCGTCCTCGGAGTTTCAAAAGATTCTGCGGCTTCCCACGAGAAATTCATTCAGAAGCAAGAACTCAATTTCCCGCTCCTGCTTGACTCCGAAGGTGTGCTTCATGACGCCTTTGGAACATGGCGAATGAAGAAGAATTACGGTAGAGAGTACATGGGATGCGCCCGATCCACATTTGTGATTGGCCCAGAGGGAACCTTCGAATGGCTCCGATACAACGTCAAAGCCAAAGGACACGTACCAATGTTGATGCGTGAACTTGGCCTGACTGAATGAGCGTGGGGCCATGAACGAAAGAATCGACGTTGGCGCAGAAAGCGTTGCGTGGAGCCCTTGTCACCTTGGAGAAGGACTGTTGATCGGCCGTAAGTGTTCAATCGGGGCACTTGCGCACATTGGAAGAAACGTGGAGCTTGGCGATGGTTGCCGGATCCAAGGAGGGGCGTACATCGCCGATGGATCGATTCTTGGCAGCAATGTCTTCATCGGACCAAATGCAACGCTCCTGAACGATCTCTATCCGCCCTCAAAGGATTCAACCAAATGGTTGCCCGTCAGAGTGGCTTCGGGAGCAGTCGTTGGAGGGGGAGCTACAGTGGTGGCTGGCGTGAGCATCGGTGAAAATTCAGTTCTGGGAGCCGGGGCCACCCTCACACGTAACCTTCCAAAAAACGAGGTCTGGGTCGGAACACCTGCACGGTACCACTCAACTCGCGAAGAATACGAACGCAAGGGCGGACGAGAAAGCACAACAAATGGAGAGGATTGAATGGATGAAAAGGGCGTCATTGTTGATTATTTGAATAAATGCAATGCCTATGCAGAAGCATCGATTGCTCGGAAAATCGAACGCGGAGAAGATGCCGAACTCGATGCATGGCGAAGTTACATCATGTTCAATGAGCACGCCATAGAAGAACTTGGAAACGGCAAACTCGATGCATGGTTCACACCTGCACCAACGCATTCCTTGAGCGATGCCCGCAGGCTGGATGCCGATGAACTGGACCATGCCGTTCGCGCTGGATGGCTGTCTGGCATCCTTTCCCCACGACCTCTGATCGTCGCTTCAACCCAAGATGAAGACGGCCATTTCAATCTCGCACCGTACACTTCGGTGATGGCCGTATCCACCGGCCCTCCGTTGCTCATTGCCTCTTTCAGTTGCAATCGGGATGGGAAATACAGGGACACATTGCACAACCTAAGAGCGACGAAGCGAGCAATGCTCCACCTGATGCCAGCGAATCTATCCACCGTCAAAGCCGTTGATGAAACTGCAGCACCATTGCCAAGCGATGAGAGCGAATGGAACATGACCGCCTTCACCCATCATGCAGAAGAACCACTGCTCATCAATGAGGCTGTGGCCGCCATCGAAGTTGAATTCATAGAAGACCGCCCGCTTCCAGATGCTGTAGCTCGATTGGCTGTGCTTCGAGTAAAGGCGCTGTGGACGACAGAGCAAACATTGCCACCAGAAGGCCTCGATGTGCTGTGTCAACACGGCCATGACCGTTTATCGCCAGCTCCAAGCGGCTGGGGTGAAAAGGTGCAAAAGCACTACAATCGCTGATCATCGCGCAGATGGGCCCACATGAACGCCAGCCCTTCATCAAGGCTCGTGGTTGGCTTCCAGTCAAGCAACGACTCACTCAATGAAGCATCTGGGACCCGTCGTTGAGCGTCACCATGGTACCCAGGAATGAACTCAACCTCAGGTAAGGCAGAGGTCCATTTTGAATCGCTTTCGACAATACTGTAGATCTTTTCTTGCAATTCTTTGATGCTGACTTCCTCAGAAGAACCAATGTTGAACGCTCCACTGCTCAAGCGTTTAGAAGAGTCCTCTGGCGTAAGGCCTGCTTTGAGGAATCCATCGATGATGTCATCAATCCATGTGAACGAGCGTGTTTGGGCGCCCTGATTATGAATCTGAATCGGTTGAGAGGTGAGAATGGCCTCAAAGAACATCGCCACAACTTGACCGTAGGCGCCCCCGTTCAACCGAGGACCGTAGGCATTGAAGGGTCGTACAATTCGGACATCTAACCCGTCGCGTGCAGCATGTTGTGCCGCAACTTCATCGAGGTACTTGCTTGCACCATAGGAGTGGCGTTGATGGGCCTGTGGATCGGTGAACGACATCGGGTTTCCATTCTTTATCGGCTGGACTTCCGCTTCCCCAAACGCTTCGGGGGATGAGGCTAAGACGTACCTAGCGTCGTGTGCCATAGCCAATTCAAGGGTCCTCAAGGTCCCATTGATGTTGACATCAATCACGGAATGGGCTGCTTCATGAAACCACTTGGTCCCGTTGATTGCAGCTAAGTGATAGATGAGGTCGAGACCGCCCAGCATTTCAGCACAGGCATCCAGTGCCTCGATGCTTCTCACGTCACCCTGGACAAAGAAAAAATCTGGATGGGTTTCTAGGGCGGCGATGTTGTCGAGCGAACCTCGGAACAAGGAGTCTAAGGCCACCACTCGGTGCCCGTCTGCAATCAAAGCCTCACACAAGGACGAGCCGAGGAATCCAGCGCCACCGGTGACAAGAATTTGTAATGCCATACCTTCAACTCGCACGTTCAAGGACCTTGATGTGGACCACGCCATCCAAAGAGGTCATTTCAATCAGATCACCGTCGTTGATGTTCATGCATGGGTCTTGATCGAAGGCGTGACCGTAGGGGAGGTTGAGTAAGGAACATGCTGGCAAGGTGAGGGGGCAAACATCGCTGTTCACGATGGCTTTCGGGCCCTTACCGGTGTAGAGCAAACCCATCAACACGTACGGCGCAACCGTCGAACCTGAGCCCTTTGGATACATCAAAATCGTGTCCTCGATGGCCCGACCATCAAGTGGGTGACCAAATTCTTCCACCACGCCTGTGTCTCGATTCACATAGCCAAGGTAGGTGATGGGCACATCGGTAACCATCGCTCGGCCGCGAACCGAGAACTCCTTTTGACTCAGCAGACCTTCTCCCCTGAGGGTCAACAAACCAGTTTGTGGCGTCTTGTTGCTTGCGTGCTGCGGTTGTGCTTTTGCTGCCAGTTGCGGACGTTCGCCCGATGAAAGCTCAGGGTCAAAGGCGTGGGCAACACACTTTTGAATGGGAGCCACGCTTGTTGGTAGGCGATTCAAGCCGCTGGTGAGGTAATGTTCTGCTTTGAGCGAGTTGGTCAGCAGGTGATTGTACTTGCTTCGGTTGTAAGGGGTCACTTCCGGACAGGTGTCCTTCAAAATGACAGCACCAGCCTGCTCAAGCAATTCGATGCTCCCATCGGCAAGAGCAAGATCGTAATTGGCCCCGCTTGTGAACACCCAAAGCCGTTGGTCTGGTATTTTGGAGCCCATTTCTGCATAGGAGCGGACGGTTGAAGCCGTGATTCTGATTTCTTCCAAACTTGCTTGTGGGCATCCAATCACGACCAAATCAACTTGGCCCTCAGGCGCAAGATCAGCGTACCGAGAGGCGAGGTCCTCTGCGGTGAAGGTGAGTTCCCCCTGCCAGCCTCCATCAGGTGCGCTCCATGCTCCGTCCTCGTCTTGCTTCAACGGAGGGTCCTGTGACAAACCTTCTGCCCAAAGCATGGGTGTTCCATAATTCGCTGCTGCAGCAGTGAGTGCTTTTTTCCGAGCAAAGGTTGCTTTTTCAGGCAACCCTTGGATAAACGGCATTGGGCCCCAAGGAAGCTTCCATCCAGGAAGAACTTGCTTGCCAATCCAATCCCCAAGCACCGACCAATCTGCAAGTGTATGGAGTTCACATTCGACCTGAACACGAATGTTTGGCGTTCTGTTTGATTCAAGATGGAGGCCCCATTTTGGAGCGAAACCGGTTAATGCGGTGGCAAGTGCGGACAGGCCGGATTCACGGTTCGTAATCAGGGAGGTCCATGTGTTTGAGAAACAGACTGCATTTGATTCAGCCCAAGAGGCCACCCCTTCTTCTTGCTCAATACCACGGTCGTAAGGCGTACAAGAAAGCGTCGCCTCGAGGCCAAGCGCATCGTAGGCTTGCACGATTTCGAATTGTTGTTCAAGGAAGTCTGGCCATTCAATGTCCATCTCTTCCATCTTTTCCTTATCGCAACCTGCAGAGTTCAATGTGGTCGGGATGACCACTTTTCCGTCGCCTGAACTCGATAGATCGGCCAGAAAACGGCGAAGTCCATGTCCGCCAGTGATGACAGATACGCCTGAAACGTGTGCATGGTCCACTTCAATGAACCCGCTTGCGTTGGCGGTGATGGCAAGGTCAACGACCAAGCGTGCGGCTTTTTGCCGAGTTGGACCTTCATCTCCATTCAGTTGGGCTGAGAGGCGAGGTGGCAACTCCATGAGTAACGCACGCAAAGGACGCTCATGAACTCACCCCCTCAGAAATCACAAAGGATGTTCGCTCAAACCTCGACAACTTGCGAAATTTCGCTCCAACCGAAGGATTTGATACCATTGAGGTCATTTTCCAATCACATGTCAACCCCCGACGAACTGGAAGGCCCCAGACTTATCGCAGGCGAACCTGCAACCGACACCGCCTCAAAACCGGTGCCTGCTCTCACGGCGAGGCAAAACTCCACCTCTCCACAAAGCACCAGTCCAGCCCGAAAACCGATGGTCCTTGCTGTGCTCCAAGTCTTCATGCTCATGCTTGCCTTAGCTGGTTCCAGTTATGCTGCATACACCGTCGCAACATGGACGGAAGAATCGGATCGGACAACAGAACCCAATGAATTGCTCGTCCGAACCGAGGGACGGGATGCAGATGGGCTGTGCGCTGAAGGTGGTTCCCTCATCCTCATCGGCGTTGATCACAACCTCAATCAGTACTTGGATGGCGAGGAAGTCACCTCAACCACGAACCTTTGCCACGGTGAACGTGGTAACAATGGCGTTTCAATCGTTGGAGCGACAGGGCCGTCAAGTTGGGTGGAAACAGAAACCCTACCGTTAGGCAATGAGACCTGTCCTTCAGGCGGTTCGGCCATTTCAACCGGCGTTGACGAAAATGCCAATGGATACCTCGATTCAGACGAGGTTTTGGAAGTGCAGTTGCTTTGCAATGGAGCCGTTGGCCCATCAGGTGCGAACGGTGGCCAAGGGTCCAATGGCGCGAGCGGCGTTAATGGCGCTCCAGCGCTTGTGGAGCAACGCACGCCTCTAGCCAGCGTCTGTTCAAGCGGCATCAGCATCAAATTTGGAATCGATGACGGCATGGGTGAGGGCCAAGCGTTTGATGGAATGCTTCATGCAGATGAAGTCCGCAGCAGCCTCAACTTGTGCAGCCAACCGCTCAACTCAGGACCTGTTGGTGATTTCAACTCTGGCAATTCTGATGGAGTCGCGCCTGGTTGCGACCAACTGGCATGGATGCCCCAATCTTCGGTGCTGATCACCGCAGGCAGCGACGGCTCCAGCGGGTGTGAATTGTGGTCGAAAAACAGCACTGGAACAGCATCGATGCTGGTCGATTTGAACCCCACAGGAGATTCCCTCCCAGGGCGATACACTGGATTCATACCCTTGAACAACAACGGTACAGAAGCAGTTGTCTTCGATGCTGACGATGGCATGAATGGTCGGCATCTTTGGATAACCGACGGCACGGCAGCTGGAACCCAGAGGCTCAACGGCCCGGTGAACACCAACGTCAATGGCCCGGTTCAATCTGTGGCGTGGCTTGATGGCGTGGTGATGCTCAATGGAATCGACGCACTCTTGTGGACCAACGGAAGTTCAACCATCGATGCGTTTGATCATCCAAGCCTCAACGTTGCCTTGGGAGCCAACGAACGAGCGACCCTTACCAACCTCACCTCATACCAGTCATCATTGTTGACCGTCGAAGAAGGGTGGTTGTGGTTCAGCGCAAAGTCATCTGCAGGAATTGAACCATACGCTTTGAATGCGAATGGAATGTTGCGAAGTTGGGATTTGGCGCAGGGTGATTCAACCCCGAGTGCTTCAGTTGGCGTCTCAGGAGGCCTCGTAACGGTCGCAGACAACGGTCAAGGGCGGCAATTGGTTCGTTTGAATCATGATTCATCGCACCTTTGGTTGACGGCCATGAGCCACTCCGGAACAGGGAATCCAACCCAATACGTGGGAGAACACCTTGGGTTGCACCTGCTTGGCGATGTGATTGTGTTTGATGCCCTCACCTCCGGTGTCGATCCTCAGGTGTGGAGCCATCACTTGACTGAGGCGACAACCTCTTTGCTTTCTCAAACCATTCTGGCCCCAGGTGATTTGGCTGGGGGCGTTGTGCATCAGGACCGATTGTGGTTCGATTGCGTCGCACCATCGATTGCTCAAGAGGTGTGCTCCACCGATGGCACCGCAACTGGAACCCGAACTGAAACGGACTTACGTGCAGGTTCAGCCAGCGCTCTTGTTCGTGGTTTTGCAACATCGGGCGAGGTTCTGTTTATGATCGCAAGTGGTCAAATCGATGGCGTAGAAACTGGTTCATGCCTCTGGGTGTTGAATGAAGCAAGTGCACCACAGATGGTTCACGACCCGTGGTCGGGCCTCAACAACAACTCCAACGCAGGGACGTATGGGGGGCTTGTGGTGTCAGAACATCAAGTGTTTTTCATTGCCAACGACGGAACAACAGGCCATGAATGGCAAGCATTCAGCCACGGAAGCCTAAACGGTGAATGGCTGATTTGGCCGGCATAATCACCGAAGGTGAATGCAGTAAGGGCAGGACACTTCCACCACATAATCTGGAGATTCTTGCTCTTCCATTGAGAGAGGTTGCCTGCATGCAAAGCACTGCACTGCATCTGATTCCTCCAGCTCGGGAGTCAAGGCCACACGATGATCAAAGACAAAGCAATCTCCGTTCCAATGTGCACCGCCTACCTGTTCGAAGTAACCGAGAATTCCACCCTCAAGTTGACGGACATCTTTGAAGCCAGCTTCAAGCATGACGACACTGGCTTTCTCACATCGAATGCCTCCCGTGCAAAACATCACCACTGGTGTGTCTTTGAGGTCTTCCGGCAAGGTTTCAATGGCGGCAGGGAAGGCTCGAAAACTGGTGATGTCAAGATCCACAGCGTTTTCGAACGTCCCTAAGCGGATCTCGTAATCGTTGCGGGTATCGAGGACAGTAACGCTTTTTCCTTCATCGAGCCATTGTTTGAACTCGGTTGGTGCAATCGTATCTCCGGTGAATTCTGCTGGCTTGACTTCATCCATTCCGATGGAAATAATTTCTTGCTTTAACCTCACGTTCATTCGATTAAACGGTTGGTAGGTGGTGTGGGATCGTTTGAGCGGGATATCGAGGAACCGAACATCCTGATCAAGAAAAGACAAGAAGGCGTCGATGCCTTGTTCATCACCCGCCAAGAAAAAATTGATGCCTTCATGGGCAAGAAGGATGGTTCCCCTCAATTGAGAGGAGGTGCACGCATCAATCATGGGTTGGCGAAGGGAATCGCGGTCGGGCAAGTCAACAAAACGGTACCCCGCTATGTTCACAATTGCCTGCTCCATGCATGGGGCAGTAGGTCCTGTTTTTGAGTCATTCCGACATCAGGAGCGACGCCAATCATGGCGCGATGCAAGGGGTCGACGCCACCCTTGGCCGAAGGCTCTGGTTGAAACGCGAGGCGCAGGTGACATTTGCCAGCGCTTGTGTTCGTTGCGCTCAAGCCTTGTAAGGACATCAAGAACGACAGCGGAATCGTGCCCACGCTCGGCAATGCTTGCTCCGTCCAAGCCCTCTTCGATGTGCGCACTCAGAATTGCGTCAAGTTCGGGATAGGGCGGCAATGAATCTTCATCAATTTGATCGGGAGCAAGTTCGGCCGATGGGGGTTTTGTCAGTGTGGAAGCGTTGACTGGAGGTGTGAGGCCGCCTTCGATGGCGCGTCGATTGAACACTTCTGCCAATCCATAGACCTGCATTTTGTAGAGGTCACCAAGGGGCGTGTATCCACCAGCCATGTCTCCATAGAGGGTACAATACCCTTGAGCCAGTTCAGATTTATTTCCTGTAGCAATGGCCATTTTACCTTGTGCGTTGGCATGAGCCATAACCGTCAGTCCACGCAACCTCGCTTGCAGGTTCTCGCCGGCAACCGCTGCACCCGCATCAAGCATTGAACCAATAGAGGCTTCAACCGCCACATGCATGCCGTCAATTGGAATGGTTTCAAACACCAACCCAAGCGCTTGAGCAGTATGAGCAGCATCATCGATGGAATGTTTCGAAGAATGCCGAGAGGGTAGGGCCAACCCAGTCACATTGTGTGGCCCAACCGCTGCTGCTGCAACACACGCAGCGACAGCGGAATCAATCCCGCCAGAAAGGCCCAGAACAATCGAGGTGATCCCGGACTTTCGGCAATAATCACTCAAGCCAGTCACCACGGCATCCGCTAAATCATCGAGAATTTCTCGCTCGTGTTCTCTGCCGTCTTCGTGAGGAGCAACTTGCCGAAGTGCATCATTACCGACGTCCAAAGCATCGTCTGAAGTGGAAGCAATCCAAACGCAAGCATCGGGATCATCCAGGTCAACCATAAGCACACCTTCCTTCCAAGCGGGGGCAATAACCACCCGTCCATCCGGCCATGCGGCAAGGGAGTTTCCATCGAACAGGAGGTCATCGTTTCCACCCACTTGGTTCGCCATGAGGAATGGATGACCAAGCACGGAAGCGGCTGTTCGGCACACGTGGATGCGATCTGCTAATTTGTCGGCGTGGTAGGGTGATGCAGAGAGGTTCACCGTCGCATCGAGGTGCACGCCTTGGCGACCCCACTCAGCGAGCGATTCAATCGGGTCGGCTGCGTATGCGGATGGTGTCATGCCCGCAGCCTGCCAAGCGTCTTCGCATATCGTCACACCGAGATCCAAACC
>CALKDX010000003.1 GCA_938084455.1 Candidatus Poseidoniaceae archaeon
CACAGGTCTTGATGCTCGAATGATTCTTGACAGCCGCGGAAACCCGACCGTCGAAGTGGATTGCTTCGTCGACGGTGTATTGCTCGGCCGAGCAGCGGTCCCTTCCGGCGCTTCCACAGGAGCCTACGAGGCTTTAGAAATGAGGGACGGCGACGCTACACGCTACCTTGGAAAAGGCGTACAATCTGCCGTTGACAACATCACAGACCGCATAGAGGAAGCTCTCGTCGGTCTCCCAGTGGATGAGCAACGAGTCATTGATGAAGTCATGATCGAACTGGATGGAACTCCAAACAAAGCAAATCTCGGCGCCAATGCCATGCTCGGTGCATCCCTGTCGTGTCTTCATGCAGGCGCAGCAGTTCACGAATTGCCGCTTTGGAAGTACATCGGCGGTGTCGCTGGTGGATTGATGCCAGTGCCAATGCTCAATATTCTCAACGGTGGTGCCCACGCTGCATCAAACGTTGATGTTCAGGAATTTATGGTCATGCCACACGGTTTTGACACCTTTGAAGAGGGATTGCGAGCAGGCGTTGAAACATACCATGCGCTCAAGAAGGAACTCAAATCTGACGGGCTTCTGGGTGGGGTTGGTGATGAAGGCGGCTTTGCACCAAATCTCCCAGCCAACGAAGAGGGCCTGAAGTACATGGTTCGCGCCATTGAAGCAGCAGGCTACTCCACCGAGCAAATGGGCATCGCTCTCGATGTTGCAGCCACTGAATTCCACCACGAAGATGGATACCATATGGATGGAAAAGTTCTGTCGAGCGAAGATCTCGCAGATGTGTATTCGTCTTGGCTTGATGCGTATCCAATTCTCTCCATAGAGGACGGGTTCGGTGAAGACGATTGGAAGGGCTGGGCTCAATTCACCAAACGCGAGGGCCATAGAGTCCAGACGGTTGGCGATGATTTGTTTGTCACTCAATCAGAGCGACTTGCTCAAGGCATTGAAATCGGCGCGGCGAATGCCATGCTTGTCAAACTCAATCAAGTTGGCACGGTCACCGAAACGCTCGAAGCAATGGATCTTGCTTCCTCTCACGGATTCAACAACGTCATTTCTCACAGAAGCGGCGAGACAGAAGATGTCACGATTGCTGATCTTGCTGTTGGAACGCGAGCGGGCCAGATCAAAACCGGTGCGCCTGCACGGTCAGATCGAGTGGCAAAATACAACCAGCTATTGCGAATCTCTGCCGATGTTGATGAGTATCGCTCACCGTTTTGAGTGTGGAAATTAACAGTCCTTTATATCTCACACCTGCAGCGTTCGCCCCATGAAGAAAGCACTTGCTACACTCATACTTGCCAGCCTGATAATGTCAACATTGCCTCTCAATGCAGCGGCCGATGAGACACAAGACATACCCGCAAACGCTCAAGCAACAGGCATTCACGATACCCTCGTGGAAGCCCTGACGCAAGCTAACCTCGTCGGTGCCCTCCAGGGCGCTGGCCCGTTCACTGTGTTTGCCCCAACCGATGAGGCATTCGCTGCAGCAGGCATTGTCGTTGCCGACTTCGATACCGAGGAAGAAATCCAGACCCTCACCAACATTCTCCTCTACCACGTCTACGAAGGCGCAGCAGTCGCATCTACAGATGTTACCGACGGCCTCACCATCACCATGTACAACGGAGACGAAGCGACCTTCACTGTCGCTGACGGCACCGTTTCAATCGAAGGCGCAAATGTAACCCTCGCTGACGTGACCGCAAGCAACGGCGTCATCCATGCGATCGACGCCGTCCTCACGCCACCGGTCCCAGCAGGCCCCGGTGACATCCCAACCGTGGCTCAAAGCACCGGAGACCATGAATCACTCGTTGCCGCAGTTATTCAAGCAGGGCTTCTCGAAACTTTGCAGAGCGAGGGTCCATTCACCGTGTTCGCACCAACTGACGAAGCATTCACCAATGCAGGCATCGACTTGGCAGCTTTCACGACTGATGAAGACAACCAAACTCTTGCTGACATCCTCACATACCACGTCCTCCCAACCGCAGTGGCCGCAGCTGATGTGACTGACGGCTTGACCGCAACCACCGTCAACGGAGCAGAACTCTCGTTCACTGTTGCTGATGGCATCGTAACGGTCGGATCCGCCAAGGTCACCACCGCAGACGTTGCAGCCTCCAACGGTATCATCCACGTGATTGACACCGTTCTCATGCCACCAGCAGTGCCTGAAGAACCGACGTTGAACATTCCTGAAACAGCCCAATCCACAGGTGTTCACACCGCTTTGGTCGCAGCACTCGCTCAAGCAGGCCTTGTTGAAACCCTCCAAGGCGAAGGCCCGTTCACGGTCTTTGCACCAACTGATGCTGCGTTCGAAGCCGCAGGTATCGATCTCACCACCTTTGATACCGATGAAGAAAACGCAACCCTCGTGGACATCCTTCTCTATCACGTGTATGCAGGAGCAGTTCCAGCTGCCGCAGTGACTGACGGTCTTTCCGTGACCATGGTCAACGGCGACAAGGCAACATTTGCTGTGAGCGCCGAAGGGGCAGTCAGCGTCGGAACCGCAACCGTTACCGGAGCCGATGTATCCACCACCAACGGTATCATCCATGTAATCGACCAAGTGCTCACGCCACCACCGGGTGACATTTGCTACAACATGGTGTCTCACACCATTGTTGCAGGTGCTACAAATGTTGAGTGCAACTCATACATGTACTTCGAGAACTACTCGATGATGGGTCAGACCGTCACCGGTTGTTACAACACTGTGACCCATGCGCTCTCGACAGTGAGCGAAGCGGAGTGCGCTGCATACATGTGGACACCAGCAGTGAGCATCGCAATGACAGCAGGGGCAACCACCATCCACTCCTCGTTGGTCGCCGCACTTGGCACCGCAGACCTTGTTGCAACACTGAGCGGTACGGACGAATACACTGTGTTCGCCCCAACCGATGAAGCGTTCGCTGCAGCAGGCATCGATTTGGCCTCCTTCGACACACCGGAAGAGATTGCAGTCCTCGCAGACATTCTGCTCTACCACGTCGTTGCTGGAACCACAATGTCATCTGATCTCACAGAAGGCATGACCACTGTGAGCGCAGCAAACGGCGACGACCTCATGATTCATGTCGTCGGCACATCTGTGATGGTTGGTGAGCAAATGGCCAACGTCACGCTCGCAGATGTTCCAGCCTCCAACGGCGTCATCCACGTGATTGACCAGGTCTTGTTGCCTCCAGCGGACGAGCCAGTGCTCCCTGATTGTGACGCAACCGTTGGTATTGCACCAAGCGGATTGAAATATTCACCAGCAACTGTGACCATCGCAGTCGGTGACACCGTCTGCTGGCAATGGACCGATTCCAGCATGGCCCACAACGTGCGTCAAGTTGACGGAGAGGAATCCACAACCTACACCCAAGACGGAATCACTTCAGGAGCAGCTGCTGTAACAGTCGATTTCCGACACACCTTCACCGAAGATGACAGCACCTTCTACTATGCTTGCGAGCCACACATGGCCGTGGGCATGTATGGAAAGGTGATCGTCGGAACTGGCGGAGATACCGTCATCGACGAGCCTGCGCCGCCGGTTGACAGCATGGATGATGATGAAAATACACCCGGCTTCATGGCAACAACGCTCGTTGTCGCCTTGTTGGGTGCGGTTCTTATCAGTCAACGCCGTCAGAATGAATGAGTCGGGTGTCAATGAACGTGAAGCGTCTGCTTGCCGTTGCAACGTGCCTAGTGCTCGCTGTAGCGGCAGGCTGGACCTTTTTGGTCGTCTCCTATGAGACGGATCTTGGTACAAGTAACACCATTCTCGTGAGCAACACGGGCCAAAACGCCACAGTCGCAGATGACGATTCGCTGGTTGTTCTATCGTTTGAATCAGGAGCCGAAGATCTGGCTTGGTCCTCATTGCAATTGTCCATAGCCACATCAGAGGAAACATACACCTGTTCGTTTGGAAGCCAATCCACACGGGTGGATGACTCGGCGCTGGTCAAAGCGTCTTTGGGTGCGGACGGCACGACATTCACGACTGAAATTGATGCGACGGATGAAGAATCATTCACGCACTTCGATCTCCCAGGCCAAAGGAACTCTGATGAACAAAACTCGACCATCCGTTTCTCCAAAACTGATGCGTTCCTAGCAGACAATGTGCGATGGACATTTGTTGAGGACGCGTCGTTCCAAGAATTGCTCGAGTACAACAGCGCAAGTCTATCCAACCAAACAGAAGATCGTTTAGAATGGTACACCTACGACTTAGCGGAACACCGAGTTCAACCGAACGATGGGGTATACGTCATCGAGGTGGATGATATGATGTTCAAAATGCAATTTTTGTCCTATTATAATCAAGACGATGAAAGCCGACATCCAACGCTCATGATCGCTGCGTTGAACGGCACTCAGTTTCCTGCGCTACAAGACCCTGAACTTGTTGTCCCCTCTCCATGCTTGATCGTTGCACAAGATGGCAACACCACCGTTTGGGCAAGCAACACCAGCATCACTTTGATGGAAAATGGCGTTCAAATCTGTGGTGGCCCTTGCACGATTGAGATTCAAGCCACGTTCGAAACTATTGCAGTTGATGTTGAAGGCATTCGCACGCTCGAATAGGGCTCTGTGGGCTGCGATGGCAAATGAGGAGATTGAGCGCCCAAGGAGGCGGCGGCTCATTGGCATGAGAAACACCCCGTTGGAATCTTGAGGAATGTTTTTGATTGACTCTTGACTGATGAAATCATGCGAACCAAGCCCGCGTTGACTCTTCTCTCAATTGGCTTGCTGTTGGCGCTTAGCGGCTCTCCATTGGTCACGGCGCAAGCGAATGGAGAAACCACTCCAGAACTGATGACCCGGATCATGATGTTGCCCCCAGAGGCAGAGGTGACAGGCATGCACATCGATGCAAACGGCAACTTCTTCGTCAATGCAATGCATCCTGACGAAGACAGGTACAAGGCAACCATTGGCGTCATTAATGGAATCGATTGGAATACCCTCCCAGCAACCGTTCCAGAACTTGACTCATCGAGCAGCGAAAACGACATTTGGCACGGGATTCGAACATCTTATGGAGCCTATCAGGTGATTCTACAGAGTGGCGATGCGCTCTCACAAGGAGGTGTTGCCGGTGGAATTTATGCCGCGGATGATGGAGAGCAACTGCTCGTCAGCAAGAAACCAGACTACAACGCATTCGTCCCTCTGAACGACGATGGTACTCGCGGTTACCTCTACACTGCTTGGGAAGATCGTCCAGCTGGCCTCAGCCAAGTTGAACTTGGATGGGATGCCTCCTCCTCCGAATGGAATGTGTTGAACAGCAGCATGCTGGACCTCAGCAGCGTCAATGGTGGTTGGGTGCTTTGCTTCGGCAGCATGAGCCCGTGGGGCTCGCCACTTTTCTCAGAAGAACTCTATTTTGATAACACTCAATATTGGAACGATGAAGGATTTAGGTACCACTCAGATCAACTTCGATTGGAAAATTACCTCGGGTTCTATCCTAATCCTTACGATTATGGCTACATCGTGGAACTTGAAAACGCCGCAACCTCCGAACCCGATCTCACTAAACATCTCGCCATGGGACGCTTCTCTCATGAAAATGCAGAAGTCATGCCGGATGAAAAAACGGTTTACTTGACTGATGACGGATACGACACGGTCTTGTTCAAGTTCGTTGCTGATGATGCTGGGGACCTCAGTGCGGGAACGCTTTACGGTGCCAAAGTCACCCAAGATAATTCGAGAGACTCCGCCACGACGGGTTTCGATGTTGAGTGGATGGAAATGGCCTCCTCGTCAAACGCTGAAATTCAAACTTGGATCGATGACTACGATGGAATCACTCCTAACGATTTCATCACGGGTCAGAATTCGTACATTTCAGATGAAGAAATTAATGATTGGGCTGAAGGTCGTTTGAATCAAGATTTGAATGGAGACGGAGCGATCGGGTCTGCGTTGGATGACCGAGTGGCTTTCCTCGAATCTCGTAAGGCAGCAGCTGCCCTTGGGGCCAGTGATGAATGGAATAAGATGGAAGGTGTTGCGTTCAATCCAAACGCTCCCGAGCACCTCTACCTTGCTATGTCTAGGATTGAATCCGCTATGACCGATGGACAGGACGATATCGATGTGACACAAAATTCCTGTGGAATTGTCTACCGAATGACGGTGGCTGAAGGATGGAATATCAATCGAATCGACCCCGTCCTCTCAGGGGGTCCATACATGTCGACAGCCCAATACAAATGCGATGTAAACAATCTTGCAGGGCCAGATAACCTCCTGGTTCTAGATGATGGGCGCATCCTCGTTGGAGAAGACACATACCACCATGAAAGCAACATGGTATGGCTTTGGGGTGAGAAAATTGAAGCGAGCGACGTGGATGAAAACCTCACACTGAACCACGTCAAGTTGGTCAACGCACCAACCGGCAATGACTCGACCTGGACCTATGAGTACCAAACTGAAGTCAACGACCTCCAAATTGGTTTGACCTACACTGCATTCATGACCGTCAAGGAAGTTGGTGATGAAGATTTGAAGGGTTTTTGGCTGTGGAACGGCATCGAAACCAACGGTGAGCAGTACGACCAGACCTTTTCATTGCAGGCAGGATGTTATTCCATCAACGCCTCTCTCTACGAGCGTGATGATTTGAATGCAGACGCAAAGAATGCCACATTGGTGTCATACGCCCACTCCGACTTCGTTGTTGGAAATGGAGCATGCACCGATGGTGAGTACTCTGATGGGCCAGCAGAACCGCAAGAGGAGACGAGGGAGAACGCGGATGTGGGCGTCCCTGGCTTTGGAACACTGCTCAGCATTACTGCCGCGCTCGGAGCTGTCCTCGTAACATCTCGACGTAACCTACGAGACAATCATTTCAAGTGAGGTAGAGAAGAACATCTGCTTCCGTTTTTCGGTTCGCTGCTGCGGCTTTGCTATCCGCTGCTCAGGATGAGCATTAGAGTCTGTAAAGAAGGAGGAGCAACACTGAAACAACGACAATGGAATTTAAGGTTCTCATTTAGGCTGGTCAGCCTGTCCAAGCAGTTCAGGCGGTGCAGCCGAATCAAACGGTCGAAGTGACTGGTTTTCGAGTTCTCTTCTGAAATACGGAATCTTGGTTTCAGCAGGGGATTGTTATCCAGACTAGAAGTCCTCTTTTCATCATTTTATTTTTATATTAAGGCACAAAATTATCACTATGGACGACAAGGTACTGAGAGCAGTTTTCCTCAGTTCTTTGATGATGATTCTATCGCTGTCAGTAGGGATGACATGCCTGAATGAGGTGAATGAGAGCACTACGCGCTTGAATTCAAGTTCTCAACCTCAGGCCAGTGCATCGAATGTTGAAGTTTTTACCGTATCCGACAGCGATTGTGAGTCGATTGATCTTTCCTCTGAAATCACATACTATACTTGTAGGTCTACACACCCTGACGCCGGTTCATTTTACGCTGTTTTTGATGGTCAGAAAATGAATTATTTCAACAACGCTAACTTCGGAGGAA
>CALKDX010000004.1 GCA_938084455.1 Candidatus Poseidoniaceae archaeon
CATGTTTGAAGCGTACAGTTCAGGTAGGCCCAACACGTTGACTGAGACCGATGTGGAATCCCCTCCGTGGCATGTGCAGCCATTGTCGCCCAGCTGCCCAACACCGGTGGGCATGCTTGAGAAAGTGGGTGCTCCGAGAACCAGAAGCAACAATGCGGTGCCAAAAATCACCGTACGCTGCCTTTGCCCCCCCATGTGTATCATCCAAACCGACGCTGCCCGCCCCTTTGACACTTGGGCCGTTAGATGCACTTGTTCATTGATAATCTATCGGTGCTTTGTGCACTTCAGAGTTCAAGGTTTTTTTTCTCAAAAAAACATCCTTTCATGTACTATGAAGAGAACAAATCGAAGTGATAACATGATGGGACCATGGGAAACAGCGCCACCACAAGTGGAAGAAGAAGAAATCGATATTTTTGCCGAATTGGGTGCAATGCGCCCCGCTGAAGCACAATCTGTGGCGAAACAACACTCTGTTCCCACACTCAACACCTCGGACCCTCTTGCCATGTTTATGGAAGACGATGACGAACCATCAATGCTGGCTGGTGAGTCAACGTTTGGATTAAATGAACAAGCATCGGAAAACATCAATTTTGCACCTGTTGAAAAAACCATATCGCAACCCGAGCCCTCTTCACCAACACCTGTTGCTCATGAAGTGGTCACTGAACTCTTGGAGGTTCTGGTCAAGAAGGAACTTCACTCTCGGGTCGAGCGTGGAGAAGACTGGTTGAGTGATCTACCTGCAGAAGCCATCGCTAAAATCGAAACGGCGAAAGTCATCAAGGATCAACAGGCATACCACCTTTCCCTGATCATTGACATGGTTGGTACCGGTGAAGTGCGACCCTTTGCTACAGTTCTATCCACCGATGAAGGAACCCTCCCGGTTGCCCCTCCACCCCAAATCCCACAATCATGGCATCCGTTGTACAATGCACTCAGGGAATTGTTGCTCAATGCGATGAACTCGCTCACCGCAATCAAAGTAGTCGCAAACTGATACTCACTGGTGAACTTCGCAGGCGTGTGTCATCTCGACGTTCACGAACATCTGTGAAACCGTGCAGTACTTCTCATGGCTCTTTGCCACAAGCCGTTCAAGCAACTTGAGTGGAACTTCACCGCGAACGTGGTACACCATGTGGATCTTTGTGAACACCTTGGGGCGCGTTTCGGCACGGGTTGCGTCCAACTCAACCCACACTTCACTGAATGAACGGTCTTTCAAACCAAGAACGACATCCGCAGTGGAACAAGCACCAATGACCTGCAAAGCAACCTGCATTGGGGTTGGACCCTCTTCCCAGTCAAGGTTAATCCGATCGCCTCGTTCATTTGTGCACGCAACGGTGTCGCCACCAGTCCAATCTATGCGCCCGTACATGGAACTCCCAAGGGCGGTTCATTCTTGAAGGGGACGCTTCTGCCTAGGACCGATTGCAATGACAGGAACCCCAGTTACAATGGAAAATGGAAAACTCAACATCCCAAATGATCCAGTAATCCACTACATCGAAGGCGATGGAATTGGCGTTGATATCACGCCGGTTATGATCAAGGTGGTCGATGCATCGGTCAGCAAAGCATACGGCGGTTCTCGCAGCATTGTATGGTCTGAAGTATTGGCTGGAGAAAAAGCGTTTAACGCCACTGGTGAATGGCTTCCAGAAGCCACCTTGGATGCTATGCGAACAGGGCTTGTCTCAATCAAAGGGCCGCTCACCACGCCCGTTGGCGGAGGTATTCGCTCGCTCAACGTGGCGCTCCGACAAAAACTCGATCTCTTCGCATGCGTCCGACCTGTTCGTTGGTACGACGGAACGCCTTCACCGGTCAAAGCCCCCGGCGATGTTGACATGATCATCTTCCGCGAAAACAGCGAGGATGTGTATGCAGGCATTGAATGGGAAGCAGGATCAGAAGGCGTCAAGAAGGTCATTGATTTCCTTCAGAATGAAATGGGAGTGGACAAAATCCGATTCCCAAACACCTCTGGTATTGGGATTAAGCCAATCTCGCAAGAAGGAACCGCGAGAATTGTTCGCGCTGCAATCACCTACGCATTGGAGAACGACAAAGAAAGCCTCACCTTGGTGCACAAAGGAAACATCATGAAATTCACAGAAGGTGGATTCCGAGATTGGGGTTACGCCATTGCCAAGGATGAGTTTGGCGCTGTGGAACTTGATGGTGGACCTTGGTGCACGCTTGAGAACCCAACCACTGGACGTTCAATTTTGATCAAGGACGTCATCGCAGACGCCATGCTCCAACAAATCATCACCCGACCAGCCGAGTATTCTGTGCTGGCCACAATGAACCTCAACGGCGATTATATCTCTGATGCTCTTGCTGCTCAGGTTGGCGGCATAGGCATCGCACCCGGGGCGAACATCAATTATGACACAGGAATCTCAATTTTTGAAGCCACTCACGGAACCGCTCCAAAATACGCTGGTCAAAACAAAGTCAATCCTGGCTCCCTCATCCTCTCCGCTGAGATGATGTTGCGGCACATGGGTTGGACTGAAGCTGCCGACCTTATTGTCAAAGGAATGGAAGGAGCGATTTCTGCTCAAACCGTCACATACGACTTTGAGCGTTTGATGGACGACGCTACACTGCTCTCATGCAGTGACTTTGGCGATGCAATGATCTCACACATGTGAGATTTGCTCAACCGTGAAGGAAACTGTTGAGTGCACGACTGTTCTTGGCAACGCCGAATCCAAACCGTTCTTCGAAGGCACGAGAAACCAATGTGAAATCGCTGTCTCGCGTTGCGATGAGGATGGTTCCAAGGTTTCCAAGGGATTGCTTAGCAAGATGGAGGGCAATGTGCATTAAGGTACGATCTGGTGCTTCGGGGTAAACATCCAAGCCGTCAACTACGGTTCGCGCAGGCTCTCCACGTGTCCGCTTCATAGCAGTGATTTCTTCATAGATTTCCGTGTAATCCGTAAGGAAGTTCACAACCTGTGTTTTGTACGCTTCATCATTGGCCTCTGCCTCAAGTTGCAAATCCATTGGGCGCCATGTGCTGTAATCATTGAGCACTTGGTCGACAAGTTCCGCGATGACATCCTTTCTAAACACGGTATCAAGCATCGTTGGTGGGACCAAAAGTCCACTGAAACGGCTGCGAAGGAAATCAAGATCGCTGGCGATACCTGTCAGCTCTTGCTTGACAATTGACGGGAGCCAAAGTTGGATTTTACCTTCCTGGGCCCGCTTTAGCAGGACATGGTGGAAGTGGCCGTGCCCCACGATATCGAGACTGGCTTCAGTAAACACTTCCAAGCGTTGCTTGATGGTGTCCATGAGGGCATCGATGAGGATGTTTGTGTCGATGAGGACAAGAGGAGAGAGCGAAAGATTGCGCAGGTAACGGCGGGATGAGTTCGGGATTTGATCTTTGTAAGACGAAAACAATCCTTGTTCAGCGTCTGCGATTCGTTTAATTTCACGGACGCTGAATTGGCCCTTATTTTGGGCACGCTCAAGGAACATTAGGCCTTCAATTGGCTTTTCCTGAGCAGCATCTCTGGCCAAATCATACAGCTCATCAAGCGAAGGCGAGGAGCCTTGCATCAACTGAGTGAATCGTGTGTCAAAGGCATTGCGCTGGCGGCGGCGATTCTTCTGCAAGGCGTTGACTGCTGCAGTGACTCGGCCACAAAATGGATCAGTTGGAAGGACGCGGTGATGCTCCAATGGATAGGTTTTGAGCATGTCCAAATCATCCTCGGCAAAGTACGTCACCTCGACATCCTCGAGGGTCCCATCTTCTTTTTCTTGACTGATGGTTTTCGTGCTTCGGACAAACTCCTTCAGCAAGCGTGTTGCTGCGTTGGTGTCTTTTGTCGACATGTGTGAGACACGGAGGTAGAGTTGGAATCGCTTTGTGATGGCGCTCTTCAAAGCCGGTTGTGCATCAAGCAGTTCCACCGCTTCTTTCCATTGTTCAGCAAAGGCCAAATGGATGAGTGACTTTCTGTAAAGGACGATTTTATGTTCGTAATCGAAGCCATCGTGATCGCCTGCACGACGGTAATCACGGGCAGCATTGAGTTCATCTTGCATGGATGCAGAAACAGAGGCTCGAGCCAATGTATGCCATGGAGACAGCGGGTCATTGGTTTGGTACCAGCGGACCAGCGAAGGAAGACCAAGGTCGTGCTCAAGAACGAGATGGCGAACCGAATGAATCATTGCGGTCGGGACATTTTCGTTTTCCAGAATGGTGTTGACGCTGTCAACGGTCGTATCGTCTGTCGTGCCATGTTGGAGCATGAGGGCCACGCGGTTGAGCCGCAACGTATCGATGACGGCAGCAAACAAATGCTGTTCCATTTCGGACAATTTTGCGTTTGAGATGCTGGTCTCCAGGGCGTTCAATTCCTTATTGGCAACGATGCCCGTTCCCCCTTCTCGAAGCGCACGTCGGATGACTCCAAAGGCAAGCAAACCATTCTTGTCGAGCAGGGTGCTGAGGCGTTCATCGTCTACATTTTCACCTTCAAAGAGCATCAAGAGTGCTTCGCTGGTTGAGGAAAATGCAGGTGGTGCATCTGTGCTATGGATGGAGTCGAGGGCTTTACCTCGAGCTTCGCGTACTGCATGCCACAACGCATTGTCTTTGCCGGCAGCAAGCAAATGGGCGGCGAGCAATGTTTCGTAAGGATGAGACATTGGGGCCAAATCATTCTTGACAATTATTTCCGACAATCTTCGCAGATTCATCGAACGGGTATAGATGTCAATCACAATTGGAAGAACGCTTTCCCATGCTTCACCGTTCTCTTCGCTCAGGTGCTTTGCTGCTAGTGCTTGCACATCGGTTGCTAAACCATTGAAACGGATAATTTCGACCAATGCCCCGTCGTCAAGGTGAGGAATTTGTTGGCCTAACCAGGTTTGAACCTCTTGATTGCCGAGGTCGGAGATCAATGGAAGAAGATGGGAGAGTTCGGCATGGACATCCAGTTTCAAAGCCGTTAATGTCGCCACAGTCTCCTCGGTCTTTCCTTCTCGATGAAGGGCTGAAAGGCGCCACCACATCACCCGTTCAATCGCTTGTGTTGGGGCGTTTCCTGAGCGAAGAAGGTCAAGGCCTTCTGAAAGAACATCGGACTTGAGTTGAGCAGAGGATTCGGGAGGGTGGTGCCACGCCAAAAACTTGCGAGAATGAGCCAATGAATGGTCGTCTTTTGCCGTTGAACTCTTCTTCCAATCCGAGACCTCGCCTGCTTTTAGTCGAACCAAATCTGAGAGTTCTTCAGCAAGTTGGGAATCAAGAGATTCCACATTGGCCAAGTTCGCTTCTGAATCTTCGCCCATTGCAATTGAGAGCAGGGCTGAAATGATGCATGCAGGGCCTTCAAGTTCAAGCAATAGAGGGGCTGGGTTGAGGCTTCGACCTGCTGACAATTGGGAGAGGACGGTGCGTAGCGCCACTTGGGATTCTGCCGTGTCAACCGTTTGAGAAAGCGCTTCGAGAGCAACAGCCAAGTCCTCATTCACCGTTGGATCAATGTAAGCAGGACTGCTGTCCACTGTCTTTTTTGATCTCTTTTTCTTTGGTTTTGCGACTGGGAATGCTGCAAATTGCCCAAGAACGGATGTCCGTTGTGCAAGGTCGCCCCAGACTGGATGAACGCCGTCAGCAAGACATGATTCTCGCAAACTGGTCTCCGAAGATTCCCATGCCGCATCCCATTCGTCTTTGTTCAGTAGTTTGTGTGCGAGCAGGACTGCTAAGCGGAAAGCATCTGAATAGTCACTTGGAAGCACCATTTCAGCAGCGCTTGGAAGGTTGTCAAGGGGTCCATTAGAGCCACGTCCACCGCGACGGCCGCGGGTGCGCCTCATGTGCGCAGGCTTTCGCGATGGGCTGGGTTGATCGTCTTCATCTGCGGCCGGTAATTCGGTTTCAGCCACGGCTAACAAGAGGACTGCGCGCCAAGGTTTCTCGAGCAAGGTCCAATCAGGTGTTCGTACGACGAAGGACTGGCGACGGTTTTTCGTTACGTTCGCTTTGAACGCAGCTTCAAGACAATTCGCCAGATACGTCTCCTGCAGAATCCTCGCCCCTCATCCAATGCCTCAACCTACCCATCTTCAACCCACCGGCAGGCTATACTCCCCTGCAAACGCTCCGCATCAGAACGAGCCCCGACAACATCAATGAAGCGGGAGAACCTCCCCTAACTGAAGGCGAGTTCCATGGACATCGTGAACGCAATTGTGTTGCTCCTGCATCCGGTGCTGGCAACAGGCTTGTTGGTGTGGTTTTGGTGGCAGTATTCCTGGCGGAAAAAAAGCCACGAACTCAAGGGAGAAGCGCGGATAGAAGCCCGTTCTCGGCATGAACGGGTGGGGGAACAGCTTCTTTGGTCAACCCTTGGCGTCATCGTTGTTGCATTCGCAGCCCGAGCAATTGACGGCTACCTCGAAAATGGAGATGTGTTCTCGAACCTCATGCCACAACAACTTCACGGATTTATGGGCCCCGTTGGCTTTGGCCTGCTCTTTATCTTAGCACGGATGGGACGCAAAGCAAAAACTGCCAGAAACGAAGGAGAGAAATTTAGGCATCACGCTCTGAAACACGGTAGAGCCGCTGACCTGTTGATGGCCCTGGTGTTCATTCACGCCTTCCTCGGATTTCTGTACCTTTTCACTGTCTTGGGATGATCAAAGAATTGACAGAGTCTCGTCCCGATTAGCCCACATTTCAAGCCAAACTTCGAGGTTTGAATCGAGGCCTGGTGGCTGAATGCGACATCCACATGCGTTTGCATGCCCGCCCCCAGTTGGGTCCAACGCTGTAGCAAGCCGTGAAAGATCGTACCTACCTTGCCCGTTAGGGAGGAAGGAATTAGCGTAAAAACTTGCAGAAAGTGCTGGACGCTCTGGAGTATCGATTGAACCATCGCTATAGCCATGGACAATGCAGCAGGCATCGGCTTTGTCACCTGCCCATGCTGTGACGAGGTATCCGTTTGAACGAACGCCTTTCTCGTCCATTCGGCAGACGGCCAAGCGGTCGATGATTGTCGTGTGCTTTTCGACCACCATTTGTGCTGCGTGGCGCTCTTGTTTTGCCCTCGACACATGTGGAGCGATGTCTGGGTGGGCGAGCACATCGACCAGACGAGTCCCGGCCGCCAGCATGCCAAGAAGACGCTGCATGTGCTCTGGTTCCCGCATGGAAAGAGAACGGGACAATTGCAGAATTGGTCCATCCTCGATAAATTCCTCTCGGCTAATTTGCCCGGAATCAAGAGCGTCGACGACGGGCATTATTTCTTCGAGATGGCTCAAATCAATGAACGGGCTAAGCACGTCGTATGCCAAGCGAGCAGCAGAAGGAGTGGCCTCCCAGTGGCACGTACCGCCGTCAGCGATGAAGGCTTTTTCTTCCTGCTCATCGGGTCGATTTGTCTGGTGATGATCAAGATACCATCCGCAGTTCGGATGAAACGGAAGGTCAACCATGGCGGTGTTTCGGTCAATCAGGTGGTCAAGCGAGCCAGACCGCACCAGCGCAGCATGAGCGAAGTGAACAGTCGCTTCGGGATTGACCGATTTTAGAACCGCAGCAGCGCACAACCCGTCCAAATCTGAATCCGCAATAATGGATTTGAAATGAGGCAACCCAGCCTTTTGGAGCACGCTCGAACGGTCGCCCATGAACGCAAGCGCAGGTTGAGTGCTCAAGAAGATTTGCTGAAGCGAGATTCGCCAAAAGTAACTTGACCGGCGACCTTCCAGTTGCAGATATGGAGACGTCTTGTGGAGTGGTGTTAGTCAACTACGGGACCGTGCTTTTGCTCCAATATCCACAAGGTCATTGGGACTTCCCAAAAGGGCATGTCGAAGAAGATGATACCGATCATCATGCAACCGCTGCAAGGGAGTTAACAGAAGAGACGGGCATCGACAAGATTCAGTTTGTCGAGGGGTTTGTCGAACGGAGTGAATACACATTCAAACATCGGGGAAAGAAAAAAACCAAGCAGGTGTTTTGGTACCTTGCTCAAACCGAGCAGATCTCGATCACCCTCTCTCACGAGCACCGGGGCTATATGTGGTTGGACTGGGACATGGCTGAGCAACAGTTGTCTCATGAAGAAACACGACTTGTCTTACGAGGAGCTAGGCAGCACATGACTGCAATGGGCCTTGAATAATCAAAGGTCTGCGAAGTCATCATCAGAGGCATGGAGTTGACGGATTCGCTTTGCAACTCCGGTCTCTGGACCTCTTTTACCGAGCGGTTGCCAAAGCGTTTCATCGTGGCCTAATCCCGATGTGACCCAGCGCCCAAGCACGAACAACCAATCGGACAATCGATTGAGGTACACCTGAACGATGGGGCGAACGGATGCGTCTCCTTCTGTTTCTTTGAGCCGCAGAACAGATCGTTCTAACCTCCGAGCAACCGTTCGGGCAAGATGAAGCATGGCTTCAGGACCATGTCCTGCTGGCAAAATGAAACTTGTTAAGGGCTCGAGATGTTCAAGCCAGGCATCCATTTCATCAACGAGAACATTGGATTGTTCTTCACTGATGAGGACCATGTATTCAGGAAGTTTAGAAGGGTCACAGGCGAGTTCTGCCCCAAGGTCAAACAGTTCGTTTTGCACCCGAGTGAGAACCATCGAAAGGATGGTTTGGACGCGTTGTACGGTCGCTCTATTTCCACCATCTTCATGGTCAGGCATGCGGTTTGCTTCCATGGCAACCAAACCAAACACTGCGTTGAGTTCGTCGCATGTCCCAACCACTTCAAAACGTGGATCTGCTTTGGAACGACGTGATCCGTCAACCAACGATGTTTCGCCCGTATCACCGCCTCCGGTGTAGACTCGATTAATGCGCACCATGTGTTTCCCTCAGACGAGCCAAGTCATGCTTCTATGAGGGGTTTTCGGGCCATGAAACTTGCATCGATGGGGTGATACCATTCAATGTCCTCTTCGCCTAAACTCCAAGAATAAAGCGCAAGATGTTCATCCACCACACCATACCATTCCAAACGACCAGGCTCTAAACAGGCGATTCGAGTCCCTGTGGCCTCGATTTTGGCCGTTGTGTGTTGCCAATGGGTGACAAGTTGAGCTAAATGTTCCGCCACTTCGATGACGTGTTCATTCTCTGCCTCGAGAGATTCGAGAAGCACTTCCAGTTCTTCTGTGAGATCGTGCGCTTCATCGCTCATTGCCTGAAGTTCAGCGAGCCAGCGGGTGACTTTTGGCAGGTTTTCTCTCGCCTCTTCGATGGTCACAATACGAGCGCCATGTGGAAGCACACGCAGTGCGTCCTCTTGATCTCGCAATGAACATGTGTCCATAGGTCGACCTGAAAAGAATGGAGCATCGCCTGTCTCTTTCACATGCGTTCCTTTACTTGACGGACCTTCAAGTCATCGGCACAAACATTTGATTTTCGCCAAATTTGGGGGGTGGGTCCAAACTTCGTCGGCTCTCTCTGCCGGAGGGTCGGATGGAGTGAAAAGAAATGTACACTAAGCCGGAAGAGTTTGTAATTTAGACGCTGTCCATGTTTTCTGGACAACCTTTCGAACCAAGAGAGAGGCAAGGCTGATCCACACTGCCAATTCGACAACCACGACAATGTAGTAGACAGGTCCGAGTTCTTTCAGCATCGTAATGGCATCGTAGGGCTCACCATTGAGCGCCATGTAGAACGATTGGGAAAACAAACTTGAAGCGAACCAAATGAAAATTGCATACCACAAAACGGTGCTTAGAGTAGTGCTTGACGCCTTCGCCTCCACTTCTTCCATGTTAGTTAATCGACTTTCAAGATATTAAGTCCTTTGTTTGGTTGTGCGCTTAATTGCATCACACAGCACCCTTCCTGCTCTTTTCGGGCAGAAAAGGGTGAATCAAAATCGGAAACCGGAATTATTCCTCTTCGTCAACAAGGCTGGGAAGCAAGGATGCTGTTTCTGAATCGATGCGTGTCAGCGCATCGTGAATTGCTTTGATCCACTCAGGAGCAACTGCTCTTTCGCCCCCAGCATCTTGCAAGGCCTCCCACCATTCAGCCGCTTTTTCAGAATCACCGATGAACAAATTAAGGCGGTGAAGTGCGACATACGCCATTGGGTTAAGATGCTCTTCTTCAGCGTCCCACCCCTTTTCAAAACAAGCAATTGCTCCATCATGACCATCGACAAGTCCACGTTGAAGAGCCACCATTCCAGCCTGGCTCCAAGCTAGAGGAAGCCGTCCAATCAACAGGCCGCGGAACACAAGCCATGTTTGGCCCCCACCCAACACGACCAGCGAAAGGAAGCCCGACCATTGTTCGAAGGTGCTCAAATCGTCCCATGTGGTGACCATCAGTCCACCGACACCAACGCAAAACATGAACCCCGAAAAGGGCGCAATCAGCACTTCTCTTCGAGTTCTTAGAAGATGATGAATACCAACAAGCAACCCGAACGAACCGAAAAAAGTGAGGATGACAAGGTGGCCAATGACGGTCACCGGATTAGGGGCGAGTTGGCCCAATGCAAGCAAAAATCCAGTGGTCAACACCAGCGACCCGAAACGGCGCGACGGAAGGGGGAATGGTTGGCTTCGTGAGCCAAGGATCAAAACAGTGCCAATAAGCAGTTCAAACCCAAGGAGAATCCAGCGAAGGCTTTCGTCTTCCAAGAGCAGCATGTTAGGTCTCCGTTTCTCGCAATCTTCGGTGCTTCTTGACCCTTTGGTCAGGCCTTGTGGTAATCCGAACCACGAATAATTTCAGTTGCACGGTAAACCTGTTCGATCAAAACAATGCTTGCAAGTTCGTGCGGCATGGTCATCGGCGAAAGCGAAAGCCGTTCAAAATGACGGTCTGGCCTCTCAGTCCAGCCCTCAGCTGGCCCGATGGCAAGGTGGATTGGCTCGCTGCCCACGCTCCATTTTTGGTACCTTTTGGAGAAGGCAATGGATGGTTCCAGCATCCCCCCCTCATCCATGAGATAGAGTGTCCCCGGCACCTGGCTTAACACTTCACAGTACGCTTTGCAAGAAAGTTTGTTTGAGTGGATGCGGACCTTTACGCCTCGGCTTTGAAGACGTTCATGATACATCTCGAAAACGCGCCGTAGATCATTTTGTTTCATGGTCCCGTGAAGGTGAAGAACCACTCGACCCATGCCGTAGGCTGTCCGCCATGGTTGATGAACTTGCATCACGATTTTATCTTTTGAACAAGGTAGAACCCAAGCGCGACACTTGCACCAAACATGCCAAGTTCCACGACAGATTCCATCACGGATATGACCTCATCAACAGCCCGACCGCTATTTTCCATCAGTCCCATGGAGAGTCGTTCCCAATCGACAGTCAGAATGCCCCGAGACTCCAACCATTTCAAGAGGATGAATTGTCCGAGTAAAAACCACTGCAGAGCCTTTGTAGCCATCGCCCAAATCAAACCAAGTATTGCCCCTAAGAGAACACCTTCAATCGCTGCCGTGCCGAGTAAATCGAGCCAGAATTCTGAGTCCATGTTTCATCCAATACAGTTGCCAATATATGACATTTAATAGATGGCGTTAAGGGTTCTTGACCCGTCACCAAACCATGGGATGGTGGCCGTTCACTTCAAAAAAGTCATCCAAGCGGGCGCGAGTTGATGACCCTCTGTTGAAGGATGCTCGGACTTGGATTTCAGAGCTGCGGGACGTGTGCGAGATGAATTTCGAACAACCCGAGGAAGCGAGACGCCGTATTCGTCACATGCAAGTGGAGTGGCACGACGCTATGGAAATAGGTCATCTAAGCCCGGCTAATCGAGAAGGTCTTGAGGCGAGAGCCTTCCGCCTTCTGAGTTGTCCAGATGATGAATGGATGCATTGGCTTGATGATCTCGACTTTTGGAAAACAGGTTGGAAACCTGCATCTTTAGCTGATAACGAGGCTTGAAGAAGGGGCCGCCCGCAGGATGCTCCATGGGTCAAACCCCAACCCTCCACATGCTCTACACCTGCCCCTTCTGTTGGAAGGTCCGTGGAGTCATCGAACACCTCGGCATGGAAGTTGAGTACGTCAGTGTCAACGGAATGAAAATCAAGAAAGAAGTGTCCTTCGCAGGAGATTGGGGGAAAGTACCGGTCTTCACCGACGAGAACGGAGAATATTTTGTCAATTCCACCCCGGTTATGAAACACATCGATGCCGCCTATAACGACGGTAAGCTAGCCTCTAAGGGCGATCCAGCCCGCCAAGAGAAATGGCTCGAGTGGGCGGACGCAAAGGTCTCCAAGGCAACGGTTCCAATCTTGTACGGAACCCTTGGGGCTGCCTTGAAAACAACAACTCGAATTTCAAAACTAGAAAAATTCGGGTTCATTTCTAAGCGGCTCTATGCATGGGCGGGCTTCCCAATCATGTGGGGCATTATCGCTCGAAAGCGAGTCAAAAAAGACGGTAGAACTCCGAAAAAATTGTGGCATGATCTCTTGACCGAATTTACAGATGAACATGGCGAACATGCCTTCTTTGGGGGGGACTCCCCCGACCTAGTTGACTTCGGGATGTTCGGCTATGTGCGCTCAATCTCCCCATTCCCACAATTTACCTTGCTTGAAGACCACCAGAAAGGTATGGCTTGGTATCGACGCATGGAAGGAACACTCCAGTGAGGGATTCACTTGGAACCAATCGATGTTTTAGGAATTGACTTTCACCCAGTGAAAGCGCAAACGATGTTCTTGGGCACCGATAAGGGCGGTTGGATTTACTCGAGCCAAAGGCCACGCCACGAGGTCAGGTTGCCGGATTATTACATCATGAACGCCCCCCTGAGTGAACGCGACGTGGCCCTGCTTTCGGGAACTGAAGGCGGTAACCCTGAAGCACTTTTCAATGTGGATGTTGAAGTCCTAAAGCGCATTTTGCAAGCCGGTAATGCTGCGGTTGAACAAGGCATTGAAGGATTGGATTCTGCCACCCGATGGGAAGTACGAAACCCTACTGAATCAGAATGGCGTTGCGCCGAAGCCGAACTCGGACTTGGTCTTGAGAAAAAGCAGATCGAAATCCTTGCCGACGCAGTCAATTCAAATTACCGAGGTGCCATGATGGACGGACGGCCTCGTCGTTTCGAAGGCATCGGCCCAATGGCGCTTCACCGGGCTGCCATCGAAACGCATCCCAGTAAAGAGGGCATCACCGCTCTTTCAAGCGTACCTTTGGACCGACCAATCGGGGGTGTCGTCGCAAGATTGGTCGTCGCGCCAATCCGTGAGGGGCCAGAAAAAAAGGTCCCGGTTGCAGCAGATATGGCAGCGAACCTTCGCATGGAATTAATCTGCACGTTCTTGCTTGGCGTGATTCCTTCATTTGCCATTCCCGTTCTTAGGGGCATGGGAGATTATGCATTCACCGGCTGGGCTAACCTGCTGTTTGGAGGCCTCTGTGCCGGGTTTGTAACGGGTGCCTTCTGGAGACCACGTAGGCCAACCATCGCCTTTGATGACGTGGAATCTAAGATTCCTTGACTGGCTCAACCAAACTTTCCCAGTATGGCTCTTGACGGATGGCGTCAGCAGCACATATGGCTGCCATATTGACAATGTGACGCACACCATCCTGTCGAGCAACAAGTTGGACTGGGTGGCTCATGCCTTCCAAAATAGGACCGGTCATTTCCGCGTCCCCCAGTTCCTCAAGCAGTTTGTAAGCGATGTTTGCTGCTGCTAGGTTCGGCAAAACGAGGACATTTGCAGCACCTTCGAAAGCCATGAATGGGTATTCGCCTTGCACGTCTCCATTGAGGGCGGTATCGGCTTGCATTGGACCGTCGATGACCAGGGAAGGGTCAAGTTCACGGGCAAACTCAATCGCATCTTCAATCCGTTCAGACCGTTGCGCACGGCTGCTACCGAAATTGGAGAACGAAAGCATAGCAACCACGGGATCAACACCAAATCGACGAGCGACTTTGGCAGTCTGCACGGCTATTTCTGCAAGTGTTCTGCTGTCAGGGTACACGTTGACTGTTGCGTCTGCAAGGAAGATCGTGCGTCCTTTTACGTTCATCATATAGCACCCAACGATGCAATGAGCGTCGTCATCTGCCCCAATCAACTCAAGGGTAGGACGAAGCACATCGGCATAGTTCCGGCTCACACCTCCTACGAATCCATCTGCATCACCGTTGGCCACCATCTGGCTGGCAAAGTAAGGACGGGATTTCAGCAACCGTGCAGCATCGACGACCGTCATTCCCTTTCGGTTTCGACGCTCGAGCATGGATTGAGAGTACACACCTTTCCGGCGTTCGTCCTTTCTTGGGTCATAGACTTCGTAATCAAACGACAAACTCAACTCATCGACCATTCGATGTATGCGCTTTTCTGGGCCCAACAAAATTGGATAACATATTTTTTGCTCGACCAGTTGAGCAGCGGCTCTGATCACTTTTTCATTGTCTCCTTCGGGGAACACAATTCGCTTTCCTCGGCCGCGTACCTGATTGATGACGTGTCGCATGATTGAGTAAGATTGTCCAAGCCTTGCTTCCAATTCGTCTCGATAATCGGTGATGGAGAACTCTTCTGGAACCACACCTGCAATGCCTTCATCGACAGCCGCTTGTGCCACTGCAGAAGCCTCCCAAAGCAAGACCCTTCGATCAAAGGGTTTTGGAATGATATAATCGGGCCCATACTGCATCACTGCGCCATCGTATGCGGCAGAGATGTAATCGGGCACCGGTTCTTTTGCCAATGCTGCAAGCGCACGGGTTGCTGCCATTTTCATGCCCTGAGTGATGTCTCGAGCGCGAACGTCAAGCGCGCCACGGAAAATGTATGGGAAGCCCAACACGTTGTTGACTTGATTGGAATAATCTGAGCGTCCGGTCGCAATGATCGCATCTGTGCGCACTTCGAGAATTTCCTCGGGCAATATTTCCGGAGTTGGGTTTGCCAAAGCAAACACAATCGGTTTTGGCGCCATGCTGCCAATCATTTCTTTGCTCACTAAACCCCCCCTTGAAAGGCCCAGCATGACGTCTGCGTCTTTCAATGCGTCAGCCAATTGACCGGGTTCGCGCTCATGGGCGAATGGGGCTTTGTACTCGTTGAGTTCGCCCGCTTCCAATCTTGCCTTAGTGACGATTCCTTTGCTGTCAACCATTGAAATGTTCGATCTCGAAACACCGATGGCAACGTAATGATTTGCGCAAGCAATAGCGCTGGCGCCCGCCCCTATCACAACCACTTTGATTTCAGAGAGCTCTTTTCCTTGCAACTCAACGGCGTTGAGCAACGCTGCTGCGGAGATAATCGCAGTACCATGTTGATCGTCATGCATCACGGGGATGTCGGTTGCTTCTGCAATCCGCCGTTCAATTTCGAAACACTCAGGGGCTTTGATGTCTTCAAGGTTAATCCCTCCAAAGGTCTTAGCAATGTTGACAACCGTATCGATGAAGGCTTCTGGATCTTCTGTATCCACTTCAATGTCAAACACGTCGATGTCTGCAAATGTCTTCAGCAACAGGCCCTTTCCTTCCATGACTGGTTTGCTTGCTAGAGCACCGATGTTTCCTAACCCTAAGACCGCTGTACCGTTTGAAATAACAGCGACTAAATTCCCTTTCGAAGTGTAGCGGTAGGCATCTTCAGGGCGTTCGGCAATCGCCAAACAGGGGTATGCAACGCCTGGTGAATACGCAAGGCTGAGTTCATGAGCCGTGCTGTGTGGTTTGGTTGGAACAACCTTGATTTTTCCCCTCGGCTCAGCCTCGTGGTACTCGAGAGATTCTTTCTTGAGCAGCCGCTCCTTTTTCTCTCGATTCATGGTAACCAAACCAAACGAATGTGGTTCGGTGTTTGAGTGTTGTGTGTCAACGGGACAGTTGATGCTGAAAACACACCCCTAGGGAGCACTCCAAACGCTGGATTGCTACCCGACCGCCCCGCTGAACGCCTGCAAAGACAAATGAGCAGGGATTGCACGATTGGGGGCCGCGTTCAAATACCCCAAAAGGCGCCTGTGATACCATGAACCGGCGAATCGCACTCATTTCCCCCGCCGGCGCCGGCAAAAGAGCCCTGATGCTGGTTGCAATTATGCTCTGTTCATCGGTTGCCCCGATGATGATGGCCCCTGGTGTTTCAGCCCACGAATCGGCCAATGACACGGTATGGCCGAAGTCTGGCAGCAACGATACAGGTTGGGTTCAGTTGGACGCCATTGGCGCCGACCCAACAACTGGAACTCAAGCAACCGCAGATTGGACCCTAGAGTTTGCTCCAGGCGCTGATTTGTCCAATGTTTCCTTCCAAGTCCGAGTCAACGGGAGCGATGGCTTGATGATTGAAGAGCCAATGTTGTTGGCCAACGATATTGGCATCAATCTGTTGGACTGGCGAGGGCTTGGTTCCTTTGGTTCCTCGGACAGCTTTGCTGGAGCGAACCCCTACGACGGAAGGCTCACACCAAACAGTGATTCAGGCGCAACATGGACCATTCCGTCGGATGCGACGATCACCGACTTGGTGATTGAAGCACTGGCGCCAGTGGACCCGGCCGTTTCATTCGAACCGATTCAATTGGAAATCGGAGCTAAGGCCATTCATCCAGACGATGGCCGGATGTACCTCGCAATCCTCGATGACGTGCTTGTTTTAGACTACAACAACGACCCGCCAATCATTGACATGATTGAATTCGAAAGCGATGTCCTTGACATGGAAATCGACACGGCAAACAACATGATTCACTTTCTGACCAATGATGAAGGCTTCAGTGCCATTTCCCTCACAGATTCAGGCAGCCAAGTGGTCCTACCTGATTCTGACGACCCGGAATTCATCGATATGGACCAATTTACCATCACCAGTGGAGGCGTTTTTGCCGCCGGTGAAAGTGGCCTGTTTTCTTGGACTTCAGGGGCCTGGAGCGAGATTGATGCGCTAGGTGGATCGAGCATTCTTGACATGCTTGAAGTCGATGGCGTCCTCTACATTGCAACCGACGGAGACGGCGTAATGCGCTACTCCGTTGCCAACGGGGTGATGCTCTCGGATTGGTCGACTGCTAATTCATTGCATTCTGATGAAATCACATCTATGCTAGTCTCCGGCAATCAGCTGGTGATGGCTTCAAGCGATGCTGGTCTTGCCCGATATGACTGGAGTTCTGGGTTCTGGCTCTCAACATGGAACAGCGGCAACTGGCTTTCAAGCAACGATGTCACAGGCTTGGCCCGTTCAGGCAACACGCTCTACATCCTCAACGGCGATGCCCTTCACACCTACAACGCAGCAAGCAATGTGTTCTCTGGCTCCCAAACCATCGATGCTTTCGGTCTTGCAGGGACTGGTGATGAGTTGATCCTCTGGCCAAACTCAGGGGCCCGCTCACCAAGTTCGGAATTGATCCTCGTGAGCGATGGTTACGGGGCGCTGGTTGAGTTGACGCCCGGATCCACGCCACTCAACACAGGCGTTCTCTTGTTGGGAAGTGGACCAACCTCTGGTCAGATGATTGATTCAACCGAACTCGATGGCGTGTTGTTTGTTGCGACTGATGATCAATACCTCAATCGGTTCGACACGCAAGCATCCCGTTGGATTGAGCCCGTGTTCATTGGAGCTGACATCACGAAACTCAGCAATGACGGAACCCACGTGTACATCGCCGCTGAAAATGGGGCTCACCAAATGCACAACAATGGAACCGTCCTCCAAACATGGGACACCTCAAACACCCTTCTCTCAAGCAATGATGTCACTGTGGTCCAATCTGACGGTTCGACCGTCATTGTGCTCAACGAGTTTTACAGCGAATTTTTGGCCATTAACCTCACCGGCTCTCAACCTGCTGTGTTCGAAAGCATCGTGCTGGATACAGGTTCAGTTACCGATGCAGCGATTCACGCCAACATCGCCTATGTAGGAACTCAAAACGATGGCCTTCTTCGATATGACATCGCTAACGACACATGGTTGACCCCGTGGATCTCCACGGGCATCAACGGTGCAAACGATGTGCCTGTCGCGGTTGTTGGCGATATTCTGTACTTTGGAATTCCCGGCTACGGCGTAGCGCGCAAAGACCTTTCCACCAATGAGATTCTTCTTCCGCTGACGCAATCAAGCAACACTGGCAGCGGAAGTTCCACTGAAATCCTACCATCAGACACGATTTATTCGCTGGAAGCAAATGGAAATGTCTTGTACATCGGCACCTCCTTTGGTGCCGTTGAATGGGATGAAGCTGGTTCCAGCGCTGATTCATTCCAGATTGGAAGGAACTGGGATGAGCGCCCTCAACAATTCTTTGATTTTGTCGTGGTTGGCTCAAACGTGTACGCTGCAACCAACATCGGTGTGTGCAAATTTCCAACAGGAACACTCGATATTGAAGAATGTTTGAATGTGTACGACGGCATGCCAAACTGGGCAACATACTCCATCGGAGTCGGCTCGAACACCTACCTCTTCGGAGGAACAAATTCTGGTGTTGGAATCATTACAATTTCACCGTTCGACGTGGTCGGTGAATGGACCGCTGGTGAGCAAACAAACAACGCACCCGTTGTCGTGGTCGGCGATGTTGCATTTATCGCCCTTGATGGCATTGGAATTGCCCGCTATGACATCCCAAACGATGAATGGCTTACGCTGTGGACCGATGACAATTTCCTTGACGGCGGAAATGAAGATGCAACTGCCCTTTCTGTTGACCTCAATCCAAATTACATCTGGATTGGAGGCGCCGACGGATTCCAATTGCTCAATGCTACGACAGGGGCCGAGGTGTACGACATCGAAAAGTCAAGCAACCTGTTTGCTGGAAACGGCGATCCTCTTGATATGATCCTCAAAGGGAACATCATGTATTACCACGACGGAGCCAGCAGCGACAATCTGTATCGGTTCGATGCGCAAAATTTCACGGCCCTTTCTGCCCTCGATGCAGGCGCCCAAATCGGTCAGAACAACGGCGATGTCAATGGTATGGGCCTCATTGGCGACATCATCATGATCAGCGTAGCCTCTCAAAACTGGTGGGAGGTTGATGGTTCCGGTGGCATCGCCCAATTCAACACAAGCAACGGTTCTTGGGGTGAAAACATTCTGCCAATTGGGCAAGTGGACCGCGTGACTGCTTACCAATCCTCAACCGGAAACATGTGGGTTTCATGGGGCGAAAACTCCCTTCAATACATGGACGCTAATGGGACACTGCTCGGCGAATGGGACGATGATGACTTCGATTTCCCAATCCGAGAAATTATCGAATATGATGGCGAGGTTTTATTCGCAACCGTAGAAGGAGTTGCGAGGTTCAACGAATCATCAAACCAATGGCTCACGATGTGGGAGGAAGGTTCTGGCCTTCCAAACAACGCAGGTGAACAGATCTACGAACTCTGGACCGATGGTACAAACTTGGTTGTTGGTGGCGGCGAAGTCAGTGGGTTCGGCCAATTCAGGAATGGCGCCATTTCTCACTGGGATGGAACCACGTGGAACGATTATTCCACAGGTCAAAACGGCATCCCGAACGGTTATCCAATCACGATGACAGAATGTGCAGGTTTGCTTCACATTGGCATCTATGCCAATAACGGCGGTGTTGCCCGATTTGACATGGCAAATGACTCTTTCTTAGGCACCTTCACGACAAGCGACTGGAACGAGAACTATGGAGAGGTTTCCGGCGTTGCTTGCGATGGCACTGACACCCTCTACGTCTCATTCTATGAGGACGAAGCAGACATCAAGAAGTACAGTTACTCCAGCAATGGATGGTTGAGTCCAATCACGACAGTGAACCACAATCTTCCAAGCGACAGGGTGTGGTGGGACGCTATTGACTACGCCAACGGCATGCTCGTGCTTGGACATGGCATCGGCACCAGTGGCGACAACGTCATCGGTGGAGGCTACAGCGCTGTGGCCACATCTGGATCATCCACTGCTCAAGTGAATTTCAACGGGCAAGGATCATCTGTGACTTCATTCCAGTGGCTCACCAACGAATGGCTCATTGGCCAAGCCGGCGGCTCGTCAGGATACAGCCACGTCGACACCATCAGTTCACTCGGGCAAAACACCTTGCTTGACTTCCCTGGACTTGTCAGTGGCCAGGTCACCTCGATGGCTGGCAATTCCACTCACATCTGGGTTGCGACTGAAGGGGCAAGCCAGGGCTTCGGCCAAAATGGCGCATCCTCTGGTGCTGGTCTTCTTCAAGGCGAGCGACAGGCAGACGGAACAATCGACTGGCAAGATGGCTGGACAATGACCGCAAACAGTGTTGCAAAGGACATGGAACTGATTGGTACAGATTTGTACATCACAACAACACCAACAGGACTGTACAAACTCGATACGCTCAACGGAATGATAATGCGACTCAACGGTGGCCTCCACTCAAATATGGATGGATTATTCGTCAATGGAAACACCCTTGTCATTGGACTGCAAGGAAGCTCGGGGTCTGCTGCAGGTGTCCAACTCTACGACATTGCAACAGGTTTCGGCAATGGCAAATTACTCGGAGGACTCCCTTCAAACGTCATCAACGCTTTCGCAGAAACAAGTTCAACCCTCTACATCGCAACCAATGGAGGCGTTGGCCGGTGGAATTGGGCTGCTAACGATTGGATTAACCCGCTCACAACAAGCGATGGCCTCCCCACCAATGTCGTCGAAGACATCCAAGTGATTGGCACTGACTTGTGGATGGCAACCGCAGCAGGGGTTGTCAAAATGGACACCCTCACAAACGCTACAACGCTCTATTCGAGCGGAACAGGTTTGATGGCGACCTCAGCCCAATCCCTCACCACTGCAACGCAGACCACCACCGATAACTCTGGAACGACGACCACGGTAACCACCCTCTTCATCGGCCATGATGGCGCTGGGGCTGAACGCCCGGGAGTGACCTCGGTCGAGGACACAAGCGGAGCAATCCAGTGGCACAAATTCGATCAGTTGCCGTCCAACACCATCGACGCCCTTGCTTCTGATTGGTGGGGCCTTCACATCGCAACTGATGTGGGCCCAATGACCCATTACAACGGCCAGAGCAACCAACTCGAAGACGGCGTGCCGTCCTTCCAAGTAGCAGGCTGGCCAATTCAGAAGATGGTCAGCGATGGAGATCATGTCTTGGCCATCGGCGAAAATGGAGCATCGATTCTGAGTGCCAGAACCCCCACTCATGCAACGCTCAAGGTCTTCCAAGAAACTGATCTGACTGGCGGAACAATCACCTCTGACGCAGTGTGGTTGACAACAGGGGAAATTGGCTTGTTCGGCTTTGAAAACAACGCACAATACACCGAGATGGACCGATTCACGCTCCGAAAAGCAAACCCGTTGAACGTTGGCTTCAATCTACAATCCTTGGACATCAGCGACATGACTCATCCTGGCATGGCCATTCAGTTGGCGGACCTCGACAACCCCGTTGCCCTCGACCCGTCTTTTGGTGTCGCAGGCACCAACGGCATCTTGTTCCAAACAGTGCCGTTGGCCTTTACCTCACCCGTCAATTACGCAGCAACATGGGCTAAATCAGTGAGTCTGAAGTACAACGCTACGATCGAACTGAACAACAACCCAGACTTCGAAACCACCATGCAACTTGCCGTCGACAATGGCATCATTGTCAACGGAACTCAATTCGTGCAACTCACTTTGCGCTCACCAGCCAATGGGTCCATGCATGTGCGCCTCATTTACGACTATGTCAAGACTGAAACACCGATTGCCCTGTCTGAACTCATCGATCGCCCAGACGATGGTGGCGGAGCCTTGATTGCGGAATGGAGCCTTGTTCACGACGATGATTTTGCGCGCTACCTCGTGTATGTGAATGAAGGTGCAGTTTGGGACCCAAACGGCATCACGGTTGACTACCTCAGCACGCGAACCGTGGACAAAGCCATATCACTTCACAGTCGACTTTCGAGCGAAGTCACAACGGCAAACGGAATCGACTTGGTTGATGGCACAGATTACTATGCTGTTGTCGTTGTCGAATACGACGATGGGCGCTTAGGTATTCCATCGCCAGTGATTGGCCCAGCCTCACCAAGTGATGAAGTTCCACTTCCGCCCATTTGGGCTACTGCGGGGCCCCATGAGGGCGGAGAGGACGGCGATCTTGATGTCGAATGGTCGCGGTGCACAAGCCTTGACCTTCTGCAAACTAACATCTATGCATCCACTCAACCAATGACCGATGTCTTGGGCTTAACACCCGAGGCTGGAGTCATGAGGATGGAGGGGAATTCCACTGTATTGTCCCTCTCGCCCGGCCAGCCATATTGGCTTGGATTGACTTGCGTCGACGAGGCTGGTCAAGAGGATTTGATGAACGCCCTCATCGTTGGACCGTTTGTCCCAACCGGTGGACTCAATGACAACACGCCTCCACCGAAGATGGAGAATGTTGCCGCCATTGACACCCCGGATGACGAGGGTGGACGAATCACCGTTTCATGGGATGCGAACCCTGCTGAAGACTGCACCTTCTACACCATCTTCATGCGAACATGGGACGAAGCAGCAACTCAAATTGACCAAAGTTCGATGCAAGTGATTACCGATTACGGCTTCACTCAAGCGAAGATCATCAATGATTGCTCAGAGGAGTCAGCCATCGTCACAAGCATTGATGGCGTCGCACTCCAAGACGGGCAAACCTACTATGTGGGCGTCGTAGCATACGATGACTGGCTCAACGCCAACCTTGTTGATGTCACCCTCGTGCAGGTGACGCCTCTACGAAACACAGCTGGAACAGGAACAATTCCCGATCGTATTTCCACCGTCCAAGCCTTCGACCATCCAGATGACGACGGGACTGCTATCGATGTGCTTTGGTCCATTTCAGATGCTGATGATTTCTCGCACTACACCGTTTGGGCGGCCGACCAACCAATCGCAGACCTTACAACAGCATGGGCAGCCTTTGGCGAAGATCCTAATCGTTGTGGCTGCTTGAAAATCAACAAGCAGTGGGTCGATGAAGAGTTCAATCCAATTGAAATCACCCTCACCTCAGCCCTGTACAGCGGTACAACCGGCATGATGGATTTGACTTCAGCAACACCACAATTGATTCAACCTGGAATCGAATTGTTCGTGGTCGTTACAGTGCATGACCTCTCTGGAAATGTGCACCTCACCGACCTCGTGGAAGCGACGGTCACCCCAATCGACAATGAACAAGACACTGAGGCCCCTGCAAGACTGGAATCACTCGAACTTGTTGACAGGCCTTCTGACGACGGCAGCGCTCTGTTGCTTGACTTCGAGTTGAGTGATGCGAGCGATGTCGGCTCGTACGAAGTCTATGCTGCAACATGGTCCTTCACAAGCGTAGGAACTGGAACATTAGGCCCGAGCGCACCGATTGCGATCCTCGAACGTTCCCCTGACCTCCCGCTCACCATTGACTTGGTTGCGGGAGATACACCAGTGATTCCTGGGCAGGAAATTTGGGCGGTTGTTGTCGTTCGTGACACGTCCGGTAACGCACTCACAAGCGACCTTGTGGTGGTTTCATCTCAATCGGTTGACGATGGAGTCGATGAGCGGGGCGACTATCTTCCGGATGTTTCGGGGGTTACCCTTTCATGGGTTGATGAATCCAACATTTTGGTGACCTGGACATTGTCCTCTGACGACACCATTGAAAGTTACGTCATCTACATTGCAGAAAATGAGTATGATACGACCCTTGAAGCGACGTGGTTGGCCGATGTAAAGGCTTCCAATTCCTTCTTAATCACCGCTGAGATATTTGAAGATTTGACCAACGCAAGTGCATGGTATGTCGGCGTCACAGTGCAAGACAATCTGTTCGAAAAGCAGGCCATTAATCCGCAAAAGATTGACCCTATCAAAGGTGAAGGCGGCGACAGCACCCTTCCAGGAGATGGCAGCGATGGAGCTGATTTCTCGTCCTTGTTGACAACACCAAACCTCCTTGCAGCAGGGTTGTTCTTCGCAGCGATTATCCTCTTCATTGCAGTTGTCCGCACACGTGGAAACCAGCGCAGCCGATCGAAGTCGTGGGAACTTCAGGAAGCAACTTGGGGCATTCAAGACGACCAAGATTGGGGTGATGCATCGCCTGCCAATCCACCAGCTGCAGCACCGCCAATGGCACCTGCTGCTGCGCCAGCGACAGATATGTACGCACCTCAACAAACTCAGCAAGACATCTATGGGCGCCCTGCTTACCAACCAGCACAACCGGTTATGCAGCCCGTACAGAACAATGAGTTGTTGAACGAGTTAGGTGCTGGTCCTGCTCCAAAGCAACCAAGCAAGGGAATTGACACCTCTTTCTTAGATGATTTACTTTGAGATGAAGGGGGACTGACTCGGTGCCTACCAACCCGCGAGACAAGGTGTTCACCACGCTTGTATGGGATGGGGGAAGCCACCTTGCTGACCTCCAACTCCACCTAGAGCGGATGGAAAAGCATGCTAAGCGGCTACGAATTGCTTGGCCTGAACATATTCTATCCATGCTTGATGCAGCATGGAGCATAGCAGAACCTAGCCCTGCCCCACCGCAGTTTCACCCCTACGGTCTGATTCGACTTGAACTCTCGAGGGAGGGCCACATCGCAATTCAATCCCGCCAGTTTGTTCTTAGAAACGATGAATTTGAGGCTGTCACTGTCCCTGCACCCCGGTGGTCTCCGAAGATCAACGGAACAAAGCACGGTGACTGGGAACCGTATGTTGAGGCAACAAAACATGCAGATGCGAAGGGGTCCGATCTTGCCTTACTGGTCCACGGATTTGCCATCATTGACGCAGACCGTGCAACCCCACTCGTGATTGACGAAGACGGTACGGCATGGCTTGCAGCTGAAGAGGAAGGTGGAGTGCAGAGCGTCACTGCCGACATTCTTACGCCGCTGTTGGAGGCCTCTGGAGTTCCGGTTCACCGCGGCCGGTTGAATGAACGGATGGTGGCACGAGCGTTGGAAATGGTGGCCATCGGCAGTGGAGTTGGCGCTTCACGAATTGCATCGATAGATGGAGAAACGATTGGAAATGGACAGGAGTTCACACAGAAGTGCCAAGCAATGTTGACCCAACATTATCAAAATGAGAACGCTTGGACTCATGTGGGGGCTTGACCATCGAAGAACGCTTGGTAACCCTCTTGCATCATCTGAACGAGGTGGGCCTCATTGGTCCGAATGCGTTCAAGTTCGGAGGTCCTGATGAGTTGTTGCTAATTTCTGGGGGACCAGCCTCCCACCTTGCAAAAGCCTCGATGCTTTGTGGCCCGTCTCGTCGAAGATTGGTCGTCGTTCAACCAAAAATCCAACCTTCACCACCTCATTCTCCAAGTAAAGGAGATGTTCGCCTCACCTCACAAACCTCGCAATTGGTTGGACGTATTGAAGAGTGGAAACATGGATGTTGGTACCATGCCACCACTATTTTTGACGAAACGCTTGCGGGTTTGTTGGAAAAGCTCCAGGCCTTCTCAACCCAAACCGAATTTGAAGGCACACCTCTCCCTGAATTGCCTAAGCGTCCATTCTGGTCTGGTTGCCTTGCGTATGATTTGGTTCAGTGGACTCAGCCTTTGGCGCTTCAACACCCACCTGAGGAGGGGACGATTTTGTGCGTTCTGTTCTTTGTTGAACGGTACCTCGCTGAGGACAAATCAACCGGGGAACTTCACGCCTTTTCAATCAAGGGTGATGACTGGTCGCAACGGGTAGGCTCTGAACTTAGCCAAGCGCAACAAAAGAGCCTCGGCGTTCAGACACTAAATCCTCATCCTGAATCATCCAACATGACGGACCAAGAACACAAAAACGGAATTGAGGCCATCCGCACAAGCATCGCTGCAGGTCAAATGTATCAGGTCAACCTCGGACGCTGGTGGCGAGGGCAATTAAACGAGCATCCAAGGATCATTTTCCAACGGCTTTGCGCCACGAATCCAGCGCCGTTTTCTGCTTACATGCATTCTGAAGATCTCGGCCTTGCCTTGGTAAGTTCGTCACCAGAGTCTTTGCTTCAATGCGATGGAGTTCAACTGCGCACAGCACCAATCAAAGGCACTCGTCCAAGAGGTGAGACGCCACAAGAAGAACTCCTGCTTCGCGAGGAAATGATCAATGACGAAAAAGAGCGTGCTGAACACAGAATGCTTGTGGATTTGATGCGAAACGATTTGGGTTCGGTGTGTGCTGTTGGGAGTGTCGAAGTTGAGCGATTTGACGTCGAGGCTTATGCCAATGTGCAGCATCTCGTGTCTCAAGTCACAGGAAATTTGGTCCCCGGAAACACACCGTTTGACGCACTTGAAGCAATCTTCCCCGGTGGAAGCATCACCGGATGTCCGAGAACCGTTGTGTGCGCTACCATTGATGAGCTTGAACAGACACCTCGCTCTTTTTGGACCGGATCAATTGGTTGGTTTGACCCCTACAGCGGAGCTGGAACATGGAACATCCTCATTCGGACCTTAATCGCAACAAGAGTTCGCAAACAGTGGCACGGTGCCATCGCAGCAGGAGGTGGCATCACGATTGGTTCGGTTGCTGAAGAAGAAATTAAGGAAGCCAAGTGGAAGGCTGCAGCCTTGCGCAAAGCGTGCGGTTGGAATTTAGATGATCGTGCGTCATTGCCACAAGGTCAGTTGGCCATTCATCATCTCATTCCCGAAGAAGCACCTCCCTCAACCGCACCTCACGGGACGGTGATGATCGACACAGTTGACCTCCAGATTGAGAAATGTGTGTTGCTTATTGACAATCTCGATTCCTTCACCCAAAACATTGCACATGCTGTGGCCGGACGAGGACATAACGTCGTCATCCATCGTTCCAGAACCAGTGATCGACCTGTTGAGGTGCCCATTGGTGAGGTTGAACAACTGCTTCAACGGCTCAAACCAACGCATGTGATCTTAGGCCCCGGGCCGGGCGAACCAAGCCATTCAGCACTGACCATGGACATTGCAAAGCAAGCCATTCGGGGTGAAATTTCAATCCCTGTTTTGGGCATCTGCCTTGGGCATCAAGCCATCGGTCTAGCAGCAGGAATGAGCCTAAACCAAACACCATCGGGTCCGGTCCATGGCTCTCCGAGAAACATTACTCATACTGGCAACGGGCTGTTTGAAGGCCTCAATTCCCCCCATCCATTTACGTTGTACAACTCACTGATTGTAGCGTCTGGGTCTGGCGATGAGTTGCTAGAAACAGCCCATCTCGAAGGTACGGGTGAAATCATGGCCATTGCGCATTCAGAGCACTCCGTGGTCGGTGTTCAATTCCACCCCGAGTCGGTTGGCTCACCAGAAGGCATCACCCTGCTTGCCAATTTCCTCAGGATGGAAGCGGATGCTTGAAGAATCGTGAGCATTTCGGAGGCTATGAGGGAAGACCATGCCAAGTTGCCGTTACTGTTCGAGCACCTACCCACGTGAACAATTCATTCATGGAAACGGGCCTATGACACAAGTCTGCGTGCGCTGTGGTTTGGAAAAGGGACTTGTCTCAAAAGAAGACGCTGCGAACATGTACGACGGGGGATTAGGCAGTGCCCGTCTTCAAACTCTCGCTCGGCGATACAGTATTTTCCTGTACATTCCGTTGCTCTGGACCCTTTGGATAATGGTGATTCGAGATGTTCAACCATGGGGCTTGTATTTCTTGCTCATTTTGCTCGCCTTGACGCTCTTGACACCTGTTTGGTTCATCTACCGAGGCGGGCAATATTCTGGCGACATGGCTCGTTTAACCCCTGCCTACGATCGACCAAAAGGCCACTGATCACGATTTAGCGTGAATTTTCAGAACATCTCCGTCCTGCAACTCATGGTCGGAACCAACAACACGTCGGCTTCGTCCATCGACGCCCCGAATGAACCCGTTTCCTAAATCGGTGTGCACCTTGAATGCCAAGGCTTTGGCTTGTATACCAGACGGAACCACAAACGCATCGGGCAGCACCTTTCCATCGCCATCGGTCCAGCGAGCTTCATCCTGTACGGGGTAGACCACGATATGATCCAATTCATCGAACAAGACCGTGTCGAGCACCCTCGCAACACCCGTTCCTTGGTTGGTTTTGAGACGTTCCTTCATGTGATCAAGGGCCTTCATTTGAGCTTCATTGAGCGAGGATTGATCGCTGAATTGGAAGTCATTCTCGCCGGGTACATACGCGATGAGGTTTGCTGCATCCGCACGACGCAGACCCAGTTCCACATCGGCCATGCATGGTATGATGACGCCATTGGCAGCAACACCATCCAGCACATCGTTCGGAGCAACATCAAATTTGTTGGCGGCAATGTGGATTGGGAAAAGAGCTGTTCTCAAATGGACGGCTAGCGTTGCGATGACATCTGAATCCCAATCCCAAGGGGAACCAAGGTCGCTTTGTTCTGAAAAGAAGGCATCGTATGCTAAGGAGACCGACTGCAGCGTGGCGCCTAATCCCGTAAGCCGCTCATGAATGAATGAAACGAGGCCTTTGTCACCTTCAGCTTGCACTCGGCGCACCCCACGTGACCAACCATCCAGCAACAAACCTGCAATCCACGCATCAAGTTCATGACCGAGGAATTCAATTTCTTCATTGACTCGTGCCCGGGCGAGTTCTGATGGTTGGTTCAGCCCCTGAGGGTTGCCTTCGAGGTCCGTGCTTCCGGCGGCATCCACGACCTGTATGAGCGCGTTGCAGTTTGCTAAATCCGCCAAGAAGGCGTTCCCGCGTCCACGCCCTTCGCTCGCCCCCGGAACAAGACCTGCAATGTCGACAAGGAAGCAAGGGACAAGGCGGCGATGGCCAACACAAGAACCCGTCCTGGGCTCACATAGACTGCCCTTTCTTGGATCGTCTTCCTTGACGGCCTCAATTCGTCCTTCGGCTTCCAGTTTCACTCTGATGTCCTTGCAGGGACAATCAAGACGTGCTGCCACAAAAGCAACACCGACGTTCGGTTCAATGGTACAGAAGGGGTAGTTCGCAATGTCCACCTTGGCCAATGTTGCAGCGCTGAAAAAAGTAGATTTGCCCACATTTGGTTTGCCGACAAGGCCAATTCGCACCCTCCCACATCCCCTTTGCAGCTTCACTCTTCTTCAGAAGTGCTTTGCATGGATCGAATTTTTGTCACAGCAATGTCGAGTTCTGGAAGGTTGATCTTTCCATCGCCGTCGAGATCCATTGCCTCGAGGAGTGCACTCATTTCCCATGGTGGTAGGTTTGCAATTTCTGCGTTCTTGAGCGCTCTTTGGAATTCGAAACCATCGATGGTGCCCGAATCATCAAGATCGATGGATTGGAAGAATTGGAACAGTGATTGATCCGATTCTGCAAGGTAATTTGACAGCATCACCAACTCTTCTGCTGGGCCTGTGCCATCGTCTGGGAATTCAGTGATTTCTTCATTGTGAAGGTGAGCACTGACGGCGATAATTGTAGCGCCATCGTCCTCTTCACTGTGGCCAATGTTGAGTGCTGTATCGATTCCAACACCTCGACCAAGCAAGGTACGAATTGTTGTTGTGCCCTCAACAAGGGTGTAAGCATTGATGTCGCTTGTTGCGCTTTGGGGCACTGCATCTGCGTTGCCACGAGTACCGGTACGAATCAGAACCTGCGCTGCGATGATGGTCGCAATTGCACAAAGATAGTACATTGAAGAAGCAACGAGAAGGAAACCGCCTGAGTCGGCAACTGCATCTTCCACTCCGGAATTTGCAACGGCTTGGTTGGTGAAGTCGCCCATCAAGCGAATGACGGTTGACATGAGGCCGCCGACAATGGTGAGCCAGACTGCAAGTTGTGCGTTCGAGGTGGACGCCAATTGCTTTCGTGCAGCAAGCGGGTATGCTGTGAACACACTCGCAAGCATCATCAAACCACCAACGGTGTACATGAAGCCTTGATCGACGGTCGTGGCCATTGTACCGAGGTTACCAAGACCAACGAAGACATCCATGCTGGTGAAGTAGCCGCCAACAGCATACAGTGGAAGCAGTAGCATTGCTCCTGTAGCTGCAAAGGCACCAGGGTTCTTGACAATCGCTTCTGCGTTTGATTTTGCAGTGATGAGGAGGTTAAACGATCCTGCAAGCAATGGAAGCAGTCCAAGGGTAAGGAGTATAGCACCTACGTTTTGGAGGAACTCTGCACTTGTTGCTGCCGTCATGAAGAACGGGGGAACGGTCACAAACAGCAAAAGCATGTTGACCTTGAACATCGACTCTGACCAAACTGGAGTGCCGGTTGTGTAAGGGATGATGTGGTAAGCAAGCCCGAAGATGAGCGCAAGTGGAACCCATCCAGTGAGCACATGTTCTGCCATCCAAACGGTTTGTGTGGAGGACATGAGTTCGCCGAGGAAGGCCATGAGGCCGCCGGCAATCTTTGCAACAAGCGCCAAAACGAGGAACCACGTGGTCGGGGAAAGGTTGTCAGAGGCACGGTTTGCAACGGTGATGAGCACGTTGATCAGAATCGCTGCGTGAAGCAAGGAACCGACCACAAGCGAGGAAACATCGGTCACGGTGTCAATGATGCCTGCTTCGTTGTCAAGAGTCACGAACGAGAGCAGGACTGGCAGGAATAGATAGGCAGCAGTGGATACTGTGAGAAGCAAGGCCACCATAGAAGCGCTCTTTTCACTCGCAAGTCGACCTTGAGCGGTACGAGAAACGGCGACAAGAGCGCCACCAACGAGCATGTAGTTGAGGGCGGTCATGAAGAACACGTTGGTGTATTCTGTTAGCATTGAGCCATCGTCATAGGACCATCCAATGCTAGCAAGGGAATCCAGGGCAGTGCCATCGTAACTGTGCCAAAGGCCGAGGAAGCTTGAGATTGCTGCAAAAATAAACCAAACCATACCGAAGCGAATCCAAGTTTTGCTCCCACTTCCAGCCTCATCACTGAACAGATCAATGATGCCGGCTGGGGCTTTATTGAGAAGGAAGATACCCACTTGCTGGAGCGGTGCGCTCATTCCTCCGATGCCTTTGACAAGGTAATTTGCGGTGAAGAAAAGAATGGCAATCAAAAGGCCAGATGTAATGAAGACGGTTTCCATGCATCACACCTCCTAATCGACGATGACCTCTGCAAGGAGCGAGGCCACAATGGCACCAATACCAATGAGAAGGCCAATGAGGTAGTACCAGATTCCACTGCCGCCAAGATTCCCAATCAATGGGACCAGTTCACCGAGCAAAGGAATGTTGTCCCAGCCAAAGACATTTGAGAACAATGCGAACAGACCGAGCACGCCAACTGAGAGCAGGGTCAAAAGGATACGACTGGAAGCCGGTTCGCCGGTTCCAACGGTTACATCTGGAAGACTGGTTGTATTTGTCATATGGTTCACCCGAACATGACCCCATAGGGGTCATTCCGCCCACTCGTAATGCGGTGATAAAGATTCACACCTCACAAAGAGGGATAGGGGCGATTGCTCGAAGCAGATCAAGGCGCCCGCAATGCATCCAAAACATTGCCACGGCGGGGTTTCGAGATACCGAGGGGTGTTGGCAAAGCGTGCTCAAGTGCGACCTCTTCTGCCCATGCCTTCTGGCAATCGCATTCCAGGCCTTCAAACTCAGCCAATTCTCCTGAAACGGCATACCGCTCGATAGCGGCCACGACCTCAGCATCGCAAGCCCCGCAGTTGTGTGCACCGCGTACACGGCCACCAGCTGTTGGGTGAACAATGAGTCGACTGACTTGGCCCTCGCCACCATTGCCTGTGTTGTTAGGATGAATCGTTGGGTGTGCCTGTCGAATCATTTCGACCAAAGACCACAGCCAAGGAGGACGATACTCGTTGTGACGGTGCAATCGATCGATGATGGTACCGCGCTGAATGTTCATCGGGTTAACAGAAATTTCATCGCTCTTTTCAGCCACAGCCTCAATCCATTTGACTCCATGAAGCAGTGCATCTGCTTCATTCATGAACGGTGGTTTGAACATCAAATAGGTCTTCACCCGTACGTTGAATTTCTTGAGGTTCTCAACAGCACGGTCCCATGATTTGGTCGTGAATCCTTTGTTGACGTGGAAGCGAAGCACTTCATCGTCGTAGGCCTCGAGGCCGATGGCGACTGCGAAACTCGTGTTGATCGAGGTGGCCCAGGCCAACTTCTCTTCCGTGAGTTGTTCGCATCGTGATTCAACGATCAATTCTTTGCCAAGATCCTGGCAATCGCGCAGCACAGTCTCTTGAAAAGGAACTGGAATTTCCCGATCCTCAAGCAGTGAACCGCTGGTGTAAACTTTCACCATCGCATGGTCTTTGAAATCGTCGAATTTAGATTTTGCATACGTCCATTGGGCGTGCAGGTCCTCGTTCGTGACATCGTCGCGTGTGTCGTTGAAGTACCCGCAAAAGGTGCACCCACTTGACCACCACCAATGGCATCCCTTGGTGCGCAGAATCACGGTCACTGCACTGCAAGGGGTTCCATCTGCGAGTGTTTCCGGGGTGTAGTACACTGTTGCAGGTTCACTTGCGTCCCATGACTGTTGCCTGGCTTTAGCCCAAGGCGTGTTTGCCGGGGCTTTGACCAGATCGTGAATACGAGCGCCTTTCTGACCATCTCCAACCAAGGTGAGTGATTTTTGATTCGCCATGAGAGTCCCCCTTTGGTTTGTTGGCCGGCCCTACCGGTTTCAATCCACCGACGCGGATTGAACACTAGGATGGAACAGGATTGAGGAGCCTGCCTGAACAAATTGCCCTTTTGGATAAGCATCTTGATTCATTTCTGCGGAGACAACAGCGGATGAGAACGCGGCTGCAGGAACACGAACATCAACCCTCGAACCAAGACGAATCATGCCAAACCTTTGGCCACGTCGCATCGGCTCGCCAATGCCACTCCACGGTATGATGGTCCGCGCTAAGGCTCCAGAAATTTGAGTGACTTCAACTCGGACTTGCTCGTCGTTCAGAAACACTGTTCGAACCCTTTCATTGTGTTCGCTTTCCTTTTTGAACGCTGGTCGAAACGGTCCTCGCTTGAGTCCTTTCCCTGTCCGATGTTCCATCCGTTCAATGGTCCCAGCCATTGGGGCTCGGTTGACATGGACATCCAATGGTGACATGAAAATCGCAGCACGCACAACATCATCTGCACTTTCCTCACCTTCGGGCACCGCTTCGAACCGTTGTTCAGTTTCAAAGGACAAGGGATTTGAGCAGGCCTCGCCAACCCAATTTCCGGTGAGGGGATCGTCTTCAATGGCTGATACCTGGAGTTCTTCCTTTGAGGGTCGTCGTCCCGTCGCTCGTTCTCGACGCACAAACATGACATGCCCGTCAGCAGGCGAAACCAAAACTCCTGTGTCTTTTGGAATCGGTCGGTCGGGGTCACGCCAAAAATTAACGAAAAAGGCCGACACCATGAGGCATAAAATTCCAAACAAAGGAATGAGGCCGCTCAAAGGGTCAATGAGCGCGCCTACAATGAGTGAACTGACACCCATCATGAAGGTGATCAAAACCGGCGCATGGCCGCCATGGGCCAGCCCAGACATGTGAGTGCCTCACTCTGCCCAGGGGTCGTCGCCATTCGACCAATCAGAAGGCGTAGCCTCTGCGGCCTCGGGAGTTTCCGTTTCATCAGCAGGAGATTCTTCCACAGCTTCTTCTTTTGCAGCCGTGTTGCTGTTGTTGAGGACTCCGTCGTCGAGAAGATCTTCCACTGCACTATCGCCCACAATTTCAACAGAGGCCGAATCGGCTTCTGCTGAGACTTGTTCTGCTTCCTCAATGGTCATGTCCGCAGCACGTGCTTCGACCATGTCGTCCATTCGCTCAGTGAAAGCACGGGACATGTGTTGGGATTTGCGCTCCGCTTCGACAGCGCGCTCAATCATGTCATAACGTTGTTTGATGGCCTTGTTGAGGTCCTCAAAGATTTGCATGTGGTCGACGTACCAATCGTCACGGGCTTTCATTTCTGAAACGGCCAAACGGAGGTCATTGTCCAGTTCTTCTGCAATGCCGAACACTTTGCCCAGACGATCCTTCTCACGGGAGTATTTCTCTTCCATCTTTTCGAGTTCTGGCTTGAGATGCTCCACTTGCTTTCCGGCCTTGACAGCCCGCAATTCAAGTTCACGAACACGAATTTCTCGTTCATTAAGAAGAGCTTCTTGTGTTTCTTTTTCGATCTCACGTTCGATGATTTCTTTTTCCAAAACCTCGTTTTCCGTTCGTGCATCAAAGAGGTCTTTCTCCACTCCTTCGTAAGCAGCGAACAACTTCTGCAAACGGTCGGTCTCGGTTGCGAGTTGTTCCTCAAGTTGTTGAATTCGAATCTCTGGCGTGACGGTCCCTTCTTCGGTCATGGTATCACCCGGAGGCGAGCCTCCATGCAAGTCCACTTAACTCCACCCTATCAAGCCGACGCTTCATCGACCGTGAAAACGGGCATGAACTTGCAGAATAATTCACTCGGAAACTGAATCTGTTGCAGCCACGAGTTCCCTTGCGATGCTCACTTCACCCATCGAATGGCCTGCATCAGCAACAATGATCAGGTTGCTTTGGGGGAGGACTTTGTGCAATTCCCACGCACTGCGGGTTGGACAGACCACATCATACCGTCCTTGTACAATCACAGTTGGGATATGAGCGATGAGTTCTGCATGGTTCAAAATATGGGCTTCTTCGACAAAGATAGCGTTGATGAAGTAATGGCATTCGATGCGCGCAAAGGCCACTGCGAAATCCAAATCTTCGGCTTTCTCCAAGTAACTCGGGTCGGGGAAAAGGCGACTTGTGGCCATTTCCCAACGGGTCCATTGCTTGGCAGCAGCCCGACGAACATCGCCATCTTCGCTGGTCAAGCGAGCGTAGTAGGCTTTGATGAGATCTCCTTGTTCTTCTTCTGGTATGTGTTCGCGGTAAGGCTCAAACGCATCAGGGAAGATATGGCTGGCACCGTCCTGGTAGAACCAATGCAGTTCACTTTTTCTGCACATGAAGATGCCTCTTAGAATCAAACTTTGAACACGGTCGGGGTATGTTTGAGCATAAATCAGGGAGAGAGTGGATCCCCAAGAACCGCCGAATACATGCCATTGTTCAACGCCAAATGAAACCCTTAATGCTTCGATGTCAGCCACCATTGCTTGTGTTGTGTTGTCTCGCAACTCGGCGTGAGGTATTGATTGACCACAACCACGTTGGTCGAATTGGATGATGTTGAATTTTGCTGGATCGAAGTATTGCCGGTAGGCAGGTTGGCCGCCGCCGCCTGGCCCTCCATGAATCACAACGACTGGAATCCCATCTGGATTACCGGACTTTTCCCATGCAATTGTATGGAGGTCGGTGACCTGAAGCATTCCAGAATCATAAGGTTCGATCGAAGAATAAAGC
>CALKDX010000005.1 GCA_938084455.1 Candidatus Poseidoniaceae archaeon
CGGCGAATTGCTTCAAAGCATCGAGGGAGTCAAATGAGCAATCCTACACGTAAGACAAACGCCCAACTTGTTGATGTAATCAACCAGTTGAAAGCCCAGTCTCGCGACACCGGAGCCGCTGTTTGGCGAGATGTGGCCATGAGACTCTCTAAGAGTCGTAAAAATTGGGCGCAGCCGAACTTGAGCCGTGTGAGCCGCTACGCCCCCGAGGGTGCAACCATCCTCGTTCCAGGCAAGCTGCTCGGCTCAGGTGAATTGTCTGCCAACCACACCATCGCCGCCTACAGTGTTAGCACCGGTGCACGTGAGAAAATAGAAGCTGCTGGAGGTCGAGTTATGACCTACGGCGAGCTGATGAACGAAAACCCAACAGGCACGGGGGTTGTTATCCTTGGATGAAACAACCTATGTGTTCGACGCCGATGGATTGATCCTCGGTCGTTTGGCATCTGCATCTGCGGACATCCTTCTCAAGGCTGCTCGTGAGCACCGTGATGACAAAGTCATCATTGTCAACGCAGAGAAAGCAATCGTTTCTGGACGTCCTCGTTCAGTTCTCAACACTTACCACGCAAAGTACGAATTGAACCACGCCCGTAAGGGTCCGTTCTTCCCACGTATGCCTGACATGATTCTCAAGCGTGCAGTCCGTGGAATGCTACCATACCAAAAGAAGTCCAGCGGCCGCCGAGCTCTCCGCAACCTACGCGTTGAGATTGGCTGTCCTGCCCACCTTGCAGACGATCTACCAGAAGGGCACCAACATGGTGACCTGACCAAGATTCGCAAGGCAATGCCAGAGCGATTCATTCGTTTAGGTGACATTAGCGCCGATCTCGGTGCACCAACCCACCGTTGGGACGGAGGTGAGCAATGATGGCTCGTAAAAAGCAAAAGTCAGTCCAATCCTCTGGAAAGCGAAAGACTGCAGTCGCCCGAGCATCGGTGAAGGCAGGTAAGGGCCGAGTTCGTGTGAACAGCGAACCAATCGAAATCCTACAACCATCCCTTGCACGTCGCAAGGCTATGGAGCCATTGATTATTGCAGATGCAATGAACCGACTCAGTAAGGTCGACATCAGCATCACCACCCTTGGTGGCGGTATCATGGGACAAACAGACGCCATTCGAACTGCTATTGCACGTGGACTTGTCCACTACAATGGTGGGGCGGAAGGCATTGATGAAGAACTTCGAGACGAGTTCCTACGGTTTGATCGTAGCCTTTTGGTCAACGATCCACGTCGCAAGGAGCCAAAGCACCAACTTGGTCGTGGTGCTCGCCGTAAGAAGCAGAAGTCGTATCGATGAGGTGATTGCATGATTATTCCAGTACGATGTTTTAGTTGCGGTGGCGTCATTGCCCACAAATGGGAAGAATTCAACGAACTCAAGGCTGCAGGTCTTGAGGACGCAGAAGCTCTCGATAAGATTGGCTTGATGCGCTACTGCTGCCGCCGAATGTATGTGGGTCACATCGACCTCATTTACGAGGCTGCACCATTCAGCACTTCGACTCAGTGAGTCTCGAAAGAAGATCAGAACACGGGGGCCCGTGGGTTAGCTTGGCCTATACTTGGCGGCTGGGGGCCGTCAGACCCCAGTTCAAATCTGGGCGGGCCCACCTGATCTTCTCCACGATGCACCTCTTGTAAGTCCTCAACTTGTTTGACAGGGACCCTTTGGGTTGATATGGAAGACACGCAAAGAATTGACCATGCGAACCCTTCAGGCAGCAACCTTGGTTAGTCTTCTTCTGTTTGCTTCATGTTTAGCATTGGTCGGTCCAGTGAACGCAGCAGACACGACCGTTAACATGGATACGACATGGACCGGTGATGTTGTTCTGACTGGTAACGTCACAGTGGCAAATGGGACCACATTGACCCTCTCACCGGGCACGACAGTGGACGGTGGCGATGACCATTGGATTCGTGTCCACGGAACCCTTGTTGCTGACGACGCCCATTTCTTTTCCTCAGAAACACCGCTTACTCAAGGCTCTCATGGTGCAGGCTTGTGGGTTGGAATCCACATTTCAAGCACTGGCCATGCGGTGTTGGACGATGTGACGCTGGACAATGCGAAAACAGCAGTACGAAATGAAGGCCAACTCCATGCTACAAACTTGACCATTAACGATGCCTACATCGGCATCCAGAATCCAGGTACTTCTACCATCACCCACCTCACCGCATCGGATATCGATTACGATGTGGTCCGGACCTCAGGCGTTTTCGACCTTGAGGTAGCAAGTGTAACCAGCGCTGCCGGCGGCGTCATTTCTTCAGGTACGACCGCGGTCACCGATGCTTCGTTTTTCCAAACGGGCTCAGCCCTCAAGGCAACTGCTGGCCAACTCGATGCCCTACGGATCGGTTTGGTTGATGTCACGGTTGGAATTACGAGTCAGTTAGGAGCAACTGTGGGCGTCACCAGTGTGACTGGAACAGACGTTGGGCTGCTTGTTGCTGCAGGAGACAGTGACGGGCTTCATCTCGATACAATGACCGTCACTGGCGACCGCTTGATGCTCGCGAACGGAGCGACCATGATTCAAGCTGACGAAATCACCTTTGAGAGTAATCTCAATGAAACTCGAGCGGTTCTTGATCAGCGATGCAACGGAAATTGCTCTTGGAGTAATTTGAGTTTGACCAATGCGGTCTGGGGCATCTCGCTCAGCGGCACAGGTAGCCATTCCTTTGCCAACACGACCGTCTCCTCGGCCGAGCGCAACCTCGATGCAACAGGGACTGGATTGGTCACATTATCCAACTTTGATTTGACCGGTGCTGATGCCAGTGTAAGTTTGCGTGGCCCAAACAGCGATTTTACAGATGTAACGGTCACAACCTCCACCTCCACCGCTCTTGCTATCGATGTGCTCGATGGGGTCCATGAATGGAATAATTTGCAAGTCATGAAGCCCTATTCAGCCCAAGACACAACCTCAATCGGGATCAAAGCATGGTACAGCACCATCCACATTGAGGATGGGTCAGTCACACACCACGCCATTGGAATCGATGCTACGGATTCCGCAATCACTGGTACCTCATTGTCTCTGCTTGATGGGAAGTCAGTCGGTATGGCGCTTCAAGACACCGATGTTGCCCTGAACGATCTCTCAACCCGTGTGTTTCCAACAGGTGTCCACATGGAAGGCACTTCACACCTTCAAGTCGCATCATGGGGTGCAGAATTGCACGCAACCCCACTCAACCTCGACACCTACTCAACGGCAACCGTCCGTGATTTCCAACCTCAAAACACTCAGGCGTCCTCTTCTGATGCTCTTGGAGATGGGTTCTTGTTGTACGGTGGTTCAACCAGCGCCACCATATCCACCTCTTCTTCGGACTTCCTGGAAGAAACTCCAGTGACGTTCACAGACCTATCCGGGTCCCCAATTGTGGCGTCTGTCTCAGTTCATGGATTCACATTAATGAGCAACAGCAACGGGGCAGCCACTCTGCCATTGTTGGCGCAGGGAAGTACGGTTGACGTCAGCTTAGGGGGTGCAGGTGTTCGGGTAACACTGTATGGTTCGACCATGGGCCAGTCAGTCCAAGTGCCAGTGATTCCACAAGGTGATTGGACCATCACAAGCGGCCAAACCGTCTACCTCGGGCCAAGGCCCGATGGCTCACCGCATATGCTGACAGGCGACCTAACTCTTGAAACAGGAAGTGGACTGCAGTTGGCGGGCACCACGGTTCTCCTTCCATCAAACGGTCTTGTCGAAGTACAGGGCACTGCACAATTGCTTGGTGACGCCGCCACAATTAGCGCCCAGACCTTTTCGATGGGCTTTGACAGCACCTTGTCGTCTTCAACATCCAATGATGGGCTGAACGTCATTGGAAATGTATCGTGGGCTTGTCAAACCCTCCGAGTGTCAACTTACGTCGACATCACAGGGAACCTTGCGCTTCAACCAGGGTGCACCTTGGATTTGACCGCAGGCACGGTGTCGGGGGCCGTCACCGCCCTTACGGGGGCGGAACTCAACGTCCTTTCAGAATTGAACATCAGGGTCCTTGACCAAGGCGAGCCAGTGGAGGGCGCCATTATTGCCATCGACGGGGCAGTGGGTGGAACCGACGCCGATGGTCGTTTGAGCACAACCTCGGTTGCACGCCAAGTGACTGACGACAGCGAAACGATCGGTGGTATCAAAAACATCAACCTACAAATTGGTTCATTTACAGATTTTGTCACATGGGACTCAAGCACTTCCTTTGATCACACATTCATGGCCTCAAGGATTCTTGGCGGAACGCTTGATCAATGGTTGGTTTTGGAATCCCAGTGGAGTCCCTACTTCCTCGATGATGATTTGGTGGTCGGCCAATCCGGCACCTTGAGCATCGATGATGGGGTTTCCGTTCGTATTTCTGAAGGACGAACCATCACCGTCGACGGCACGATGAACGTTGGTGACGCAACCCTCTCATCCACAGGTTCGGGCGCACGGTGGGGCGGAATGCATCTTGGTTCCCTCACTTCCTCGACCATTGACTTGTCCTCGACTTCGATTGTCGAGGCTTCTCCAGCATTGACCGTTTCGGACCTTGGAAGGCTGACGGCAGTTCGATCCGAATTTGCAAGATCATCTGGCGCTGATGCTTTGGTTATCGTTCATGACGGCAGCAATGCCACAATTGAGTTGTCTGACAGCCACCTCTATGATGCGGGCGATGGATGCATCAAATCCTTCGCAACGGAAGGCCATTTGATTCTCAACGACGTGACGCTTTCAACATGCAACGGGGTCGGGCTATGGGCTCGTCAATCCAACGTTGCCGTGGATGGATTGAATCTTGAAAATGGTTTCACACACGGTTTCGAACTGACAGCAGTGCACGGCTCGATGACCAACATTGATGCAAGCGCCTTCGACGGCAGCGGGATGATCGGATGGCTGGAGTCAATCGATGGCGAATTCTCACTCTCTCAGCTCAACGGAAGCGTTGGGGCATCCGGTGGTTTAGCAGGCTTGAACAACAGAAACATCAACCTAGAAACCATTCAAATTACCGGGGCTCCAGCCATTGACTTCGACAACACTGCTGGCCGCATGACCGGTCTCATCTTGAACGGCGAGGGGGCGGGGACCGCATTTGCCAGCCACCACGGACACGCTCTTGATTCGTTGATTATCGATGGCATTAGCGCTGCGAATTATGCAGTAGCAATTGACTTGCATGCAGATGAAGGCGATGGAACCATCGCACCCCTCATCATCCGTTCACCAGACCTTCTTGCCTCATCGGTCCTCTCCGCTGAACTCTATCCTGCTCGAATCGAAGGCGGTGTCTTGGTTGGCGAAGTCGCCGCATCAGGGCCCATTGCGGTTGATTTGATTGACGTTACAACCGCCCAAGTTTCTGTTTTTGAGGGTGCAGTTGTGAACATTTGGAGGACCTTCAACATCGACGCACAGGTCAACGGCGCTTCGATTGATGCGAACTTTGAATTCCAAACTGTGGGGCACACCTCGATGGCTCCAATCATAGAGGGTGGAGCCTCTATCTTGGTTGAAATTCCAATGACCATCTTCGACGGTACCATCACCACCTCACTGTCTGCCATCGTCATCACAGCGACCAGTTCTGGCTTGCCGGTGAAAACCATGACGGTCAACGCCACTGAAAACATGGACGCTACAATCATCGTCACGATGGAACTCAATGGAGCGCCGATCGTTGAAATTTTGAGACCATATTCCGGTCAAAGGGCAATGGAAACAACGCCACTCAATGCTGAAGCAACCTACAACGATGATCTCGATGCGGTGGAGGCATTGAGCCTTCAATGGATCATCACCGATGCTACAGGCGATGTTGTGATGCAAGGGCCTAATGAACCACAATTCAACATCACCGACCTTCCTTATGGGTTCTATGTTCTGGAAGCAAAGGTGACCGACGCTCTTGGTGCCTCATCAAGCGACACGGTGGACTTTGAAATCACACAACTTGACACGGACGGTGATTGGACCAATGCTTGCACCTTTACCCAGAGCACACAGGTGTGGTTCAATGCAGAAATCGGCTACCCATGTGGCCCAGATCAAGTGGATACGGATGATGATAACGATGGCTACCCAGACGCTCGTGATGACTACCCAATGGATGCTTGCGCTCATGCAGACACCGACGGGGATGGCCAGCCGGACACTGTCAATTGCCCTGAAGGAATGACCACCTGGCTCTTTGCAGACCAAGACGACGATAACGATGGAATCCCAGATGTTCTTGAAGGTGAAACCGTCGATGATAACGATGACTTTTCCACCGGAACCCTGCTCTTGATAGCGCTCATAGGTGCGGCATTGGTCCTTTTTATCCTGCGCATGCGCAAGGGTGGTGGCGGCGATTTAGGCGAAGTCAACCTGCGCCACCTCTGAGGTGAACGTATGGAACCCGCCCTGCCTGATCCAAACACATTTGCCGCCTTGGCTGTCGGCGTTTTGTTTGTGATTGTCGTCTGGGATGCCTTCTGGTTGACAAGGCAGCGCGTCGATGTGCCAACCTTGGGTGAACTCTCCAATGGCGGCTTTGCATGGGAGAGCGAAGGAGCGCAAGAAGTCATACGCCAATGGGGGAATCTTGGTTCTATGGCTGCAATGATGGCGTTGCCTTGGGGGCTTGTCGGTGTTTCAAACACCCATGTTGGTTACGCTTTTGCCTGGGACTTTTTCTTGGCCTTACATCTGATTTCTTTGCTGGTTCCTAAGCGATACGCCGTCACCAGAACCCATGCGTTTGCTGATGGACAACGCTACGAATGGCAACGTCTTCGCCTCGCCCGCCGTCAACCAGCTCGCCGAATTATGCTGTTAAGAAAAGGCTGGGGCGTGTTTGGACCGTTGCCGTTGGGGGGCGCCCAACATGATTTGACGGTCGCAAGAGAGCGCATCACCCTCGCTCTTGATCATCAAGAAAAATGGGCGAATGCAACCTTTCCAAAGGAAGAGGAATGAGCGCTACCCTCAATAGTCGCATTTCATGTCCCGAAAGCATGGAATGGGCGCGCAGTGGAGAAGACTTGTTTGTGCGGCTCGACCCAGGTGAAGAAATTCACGCTACTTTGCAGTCATTGGCTGACAAGGTTGGTTTTGATGCAGCAGCCATAACCAGCGGCATCGGGCGAACTCGAGACACCCTCTACGGTTACATGGATGAGGACGGCATCTATCAACGCAGGCCGCTTAATTCACCCTCGGAATTGGTCAGCCTTTCTGGAAACATAGCGCGGACACAGGATGGAAAAGCCTTCACCCACATCCATTGCTGTTGGTCTGATGATGACAACAACGTCCACGCAGGCCACATGTTCCAATCAACCGTTCACGTGGTCGCCGAAGTGCATCTTCGGATCCTCACGCACGCCCTCATGACCCGCTGTCCATTGGCAGATGTTGAGTTGCTTGGGCTGCAATTTTCGTGATGTTGATATCCTGTGACTTGGGTGAACTACTATGGCTGACGCTGAGCGTATCCTCCACTTGGCCGAGACGATTCGGTACCATCGAGAATTGTACTACAATCAGTCCTCCCCTGAAATCACAGATGCAGACTTTGATGCGCTTTGGGATGAGTTGAAGGAACTTGATTCAGACAATGCAGTGCTTCACGAAGTGGGGCCAGAGCCGTTACCCGGCACGGTGAAAATCGAGCATAGATTCCCAATGCGTTCCTTGGATAAAGGGACAACGGACGAAGACATTGTCCATTTCATCACTCAATCAACTTCGGGTGGTAAGCGCTATCTCGCTCAACCCAAGCTCGATGGCTCCGCGCTATCCCTCGAATACGTCGCTGGGAACTTGCACAGGGCTGCTACCCGTGGGAGTGGCGAGCGGGGCGAAGACGTGACGCTGAACGCTAAGATGGTGGCTAACATTCCTACACGACTCAACCTTCCAGTCGATTGCCATGTTCGTGGTGAAGTGGTCATGCCAATCGAAATCTTCGAAAAGAAGTACAGAACGATTTCTCCGAACCCTCGAAATCTTTGCTCAGGAGCCCTTCGACAAAAGCACGGGGATGGAAAGGCCGATGCATCAGATCTCGTGTTCTGCGCCTACGATGTCAAGTTCGTCAACAACCCCCCAGAAGTGCAGCATGACAGCGAATTGCTAGAATTCTTGAAAGATTCAATTGGCATTGCACCCGCACCGTGGAAGGTGTTTGAAGGCAAGAGCATCCAACAAGACATGATTGACTACACCAAAGAATGGAGTTCAAAGCGTTCTTCGTACAAATTTGAGATCGATGGAATTGTGTTCAAACTTGATGACTTAGTACAACGAGAACGCCTTGGTTCAACCGCACACCACCCGCGATGGGCGCTGGCGTGGAAATTCCCTCCGGAGGAGGCGACTTCAGTTCTGCTTGAAGTGAGTTGGCAAACTGGACGAACAGGCGCAGTGACCCCGGTGGCCAAAATAGCTCCACAGATGGTCGGTGGCGTCACGGTGGAGCACACCACGTTGCACAATGTCGGTGAGGTAGAACGGCTCGACCTCAACCTTGGAGACCGCGTGTTGATTGTGCGCAGAGGCGATGTCATCCCCAAGATCGAATCAGGTCTTGGCCGGGCGACGCTCGAAGACCTCGCGGGTAGAATTTACGCTGATGGGACATCCTTTGAAGGAGGACTGCCAGAAGCCCAAGCCATCACAATCCCTACTGCTTGCCCAGCTTGTGATGGCGCCTTAGAGACTGAAGGTGCGTTCTTGCGATGCACGGACATGATGTGCGACGCTCGAACAAGCCGCGCCATTTTGTACTGGTGCAGAAGTTTGGAAATGGATGGCATTGGCGAGAAACTCGTCGATCAGTTGCTCAGCCTCGGACTCATTCGAAACATTGCTGACCTGTACAGGCTCCAACAGGCGGAATTAGAGGGCATTGAACGGATGGGAACAAAGTCTGCCCTGAATGTACTCAATGAACTCGCCAAGACAAAGACGCTCAAACTGAGCCACTTTTTACACGCGTTAGGTTTGCCAGGAATCGGACCAGAATTGGCCACTGCTGTGGCGCAACGTTTCACTTCACTGGCCAATGTTATGCAGTGGGTTGTTGATGCATCAGCCAGGCCCGGTATGGAAGCGTTCGGGCCCGAAGTCGATGAAAAGGGAAAGCCACACAAGGAAAACCAAGCCCTTCGATTACTTTGTGAAGTGGATGGCATTGGGAGTAAAGTTGCCCTTCAGGTTCGAGACGGTCTTTCTCAGCGCAAGGCCATGCTTGACGATCTTGCTCACCTCATTCAAATCCTTGATGAACCCAAAGCGACCAATCAAGGACCACTGACTGGAATGACCCTTTGCTTAACTGGGTCGCTTGAGCGACCGAGAAAAGAGGTGCAACTTTCAATCAAAGCGGCAGGTGGGAAGGTTGTGGGAAGTGTCTCAGCCCAACTCAATGTCCTCGTTGCCGGTGAAAAAGCCGGCTCAAAACTAGCCAAAGCTCAACAGTTGGGGGTCACCATTTGGAGCGAGGAAGAATTGATTCAGGCGTGCACACCAAATGCAGAACCTCTGAATGACGTGAAGGAAGAAGCAAACGCAAAAAACACGCAGCAAGCATCGCTTTCGGATTTTGAATAAACCTCATTCAAACCGCTTCGTGTCCAATCACCATACCACAACACTCTCATACACTGAGATGAACCAAAACTCATGCAATCGGCCCGCCTCCCCATCTTATTGGTTAGTTTGCTCCTGCTTTCCGTTGTGCCATTAACGGAAGGAAACTCTGCTGGAAAGTTCAACCAGAGCTCAGGCTGTTCATGCCATTCGACCAGCGGTACAACCGCTGCAAGCGTTAGCATCAGTGGTCTGTCAAGCAGTTACACTCCTTCAACAACATACACGCTAACGATTTCTGTAACGGGAGGCGTTACCGGTTCAGATGGCGGTTTTAGTCTCGACATCAACAAAGGATCGCTTTCAAGCGGTATCGGATTCGCAGTTAATGTCGATAGCGCCGGAACAAGCGCCACACATTCAATCACTGGCAGCAATCAACGTTCTTGGAGCGTGGATTGGACCGCCCCGGCATCAGGCTCCGGCCAAGCGACCATCAATGTCGCCGGTCTGACTGCAAACGGAAACGGACAAAATGGTGGTGACCGTTGGGCAACTGCAGTCTATACGCTGCCTGAAGCTGGCGCTGCACCGAACACCCCTCCAACAGCAAGCAATGTATTGCTTGGGCCAACTGGAGCCGTGACGACTTCCACATTGACCCTTTCATACACCTACAGCGATGCAGAAAATGATCCTGAATCTGGGACCATCATTGAATGGTTTAGAGATGGCGTGCAACTCTCGCTTACTGGCACAACTGCAAGTCCATCATTGACCAGCAAACACCAGGAGTGGTACGCCGTGATTACACCTTCAGACGGAGACGATGCAGGAACAAGCGTCACGAGCAACATCCTCACAATCGCTAATTCAATTCCAACAATGGACGCACCATCCATTGTTCCAGCCACCCCTGAATCAGATGACGACTTGACATTCACTGTCAGCGGAAGCGATGCTGATCAAGACACGCTCTCCTACGAGACCCGATGGATGCTCGAAGGCGTCGTGATTTCAGAATTAGACAACAGTCAGAGCGTCCCCTCCTACGCCACACGAAGTGGAGAAAATTGGTCGATGGACACGCGAGTCAACGATGGCGAGGCAAATTCATCTTGGCAGACATCCCAAACTGTGCAAATTGGAGGTACAATCGAAAACACAGCACCATTGGTCTCTTCCGTCGTTATCGCACCAGAAAATCCCCTGACAGGCGATGATCTGTCCTTCAGTTACACCTACGCAGATGCCGAGAATGACGTCGAAACTCGTCATGAGGTTGAATGGTACCGCAATGGGCAACTCGACGACGTGTTCAAAGGGTCCGGAATCCCCTCCTCCTCAACAGAAAAAGGGCAAATATGGAACGCTAAGGTTCGCGTGAACGATGGCGCAGCATGGTCAACATGGACCTCCTCGAATCAGGTCATCATTGGTAACACAGCACCGATCACAACAACACTTGAAGTCAGTTCCTCGTCTCTAACAACGCTTGAAACGACTGAAATTACCTTCGAACATTTCGATGTTGATGGCGATATGATGTCCGATTCAGAAGTGATCTGGCTCAAAGACGGCGTGCGCATTTCTTCCTTGGATGGAAGCACCGCGCTACCCTCAGAGTTGACTGAAAAAGGGCAAATCTGGACGGTTCAGGTGCGGGCCGGAGATGGTTCTTTGTTGAGCGAGAACACGCTGAGCCACGACGTGACAATCATCAACTCAGCACCTAGCCTCAGCATCGAATTCAGTGAAAATCCTTCGGCCATCAACGCCCTGAATGCAACAATCACGACCTCTGATGCCGACGACGATGCCGTGACCATCACCACCAAATGGTATCGAAACGGGTTCCTCGAATCGTCCCTTGAAAATCAAACGAACGTGCCAAGTGTTCTGCTGGGCCCAGGCCAAGAATGGTCGATTGAGGTGGTGGCAAATGACGGCATACTCTCGAGCAGCCCCTCATTCCACTCCATTACAATCGCTAACCTTGCGCCAATTGCGGAACTTCTTCAGGACAGCGCTCCATCTTGGATTGGAGAAAAGACAACGCTTGATGCGAGCGGATCAAATGACCTTGACGGACGAGTTGTGTCCTACCAATGGACATGGTCAGACACCAACGGGGTCTCAGGAACAGGAACGGGCCCGGCCTACACGTTCATGCCGACCGCAGCGGCTTCTGTCAACCTCCTCGTTACTGACGACATGGGCGCAACCGCTGCTGCGACAACCCTCGTTGTGCCGGTTCAAGGGCCAACAATCACCAACCTAGAAGCCTCTCCTTTCGGCCAAGACATCGAGTTAACATGGGCTTATGAAGGGCCAAATGCGAGTTTTAACATCGAACGGAATGGGGCTGTCATCGCTACTGTTGATTCGATGATGTATTCTGATGAACCATTGGTTGCTGGAGAAACCACCTACACCATCCGCCCGATATTGGATGGCGTTGCGATGGAGGACGGTTCGACCGACACGGTCTCAATTCAAGTTGAGCCCGTTCTCGAACAAGTTGATTCATCCACCCCATTGAGCGCTTCATTGATCGGATTCTTGCTGTTGCTGATTGGGGTTGCAGCACTCGGCTATTTGCTCATGGATCGGAGGGATTAGATTGGCACATCGACGCATTAAGGTCATGCTAGCATTGGTTTTGCTCATTGCTTCAACCACCATTGGAGCGGCTGAACCGGGAGGAAATGGCGACGGTCTTCGCAACATGCAATGTGGCGGGGCTTGTCATGGCGATGCGAGTCAAAATGCGTCCTCTTCTCTCTCATTATCGATTCAATACGCAAGCCAAGTTTGGGTTGGCCAACCAACTGAGGTCACCGTCATCGTCTCTGGGCTAGGCGAGGTTCACGACCACGAACTGCTTGGTGTCTTTCTTCTTTCAAGCACAAACGCCAATGGAGATACGCCGTTGAGTGACGGTTGGGAGATTCTTTCAGACGGGCATGGTGGCACCGGCAATTATGTGGAACTGACCTCGATTGCAGGAAGCGACTCCATTGAACACACATGGGTTTTGAGGACGGAAGATCTTGGCCCAAAGAACATGTATGCTTCCATCCATCATGGCGATTCAGCAGGCCCTTCACAAGGTCAACCATTCTTTGGCATTTCAGACGGCTACGAGGTCGAGGTCGCTCCCCTGCCAGAAAACGCCCCTCGCTTGTCAGCAGCTTTTGATCCTGCCAGTACCAGAGAGGTCGGTGTGGCAATTCAGGTTTCAATTCAAACTGAACACACACAAACTGTCAACGTTGAGTGGCGGGCTGAAGACGGGGCGATGATGGAGGCCATAGTGAACACGACCGGAGACAATGAGTGGGTGTTCACACTCCCTGCATCGCTAAAACCTTCCAGCGTTCAATGGCGCGCCACCCTGATTGGGGAAGGGCCTGAACAAACAACGCCCTGGTTCACGGTGGTTGCTCAAACCGCCCCAGAAGAAGCAGACAGCGGGCCAATTTACCTCCAAGGTCTTGCCATGGCGTTGTTGCTGTTTGGTGCAATTATCGCTCTTCAGAAACCCCAACGCCGTGAGGAAGACACCACCAAGGTGTACGACAACACCGCACACATCGAATCAACTCAATCCACGGATCAAGAAGATGCTCCAGCTCCGCTCCCGGAAGGTGGTTTGCCCCCGGGTTGGACAGATGAGCAATGGGCGTGGTATGGCCACGAATACTTAGCCGGAACCTATGGGGGCGACCAACAATGATCTCTTCCAACACCTTCCATGTCGTGAGCACGGAACTGGTGGTTGGAGGCTTTGCGCTTGCAGGTCTTGCCTTTGTCTTCTGCATGATTGCTCCAATGCTTCCTTCGACGTTTAGTGACCGTCAAGGTGCAGGTGATGCAGTGGCCCACGTTGCGTTGGCGTTCGGTCTTCTCGCAACCCCATTCGCTATTCTAAGCGGCCTTTCATCGGCCCCAGGAGAAGCACTGAACAGTGCACTTCTGGCCAACAAGATGCTCTTTTCCCTCAGTGGAGGTGGGTTGGCCTTGGGCGTTCTTGTGGCTCGCTGGCGCAATGGCGGCGGCGTATGGGATTCAACACGAACCCGCCTCATCCAAGGGATTGCTGGCGCAGGTGCAACCGCATGCATGTTGCTCACGGCATCATTAGGTGGGAAATTCACTCGTGGTGAATCACTTCTGGATTGGCTTCATTTACCTTACAACGAGGTGCTGCTGATGCCCACATTTCTGAGCATTGCTTTGCTGCTCATTGGCTGTGCGTGTGCGGCTGTTGGTTTCCGCTCCACATCTTAACCGTACATCGAGTTGTCTTGAGTTGATTCGGGAAGAGCGGCTCCGTCCATCATTGACTTGATCTGGGCTTCGAGGAATTCAGCCTCTTCAATCAGTGGCGCATGAGGCAAATCGATGGCAGGTAGGTATGCATTGAGGTGCTCGATTAGGGTTGCAGCAGCACGTGCATCAGGGAACCGAGGGTCCGCTTCGACCATGATTGACATCAGGTCAAGACCTCGTCGCCTTGCTTCGCTTAGGATTGCTGCATTGATGCCCTTGATAACGCCTTGATTGAGCAATGGGATGCCGAGTTCTTTCAACATCTCACGGACCTTCTGATTGGCACCAATCCCCACGACATCGACACCTTCTGTGTCTTCGTATTCGACGGTTGGCTCTGAGCCGTTAAGGCTGCCTTTCATGCCTTCTTTTGCAAACGCATCAATAACCACGCCGGCCACAATGTTGTTTTCTTTGGACCATTCAAACATGGCCCACACGATGTCATTGATGAGAGGCTCAGGAATGACAAGTTCGCTCATCAGAAGAATGACTTGATCGCACCCTTCAATGGTGCATTGTGGTTTTCCTGCATAGGCCCGGATCACTGGAAGTGGTTCACCATCGTTGACGAGGGTGATGACCGGAAGGCGGTTATCGACAACTGCTCCAACAAACTCAAGGTCCAAATGGTCAATCAAAAAATGTGCTACAACGCTCGACACCATGCCGATGCTTGGAAAACATGCCACGACGAGGGCATTTTCCGTGCTGACGTCTTTCGTAATCCGAACCATTGGGCCTTCCATGAGCCCTAGACAGTGCCCCTTCTGTATCAACACTTTGCCTCCAATGGATGGCGCCGGTGGCTTCATGTTCGTTGAGGACAAGCGCAAGATATGGCGGAAGAAGCACGACCACACATGCTCTCACCTTCGGCCTGGAATCGGTACGAAACGTGCCCCCGTATGTACTGGCTGAGCCGCCAAGGCCTCCCAAGAAAAGCCGGCATGGCTGCTTCGATTGGAACAGCGGTTCACGCTTCAATCGAAGATCTTCTTCTCCTTGACATCACAGCAAAGCCGGATGCTGAAAGCGGCTGGCTTGTCGAAGAAGCCGAACGCGTTCTCAAGGCGCGATGGGAAGAGGAAAAAGCAGTGTTCATGGCCACGCCACGTCGACCAAAGTGGAAGGAAGAAAAATGGAAGGATGCCATCCAACACCAACGCGGTGGCATCATCATGTTGCTCGACCACGTCGGTGTGAAAGGCCTCGACCATCACCGGATCACAGCGGCCTTGTGGCGGCGAATTCAATCCACAGCAATAGCCGTTGAAGGCGAACTCAAAACAGCGGATGGGCGGTTGATGGGGCGCCTCGATTTGTTGATGGCTGATCTTGATGAAGATGGAAAACCAAAAGGATGGCTTGTTGCAGATTTGAAAACCGGCCGAATACCTGATGGCGAACTCAAGGTTGATGTCAACCGCCAATTGCGAATGTACAGAGACATCCTTCTCTCGAACAATCCTACAGCCCCCCCTGTTCGCACAGAGGGCTGGTACACCCATGACTCCTCAAAGTGGGCCGCTGTTGGAGAAAATGTTCTGGAAGATGCGTACGCTGCTTGGCAAGCAACCGTTCCAACACCAATGCCAATGCAGCCAACGGTCGGTGATTCATCGTGCGGAGGCTTTTGCGATTGGAAAGCATGGTGCCCTCACTGGTGGATGTGGCGCCATGAGAATGGCACCCTGCACAAGGATGATTTTTCTGATGCCGTGGTGCTTTTGCATGAGTTCGAACCTTCATCGGGGGCTGCAATCTTGGAACTTTGTGAACCTCTCAACTCCGACGGGCGCGCCGTCCCAACGGGCATTCAGCAAGCTGCTAACTTCTCTGGCAGAGGAAAGGAAGCCTTGCAAGAGACGCTCGCAACCGGCCACCAAGGAGCATTATTTCTTGGTTCCATCATGACCGCCCAGCGAGTCTGGCGCGTTGGTCACTGGTGCGATGTGTTGCCTTGGGCGCCAATGCCCGACGGCATTGAACACCACCGTCCCTCATGAAACACTCAGCCTTCATCGAAAGGTGGTTCGAAGACTACAATCCATCGAGATAGGTTTTGACGCGCTCTCTCGCCTCATCATCCTCTATGCCTTTTGGTGAAAGCAGCCAGTGAATGTAACGAGGGTCTTCAAATTGAATTTCACTTAGGTGGCGGCCTTTGTGCCGGCCAAAGGCAAGCACCATGTGGCCATCATCGATTCGAATCTTACCTAACGAATCAACGGGTTCGAGGTCCGCTAAGCCTCGCCCGAGATCCGTTGATTCAGAGCCGACGGTGCCATGGACGGCCCACCGTTCAATTTCTTCAATCGATTTGCGAAATGAAGGGGCGTGGTCGACCGATAAGCGCCAGAAGAGCAGCAGTGATGCTGCGGCATCAGCAGCGGCAGTGTGAGCGTCTTTCAGAGCGATTCCGTGACGCGTGCATTGAGCCCCAAGACCGTGTGGCCGCCCGATTTTCAACCTTCGAACAAGTTCGTAGGTGTCCATGATGGCCTTGGGTTTGGGAGCTCTTTTTCCAAGCCGGAGGTACTCTCCTTCCAGCATAGCCATGTCGAATTTTCGGACGTTGTGGCCGACGATGATGGCGCCTTCAATCAGTTCTGCAACGGCATCTGCAACGGTGGAAAAACCACCTTTAGAACGCACATCGTGATCGTAAATCCCGTGTACACGGCTCGCTCCGGCCGGAATCGGTCGTCGAGGATTGACCAATTCTTCGTAATGAATCGCTTCACCCTCAGCATTTGCGCCAATCAAGGCCAATTGCACAATCCGGTCGTACTGTGTGGAGACGCCTGTCGTCTCTAAATCGAAAGCAAGCACGCGCTCGCCATCAAAAACATCAGGGGCCATACCAAGCCAATACCGCCGTCCCTCTTTCAATATCTCCCACCAAACGGCTCAAGACTTAATGCCCGATTGCTTGACAAATGCCCATGGCCAACACCCAGGCGCTCGCCACACCCAACACGGGTCCAGTGGTGGCGGCGCGCCGGATAGAATCGCTCGATGTGCTTCGAGGTGTGGCTTTGCTTGGTGTGCTCCTGCTCAACATCCTCGGTTTTGGTCTCGCTTCTGTAGGTTACTACAATCCACTTGCCGGGATGGGCGACCACAAAGAGATTAACTACGCCATTTGGGGCATTGTCAACCTCTTTTTTGAGGGGTCGATGAGAGGCCTTTTCTCCCTTCTCTTTGGGGCGGGAGTGATCATGTTCACAACGGGGTTCGGCAGCAAATCTGGGTTGGAAAAAGGGGCGAAGCTCCACTATCGCCGCACCATGTTTCTTCTTTTGTTTGGCATGCTTGATGCCTACGTGCTGCTTTGGACAGGTGATATCTTGATCGTCTACGCAATGGCTGGAGCCTTGCTTTACCCTCTTCGTCATGTTCGTCCAAGAAACTTGATCATCATTTCAGCAGCTATTCTTCTCCTTTCCACAGTCCTGTTCACCGTATCTGGAACGGTCATGGGCGACGCAAGGGACGCTGCTTCTGTTGTTGAAGAGAACCCTAACGGGAACCACAGCCAATCGTTATTGGACGAGGCGGCTTTGTGGGATGAATCAAAAAACACCTTTGAGTACAATGAAACAGCAGTCAATGAAGAACTTGAGATTCGGCGTGGGTCCTATGGTGAAGTGGCGAGTTACACCGCCAAAAACGTCAATGAAAAACTGCTCTTCTTCACTCCAGTGTTCATGCTCTGGGATGCAATGGGAATGATGATTTTGGGTATGGCCATGTACCGGCTTGGGATCCTTTCTGCTGCTCGTTCATCCTCGTTTTATGCACGGATGATGGTTGGTGGCTTCACGGTCGGATTGGCCATCAACGGGTTTGAACTGCTTCGCGCCATTCAAACCGATTACGATCCAATTGTCATCACAGGTTACTTCCAGAGCACATACCAACTGGGTCGTATTGGTATGGCGGCTGGCTGGCTCGGTGCTGTAATGCTGTTGTGCCAAAGCCAAGCATGGCCTCACCTACGTGCCCGTCTGGCGGCCGTTGGACGGACAGCATTGAGCAATTATTTGCTTCACTCAGTCATTTGCTTGGTACTCTTTACAGGGGTTGGCTTCGGTCTTGTAGGCGCGTTTGAACGGTGGGTATTGTATGCAATTGTGATCGGCATTTGGGCCCTGCAACTTTTGCTTAGTCCTTGGTGGCTCAACAGGTTTGCGTTTGGTCCCGCCGAGTGGTTGTGGCGTACACTCACCTATGGCACGGCTCAGCGTTGGAAGATTCGTTGATCCCAAACCCCAACAACGGGAATTGTGCGTTAGTTGATGGTTCAGCCCCCAAGCGTTAGAAAGGGTAGCCGGCTCGACAGCCTTGATGTGGAGCACTCAACAAGCCCGGCGGGTCAGTCTTGTCGTGCTCATGAGCCTCGTCATGGCCACCACATCGCTTGCAGGCTGCACAGGTGTTTTGGACACTACAGTGGACCCTCGGGCTTCGCTCAATGCCTATCCGCTTCAGATTCAAGAAGGGGAAACAGTCACCTTCGATGCGCGTGAATCAGAGGCTGTTGAAGGTGTCATCACCTCGTACACATGGTCCTTTGGGGACGGTCTTTCTTCTGAGACGATCTCTGGCTTCACCTCACACACATATTCGAGTTACGGTATTTTCACCGCACAACTCACCATCACCAACGATCAAGGTGGCACCGACGACATCACTGCAACAGTGATTGTGAACGGAGCGCCTCAGTTGAATCTGACATTTCCAGAAGTGATTCGTTCCGGCGACTCAGCTCTGCTTGATGCAAGCGGCAGTTTCGACCCAGAAGGCAAAGATCTCGATTTTGCATGGGATTTGGATTGGAGCGAGGACAGCGACAAAGACGGCGACCCGCGCAACGATATCGACGCCACCACAGATACGGTTCTCATTCCGACCAACCGTTCAGGAACCATCACTGGAAGCCTGCACCTCGATGACGGGGCCGGAGCAAAAGCCGAACAGGTGTTCACGCTCGACGTTCTTACCCGTCGCTACGAAGTCACTTGGGAAACCATCGAACTGGAGTACTCTTGGGATGACTATCTGGATCAGGGAGAGGAATGGCAAGGCAACATCACGCCCGGCCTTCAAGGACGCGTGCTCGACTTTGAGGGAATCCTCACCCTTGACCAAGATTTGTTCGCCCCACAGGACAACTTCAGCCTCAGCGTGTATATTGTTGACGATGGCTACAAGCGATCTGACCAAACCTCTGGCGAGAACTTGACCTCAAACGAATCAGCTACTGCAACTGTATCCGGTCAAGAACTCAATCCGTTTGGCGAAGATGGAATCTTTGACTCTGATTCGGAGCAAGAGTTGATCGAACTGCTTCTCATGGATGCATCAGCACGAGCAGGCCAAGGTGACTGGACATGGAGTGTCGTCGCTCAGCAAGCAGACCCCGACCCGCTCTTCGAGGGTTCGCCGGACCCCGACCCAGGAAACGATTGGTCGCTTGTTGTGCTCGTAAAATTGCATGTGCCAAAATTGGTCGAGATTGCTTACGAGTGACCACTTTGGTCAATGGAAAGGCGTATCAACCACCTACCCGTCGTCTGCCTTGATTGCAATGGTCGACAGCATCGAAATCAGCCGCGTCAACATCCGTGATTCGTTGTCTTTGGACGTCTCGGTTTGGATGAACGATCCAAACGACATGGATTTCCGACCTGCTCTTTCAGTCTCTGGAAACACCTTCACAATCTCGAGCCTGACCGACGGTGGTTCGTTGGCTTCGATTGAACTTGATGAAGATCAAATGGAGGCTGTGGTGCGCGACCAAGCTGCTGAACTCCGAGTTAAATTCCAAGTTCGTGGAATGCACGGCGAACTCAAAACCATTCACCCAATCATCGCAGATGGAAAGGCCAAAAAGTTGGCCACTGCAAACTGGAAGACCACCCAAAAAGTCACTTTTGAGTGATTTAGAGCGTATTTTCCGAGCGGGATAGCCACCGTGTCTTTCATATTGGTTCAAACCGATTTTCCATCTATGCCACCACGCAGAGAGGGAAAGGGTTCCCAAAAAAAGGCTCGGTTCGAGCGATTAAAAAATGAAATTTTACGGTTTGTCGGATCAAACCCCGGTTGCTCCGCACAATCGATCGTAGCGAGCTTGTCAAACGATCGCTCAATGCGCAATCACGGCCTTACACCCCGCAAGGTTGGCTTCTTCATTCCAAGGCACCTTGGCGATTGCCTTGAGTGGTGGCAGGACCATCGCGCAGGTCGCCGAGTGTACGGTGAATTGGGCTGTCCACAAGCCCCCCGAAAATCTTGATTTGTTGCCATTCAACAGGGGCGCACTCATGTATGTCGGGCGTCACCCGCAGCGCATGACGGGTACGGTTGCAGCGTATTTCGACCTCGACGGGACCCTCTTAGACGCTTCAAGTGAAAAAACGCTGACGATTGAACTTGGAAAACGCCGACCTTGGCGAATTCCAGTCGGGGCAGTCAGTTGGTCGCTCGGCCTTGTAGGCAATCTTCTCAGAGGTCGCGCCTTTTACGACGCAGCACGAAACAGAGGGCATTTCTCATTCGCTTCGTGGAGTGTTCTTGAGGCGTATTCCTCAAGGCTTGCGAAGGAAAAACTCGCCTTACATGTTTCTTCCGAAGCAAAAGAAAAACTCGCTTGGCACCGTTCACAGGGTCATCGACTGGTTTTGGTCACCGCTACGATTGCGCCAATGGCTGAAGCGATGGCTGACGTCCTTGGCATGGATGCAGTCTATGGGTGTGGCCCAGAACATCGAACTGGAATGCTTAGTGGATCGGAGCGAACCTGGTCGGTCCCAAGAAGAAAAGGAAAGGTACCGGTTGTTGAAGCGGATGCTGCGGAAAACGGCCATGTATTGAGTGAATGCTACGGCTATGGGAACACACACGCAGATTCGTGGTTCATGCGGATCACGGGTAATCCCGTGGCCATCAACCCCGAGGGGCCTCTTCGCCGTCTGGCCGAAGAACAGGGCTGGCCCATGCACGAATGGCGAGTTTGATTGCGTAACGCTTACGCCTTCTGTGAGAAAGAGCGGCCCCACCGCGATTCGAACACGGGTTGCTGGCTCCGCAAGCCGGCGTGATATCCAAGCTACACTATAGGGCCTTGGTGGTCGGTCCACCGACCGCTTGGATATAAGCGCAACGGGTTGCGTTTTCTTGTTGTAAAACAGAGCAACAAGCAAGGCTTCATCACGCCCTGCCGCTTGGGAGCATCATGGCCGTGGAACTTGCTCGTCGGGTCGATTACCCGATGCTGGACGGAGCAAACATCGCGTACTTCCCTCGAATTTTTGACCTCGCACACCGTTTTTTTGAAGAGGCGTGGGAGCCAATGTGTGGCGTTTCTTACCCGACGATGATCAATGAGCGAAACATCGGATTCCCGGTCGTTCATGTCCAAACTGATTTTGAGGCACCCCTGCGTTATGGGGACACAGTGCACGCAACCCTTTCCATCGAAAAAGTAGGAACCTCATCGTGCACATGGTACTATGAGTTCCACAACCAACACGGCGAGGCACTATGGCGAAGCACACAAGTGACCGTGTGCGTGAACATGGACTCGCTCAAACCATTGGCCATCCCAGATGACCTTCGCAAAGGTCTGCTCGAACATCTCAGGGTGGTAACAGAATGAGTGATATGGATTTGGGATTTTCAATGAGGATGGAGGATGAAGATTCTGTCCCAACACCTCCCATCGATATGTTTGCCATTCGGCCCGATACCAAGGGCCCAAAATCGGTAGCAGTGCTGATCATACTGGGCGCTTTGCTGCTTGCGTTCCAAGCCTACGGTGATTACCAACTCCATTCAGCAACCGATCTTTCAGATGAAGAAGTCAACGCTCTGTTGACCACTCCTAACAGCCAGGCCAGCGATGCGGACGACGTTACGCCCGAACAATACCAAGAATTCCATGATGCGGCCCGAGAGTCCGGCGGCTATTTGATTCGTGCAGTAGGTCTTGGGATTGCTGCAGCCCTGATGTTTGTAGGAAGCGGGTTGTTGTTTGGCATGAAGCCAGTAGGGGCTTGGTTGAACGTCTCTGCGGCAATCATTGGCCTGTTCTCAGGTGTGATCGGCAGTTGGCTTCTTGGCGGCGCTGCAGCAGAGAACCTCACCGGTCCTCTGTTGCTCACCTACGAAATTCTGACCTACTTTTGCGGCGTGTGCATGATCACTTGCCTCAGCGTTGCAGGCCTTCCTTTGTTGAACGCACGTGCCCGGCTTGCACTCTATCCAAACGATAAGCTGACCTTGGTCATTGAGGAAGAGTGAATCTCACTCATCCGCCGGCCTTGGCCATTTTTTGGTGAGCGCCTTTTCAAGCCCTTCATCCAATGTTGCGTTCCACCAGTCGCTGCCCTGCCATATAGCGTACTTGCCGCGAATACCACGCAAGTCCGCCCCTGCGAATTTGCAGTTGCGGAAATTTGAGAGGTTCAATCTTGCTTTACGCAGGTCAGCACCGCGGAAATCTGCACCGTCAAAGGCTGACTTCATCAGATCAACTTCATACATCGAGGCGCGCCGGAAATCACAGTTTGAAAAATCACCTTCCGTCAAATCCGCCCCATCGAGAATCGATCGTCGGAAATTAGAGCCAGCATGCCTCCCTTTTCTCAAGACCTGCGCCGCATGATTTTGGAACGACCAGTCAAGCACAACGGATTCTTGCTCGCCAGTTGATTCTCGAGGGTCATCGCCCCCGCCACCAGACATCACCATGATGCTGCCTCATGCAGTGGAGCGTTTATCAAGGTGAGCACGCCCTTCTTCAGTCAAGTGTGCAAATCTATTCTTGTCTTCTTTTCCAGGTGGAATGACCAAGAATTTTCGCTCTCGCAATCGATTAAGGTAGAGTGAGAGGTTTCCGGGTGGATCAATCTTAGCATCACTGAACAATTGGTTGATGACTCTAGGCGGGCTGTCTTGGATGCCTTCGACGCTTCGTAGGTAATGGATTGCCCCGAGCACCTGGTCGGGTTTTCGCTCCAATGAACAAGTCTCAAGAAGAACTCGGAAGGCCGATCCGCGCTCAGGCAGACCCTTTTCCTTGGCAGCAGAAACTGCCGCCTTTAGTGCATCCTTGCGAGCCTGAGCAAGGCGATCAAGCATGATGGTCCATGTGTCATCTTGGCGATGAAGAATCAACTGTTCCTCCACTTCCATTGCTGCGCCTTCAAGGTCAATTTCAATGTCACCGGCGATGACAGAGACCTTGCTGTTTGCTTCCATCCCGTGCCCTCAACTTGAAATTGCAGGCCATTAGGGTATAATCCTTTATTGTTCGCGTTCCCCAAAAAAAGAGCGCATGTTTAGAACAAATTCTTGCGTATTTGCGTTGATTAAGGCCAGTTTCTCCGTAAGGGACTTGAAGGGCTTGTGACCACAGCGGAGCAGTGAACACCATGAACGGCGCCCCCAGAACCGCTTCTCTCCTCCTTGTCACCTTGCTTCTTATGCAATCATTCGCAGTCATTTCAGTGACCGCAAACCCGACAGGGGGGATCGTCAATACCTTCGATGGGGGTCAAGCAACCCCGAGCATCACCCTCACGGCTGGTCAAACCAACACGGGCCTAGGAATCGAAGTTCCACGCAATGTGACGTTCGAATCCGCTTCCTTCCTTGTCAACGCAAAGGATGAGGTCGCCTCACCCGGCCAAGTCTACATCGACATCGGCCAAGACGGTGTCAAGGAATGGGCCTTCGAAGGTCAAGGCTATGGCAATCTTGGCCATCAAAATTCGTTCTTTAACGGGAACTTATCGGCTGAAATCCCTTCCAACGGTTCAGCAATCTCGCCACCGCTTTTCCTTCCGTTCGCGGCATCCATCGCCACCGCCCAAATCAACACCTCATTCTCGCCAGATGTCAATGGAGGCTTGCTTTCAATCGGTGCAGTAGCCGACTATGTATCTGATGATCTTGACAATGACACCCTCCCAGAAATTGTCGTGCTGTCAACAGATTTCACAACCACTGGATTCAACGCAGGGGTGCTGTCTGTCGATTGGATGCCAACAACAGGAATTCAAACTTCAAATTGGACTCAAACATGTGCCGGTGCAACAGAGGTCGATACAGGGGATTTCAATGATGACGGGTATGCAGACATCGTCGCTTTTGACTACGGTTCCGACCTTGCTTGCGTTCACTTTACCAACTCAACGAGCGGTGCCTTGGGAGCAGCTCAAGCATTGTCGTTGTCCTCTGGTAGCATCGCTGGCGCGGTTGGAGACTTCAACTCCGATGGGCATTCGGACGTTGTATCGATTCATTCGAACGGTATCTTTTCTTTGCGAACCTACAATGACAAAACCAGCGCTTTTGGAAACAATCAGACGCACACTGTCAACATGAATGGCTCAACTTCAGCTGCGGCACTCACCATGCTGACAACCGGTGTGTTTGGGAACAATTCCACTCTGTTTAGTGCAGTTGTCACAGATTTCCTTGGCCACAGCACTCCTCTCTATTGGGTCAATGGCGCCGGAATCACAGAAAACCCGAATCATTTCGACGGTCTTGAATCACAACCAATTGTCGGCGATGTCGATGGCGACGGGGACCTCGACTTCATCGGTACAAATCAACAAGGCTACACAATTGCTCTGAACACTGGCTCGCAATGGAACACAACGAATGTTCTCTCTGCTGTTGCGCTCACCAATGCTTCAATCTTCGACCACGATGGTGACGGAGTAACATCCCTTGTTGTGCCCAACCCGGGTGCAAGCGATGGTAATTCGCAAACCATCGATGGTAACTTGACCGTCTTTTCAGTGAATTCAACCGAGATAGGGAACGTCACATCGGTGGTGCAACCATGGTCAATCCCTACCGATGCAAAAGCCGTCGACATGAACGGCGATGGACTGCCTGAACACATTATTTCTGCGGGAGACACCAGTCTTGGTTTGTTTATCGGTGCTTGGAATCAAATTGGTATGGACATCAACAACGATGGTCAAGACGACCTCCAAGCAACAGGCTATGCAGGTCATGCAACGTACGGCATGACCCCACTTTACATTCAAGATCCGATGGGGAATATCTCCTCGACTCTGGCCCCGTTGATGAACGGTTTACCTTACACTGCAGATGGATTCAATGTCCGTCTTTCGAGCATTAGTTTTTCCTTCTCAAACATCGGAGACGGGACGTTCAATCTTTCAGGAATGGACATTGGATACGATGCAGATTTCATCGTCGAGGACAATCCCTTTTCGGCAGGCAACCTCACCAACATCATCAACCAACAACAGACTGCAGGGACTGGCAGCTTTGTTGTACCTCTTCCGATCAATTCAACGATGAGCGGTACGTTTGCCGTATCTGGCCTCATTGCGCAGTATACTCCCGGAGCCCCCAATCTCGCTTTGCCACCAACGCCGGTCTTGTCGGTGATGGAATTAACCTCGGAACGGGTTCAAATTGAATGGCAGGAAATGATGGACTTCGGTGATGATCTCATTGAATTCGAAGTGTTCCGAACCCTTGAAGGCGGTACGTTTGATCTGACCTCACCCTATTCGATTGAAGGGGCCAACATGTTTGTTGACGAGGAAGTAGTCCACGGTGACACGTACCAATATGCTGTGCGTTCCTTGCACTCATTCGGTGTGACCAGCAACATGTCGGCGCCGACAACACTGACCATTCCTTACCCCTCCCCACCTGCAGCAGTGGCCAACCTCACCGTGGTTGACACACCAAATGACACGGGTGGTTCGTTGGACATTTCATGGGACATTTCCATTGATGGAGCCGTTGAATACCAAGTATACATCGAATCAGAAACCATTGATTCAATCCAGAATCTCACCGCTCTTACGACCATTCCTCATACCACCACAGCCACTACGATGATGTTGAACACCACGACCCTCGGCATCACAACCATCGATAACGACGGGACCTACGTGGCGGTTGTAGCATTCGACAGTTATGGCAACGCAACAACCGAGTTTAGCATGGTCGGGCCAGTCGCATCCCTCAACAATTCGCTGCGCTCAGCAGAACTTACCTACGATCTATCCACAACGGGTTCGAGCGAAAACGATGGGTTCGGACTGAGCGCTTTGGATTCAATCTACCTCAACATCACCCTTGCCAGCGGCGAATCGCTCTTGGCCGGCGAATCGCTTGAACTGACGATTGAAGCCGCAGCAACCAGCTTCACCCTCTCTGGTACCACTGATGCAAATGGTGTCTGGCAGGCAATTGCGGTTGAGGACCTCACAGAACTTGGAGCGACATTTACCACGTTCTTCGACGAAGCAAGCATCACCATCGACTACCTTGGAAACGCTGGAGATGCCACCACGCAACCAGTTGCTTCGACCTCACTTGAGATTGAAGGCGCAGGTTTGCTTCGAGCTGCAGTGACCACAGAGGCGTACGAACTCGAACTCGATGCAGCAGGCGTGTTCAATCTTGAAATTGATTTCTCTGCTGAACTGCCGACTCAGAACACCTACCTCGAGGGCCTTGCTTACACTTGGACGCAAATGAACGCCACTGGAAACGCCACCAGCACCGGTACAGTTGAAATCAAGGGGGGCCAAATTGTCCTTTCTGGTACGGCAAACTCCACTGACACGCTGATCCTCGCCTCTGATTCGTCATCGTCCTGGATTGTTCCTTCAATCGACCCGCTCATGTTCACCTTCACAGGCGGTCCAGATTCGAATACAAATCAAACAACAGGCAGCAACGAAACCAACGAAACAAATTCGACGGAAGAACCAACATTCCCAGACGCCACCCTACCCGGCACTGTTGATTGTGGGACTGCGACCTATCCTTGGCTTGACGACGGCACCGATGCCCCTATCACGTGCACCATTACCAATCCAAATTCGTTTGGGGTGTGGCTTGGCTTCTCTTGGATCGAGTATCCGACTCCGCCACCTCCGTTGACTTTTGAATCCGTTTTGGGAGAGCCGGGAGCTCCAACCAGCATTTCAGCAACTGGAACAACACAAATTGAATTCACCCCAGTCCGAAATGGCCCCTCAGATGGATTGTTCCCCGGCCTCCAAGGTGTCCCCTATCAGATCTTTTTCACATGTCAATCAGATGGAACTGACCTTTGCGACTCCATGACTACGCCTACAGCAAGCGTTGAAGGTGAACTTCAATGGACGCTTGGTGAACAGCCAGAGGTCGAAGAACCGGTGAACCAAGCACCAACAGAAAACAAAGGTTCAGCGGCCATCATCGTAGGTGGTGTCATCGGTCTGTTGGTCCTCATTGGTGCTGGAGCAGGTGTCGTTTTGCTGAGAAATTCAGAAGAAGAAGATGATGACTGGTACCTCGATGAAGACGAAGCACCCGAACCAAAGGCTGTTGAAAAACCCACCAAGCCAACCAGCAAATCCCTCGACCAACTCAAATCGGAAGGCCACTCAATCGACGATGTCGAAGCCCCCGAAGAACGCCGATCGAGCCTCTTTGACGAGTTTGATAACAAAGATCAAGGCGAAATCGAGTCGTATGATGTCGAAGAAGCCTTGACCAGTGAGGAAGACACGATTGAGGCCGAGGAAGAAGACGACGGTATCAGTGTCGATGAAAACGGCACAGAGTGGTGGGAAGATGAAGAAGGCGTCTGGTGGTACCGCGAAGAAGGCTGGGAAGATTGGGCGGTGTGGGAAGAATAAGCCCATCGCAGGTCTTTTCATAGAGCCATTGTCACCCACAGCACGGAGGCCGTTTCATGGAGCATGAATTCAAGGGTTACGCACTGGTCCTTCAAGAGGGCGCAGACCCCCGTACCGGTGGTGTTGCAATCGCGGGATTCACCACCGCTGGCATGGTCGGTGTCATCGCCGCATCTCACATCATCAAGACGTTGAAAATGAGGCAACTAGGCACTGTTTTGAACGCCGAATTCCCGGCAGTAGCGCTGATCCACAATGAGGTGCCAAAGCATCCTGTTCGTGTCTATCAAGGCGATGGAGTCGGCGTCTTTACTTCCGAAATTCAATTCAAGAATGAGCAAGACATTATGTTTGCATCCACTGTTTTGGAATGGTTCACCAAGGGCGGATTCGACCGCCTGATCATCATCGATGGATTGGTCAATACAGGCAATGTCGCCTCGGGGCAATTGTTCGGTGTCGGCTCTTCAGAATCTGCAAGGCGGCGGTTGAGGGATGCAGGCATTGAACCAATTCAGCAAGGCATCGTTGCAGGAATCACAGGGTTTTTGCTCGGTGAAGGCGACCGGCTAGGCATCGATGTTACAGCCCTCTTAGCCGAAGCCAGTTCGCTGTATCCAGATGCGCGTGCAGCAGCGCTCGCCGTTGAAGCCATTGGTGAGTTGACAGGTCTTGAAATTCCCCTAAGCGAGTTGCTTGAGAACGCTCAAACCATCGAATCAAGCGTTCAAGAAGTCATCGAAAACTCAAGGACAATGCTGCCAGGTCCAGAAATTGATGTTGGAGACGATCCTTCACTCGATCCCTCAGTCGGTTGATGTGTGACACAATCTCACAACTTCAATCACCGATTCAAACGGTGCATCAGTGACAAGCATTGGCTCCAAATCAGGATAACGTGCAGCAGCATGACCTGCTTCAACGAGTGCACTCAGCAGTTTTTCCATCTTTGGTGCGCCTGTGACTCCTGCAAGCCGTGGCAGAGCGTCGAGGTTCAGCAGGAGGTGCTCTCTGCTCATCAATTCAGCCGCATCGGCGATGTATCGAACGCTTCTTCGTAGTTCTCTGGCCGAATGGTTTGTGTCTTCATCGCTCCATTGTAAGCCTTGAGCTCTGTGCGATTGAATTTCATCCTCGGTTGGGTGGCACAAATCCAAAGCCCGCTCCTCGGTCATCCGAGATGCAATACCGTGGTGCCACATTGGCCCAATCCACATTGGCCCACTGGCTGCCTTCAGCTGATCAGGTGCCGGGTGATGCACAAATCGGTAGGGCACATCCTCACACCGCACCCTCCAACCAATTGAATCGCGAATCTTTGTCGCCTCTGATTTACTTGTTTTTACCAACAACGAGATGCGGACATGATGTCCATCAAACAAGGCGAGAAGCGGCGTTACAACTTTGTCAAGCCGGGCGGCGGTCGTTGCGACTGTTCCCAATAACAGACGAACAGCATCATCGTGTGCGTATTCGTCAACAAGCCCCTTAGCTTGGTATCGCCGTGCTTGACTGGAAGGCGATGAACCGGTTAATGCAGCAGTGTCTGTTGCCGTCACCTCGAGCACACCAGTTCTCGATAGGCTTTGCAAGGCTGCATCAAGGAATTGAATCGGTGAGCCGAACGGATCGAGGTCCACCCATTGGTAGGCGGCATCGACCATCGCCATGCGTGCATCGAGTCGCTGAAAGTGCAGCCCGTTGGTGAACACGGCATCCGATGGTTGTCCGTGCCGATCGTCTTCAGGCTCGTGCTCGACCTCTCGCTTTGGTGGGTGGCAGTGGTGCGAAGTTTTGGCCCACAACAACGCAAATTCATCCAAGTCGTTTCCTGTGATTCGGAGTCGATGCTGGAGATCGTCGGGAATCTCATTGCGCCAGCGTCGAATGCGTACACCTGTGGCGCACAATGCATCAAGCACACGAATGGGGCGGTCTGGCTTGACAAGCCAGCCGTGCTCCAACGCATCAGAAAGGAGGAGCACGCTTCGAGTTCGGGCGGGCGCCATCGCAGGATTGAGAAAACCGACCCCGGTGCGTTTTGCAGGTCCTCGGGGCATGTGACTTGGGCGTTCTTGCTCCTGTTGAAGATGGACAAGGGTGCGCCCCTCGAGCCACAATTGGCCCGGCCAGCCCGGCGGGACCTCCTCGTGGGTGTTTGGGTCCGCCATGATGAGGCGTGTAACTGCTCATTGATGACCGCACCGATTCGGCTCCCGTGGCGTTACACCTGCCATGATATGGCGCACTTGGTGTTAGAAAACACACCAATGCTTATACACGAACCATGCGCCACTATGAGTTATGTCCATATTAAAATCGGATAAAGCAATGCTTGGAGCAGGTCTCATGTTCCTTATTCTAAACCTAGCCGTACTCGCCCCAATTGCCACGGGCGCCGTGCCCGACGCTGTCGCAGAAGCAACCGCAGAAGCACCAAAAGACGATATTTGCTCAAACGACGACTGCACAGAATTTGAAGCGGATTGGCTTTCATCCTCCACCGACCGGGATTTCTATGCCTGGAACCTCACCAACCTAGGTGACGTGATGATGGGTAATGCCCCGGTGTACGAGGAAATCGGCCCGGTCACCTACACCATCACTTCGGATCGCCACATGTTGGATCACAACTCAACGTC
>CALKDX010000006.1 GCA_938084455.1 Candidatus Poseidoniaceae archaeon
CACGTTAGACCATCACTTCTTGCTGTGAAGGCCCCTTGCTTGCTTTGCCCATTCGTCTCGCTTGACTCGGCCAGGGAAGAATTCGATGGCCTTGTTGACTTGAGTTTCAATCTCTGGCGTCATGTTTCCAACTTGTTCAAAGGTGTAAATGCCAAGCGCATTCAACTTCTCTTCAATAAACGGTCCAATTCCCTTGATTGTTTGAAGATCATCCTTTTGATCTAACGTTGCGACACCAAGGGTTGCGAAGTCAATTGATTCTGCTTTCTTCGAGATGCGCTCAAGTTCTTCTGCTTGTTGCAGAGCTTTCTCATCAAGTTTGACATCTTCACCGAGCAAAATCTTCGCTTGATTTGCCCATTGGTCTCGCTTGACTCGGCCAGGGAAGAACTCGATGGCCTCGTTCACCTGGGTTTCAAGTTTAGCATCCATGTTGGCAATCTGCCGATAGGTGGTGATACCAAGTGCATTCAATTTCTCTTCGATGAATGGTCCAATTCCCTTAATGACTTGTAAGTCATCTTTGACCGTCACAATCGAGGCAGTTCCAAAGATGCGTGTGACGCCCTTCACACCTGTGAGTGCGTTTCCATTCTTTCCAGTCCATGTGATGATTGAGCGACCTTGTTCATCAGAGATCGCTGCAGAACCTGACTCAGTGAAATCAGATGCATTCGCGACTTCGAGCGTCGATGCTCCCTTCTTGACTTCAGTCTTGAGGGTTGACGTTGTGGCCTTACCAAGGGTCTTGAAGTCAATCGTCTTTGCACGAGATTTGACACGCTGCAGTTCTTCTTGCTTCTTGACTTCCTTCGTTGCTGGCTTCTTTTCGGCCTTCTTGGCTGCAGCAGCCTCAGCAGCATCTTTAGCAGCCTTTGCATCAGATTCTGCCTTGGCCTTTGCTTCCTTAGCGGCCTTTTGTTCAGCAGCCTTTGCGTCGGCTTCCGCCTTTGCTTTTGTCTCCTTAGCAGCCTTTGCATCAGCCTCTGCCTCTGCTTTTGCTTCCTTGGCTGCCTTTGCATCAGCTTCCGCTTTTGCCTTGGCTCTCTCAGCGGCTTTAGCATCAGCTTCGGCCTTTGCTTTGGCCTTCTTCGCAGCCTTTGCATCAGCCTCGGCTTGTTCATTCGTCTCGTTTGACAAGTTGACAATTCCGTCATCTTCTAGATCTTCAACAATGGCTTCGACTGAACGACCAGTTGCATCTGCAATAATCTGAGCCTTGCCCAATGTTTCGTCCTCATCAGAAGTCGTTTCCTCAGATTTCTTGGTCGCCTTTGTCTTGGTCTCCTTAGCAGCCTTTGCTTCTGCTTCCTTAGCAGCTTTTTCTTCGGCTTCTTGCTCCTTTCGGATTTGATTCATCTTCCGCTTGTCTTCCTTGACTGTGACACTCCATGAGAAGTAGACAGATGCCTTTCCGAGCTTAACGAGACCTTGGTACTTCACGCCTGCATAACTTGGATTTTCGCTGTCGTCAAAGACAAGACGGAGTCGGAGGGAGCCTTCATCGTCGGCTGAAAGCACGTAGCCAGGTTCCATTTCTGAAGCACCAATTTCAGACATCATGAAACGCTTGTCGTTGTCTTCCTCTGCCAAATCGAGAAGATTAACTTGGATGTCTGGCGTCATGTCGGTGATGAGAATTTCTTCCTTTGTGGTTGCGACTGTGCCTGCCTTGAGAGCCTTCACGGGTTTGAGGACAAACGGATCATCTTGGGTTCCATTACCCGAAGCGAAGTTCGGTTCCGAGGTTGTGTGTTCTGGCTCGGGACCAACCAGTTCGACCTTGTCTCGCCTCCTGTAGAACAACAAGAGCAACAGCAAGAGAAGCAAGATAATTGGGAAGCAACACCAGTATGGGAACAACCCATCATCTTCGTTGTCGTCAGAAGATCCTGCGATGACACAATTACCACTATCGTCAACATCGGCAACATCGCTTGCATTGTTTGGATCGCTACCACATTTGACTTCAAGTTCGTCGAGCACACCATCTCCATCATCATCTTGATCAACTTCAAGCCCTGTAACAGACGGTCCATCTGGCAAGCCATCGCCGTCGGTGTCGCTGAGCACAGCCATCGAGAACGTGAATAGAGTTCCTGTTTGGCTGTTATTGGCGAAGATGGTGTAGTTCGTCATTGGGGATGTTGTTGTTGGGACGCCGTAGATGATACCCGTTTCTGCAGAACGTGCCATGCCTCCGCCGAATTCCAATCCATCTGGTAACGCTGGAACGATGGTCCATGTTCCTTCTTCCATACCGGTCAAGTTCGGCAAAATCACAAAGCCAGTCTGGTTAATCACCGCTTCGAAGGTGTTAGCCTCGGTACCGTTCAAAGCATAACTGAGGACCTTGGTGTCAAGAGCGTCACAGATTTGATCGTCGTCACCGTCAAGTGGTACGCTCGCTCCGTTCTTTGAGTTGGTTCCACAGGCAACCTCATCGGTGTCTAACCATCCATCACCGTCGTCATCTTCGTCGACGCTCAAATTCGTTTCAGCACCTTCAATGAGATCATCCGGCATGCCATCTCCGTCTGTATCGACGGATGCTGCAGGGTCGTTCGGGAATGCATCTGGACCTGCTGTGCAAGCATCAGCTGGCAATGCTGGAACGAGCGGTCCATCACAGACACCATCGCCATCGGAGTCAGCGCTGTCTTGGAGAGTGTCGCTTTCATCGGCGTTTGCAATTCCGTCGCCATCGATATCGTTGTCCAGTGCATCACAAACGGAATCGCCATCCAGATCGACAGGTTGAGATTCAGAATCAAGTGGGTTGGAGAAACATTCAATCTCTTCTGAATCAGAGATTCCGTCCTGATCATCGTCTGTATCTTCAATCAAATCACCAGTGTAATCCTCTGGGAGTTCATCTGGTTGACCGTCGCTATCTGTGTCGTCAAGCACCACAATCGATAAGCTGTAACTCGAATTGAACAACGTTGAGTTCGAGTAAATCGTGAAATTTGTTTGTGGCATTGCTTCAGTCGGAACACCGTAGATTGTACCGTTTGTCTCACCCAACATCAATCCTGCAGGCAGGGAAGGGTGTATCTCATAGTGCGAGTCACTGATGGTCGAAACAGGCGCTATCGGATTAATTGCCGTGCCATTCAGCATGTACAATGGTCCGGATGAGGTTTCGTAGACCACATCTTGAACGGTGATGTTCACGAACGCAGAAGATGAGCCATCATCGTTTGATGCAATAATCGTGTACATCGTTCGGCCAGTGAGTTCGACTGGTGTTCCACTGATTTCTCCTGTGGTGCTGTTAAAGAACAGGCCAGCAGAAAGTTCTGGCGAAATCGCCCATTCCAAGACATCTCCACCGGTTGAAATTGGCATCATGCTCAACACGCCGGAGTTATTGAGCAACTCGACATCGCTTGGAGCATACTCAAAGACAGGTACGCTGTCAAGAACCGTGATGTTGAGGTATGCTGCCATTGTTCCACCTGAGTTTGTTCCGGTGATGACAAACATCGTCCTGACGATGATTTCAGTTGGCATCCCCGTGATGTCGCCAGTTGCAGTGTCGAATGTGAGACCTGCTGGCAGGCTTGGCGTGATTGTCCATGAGAGTACCTCGCCGGAACCAGTCAATGTTGGAGAGAGCGGTAGGTCGTTGCTTGCAGTGCTGTTTGTGAGCACCAGATCATCCGGTGAATAAGCGATGGTCACCATTTCGTCGACGACCGTTATGTTGAGGTAAGCAGATTCGGTTCCACCGCTGTTGGTACCGGTGATCAAGAACATGCTACGAGTAAGCAGTTCGGTCGGCGTTCCACTGATGATACCTGTTGAGGTATCAAACACCAAGCCTGCTGGTAGACTTGGGTCGATGGTCCATGTAACGTATGCACCAGTTCCGTTCAATGTCGGCGCAAGTGGCAAATCAATGCTTGCAGTGTTGTTTGTCAGCGTCAAGTCGTTTTGCAGGTATTCAATGGATGGGACTTCGTCAACAACTGTGATGTTGATGTAAGCCGTTGCGGAACCACCCGAGTTTGTTCCCGTTATGGTGAACATGGTTCGTGTGAGGAGTTCTGTTGGCGTTCCAGTGATTTCTCCAGTTGCGCTGTCGAATGCAAGACCTGCTGGTAGGGTCGGGCTCACTCCCCACGTCACAATGACGCCCGCACCTGTTGTTGTTGGTGATGTTGGGAGATCGCTGCTTGCAGTGTTATTGGTCAATGCCAAATCGTTGGTTAGGTAGGCGATTGTAGGAACAACATCGTTGACCTGGAGCGTCAATGTTGTTGAATTACTTCCGCCAGCATTGCTTGCCGTCACGGTGTAAGTACCGAATGGAGTCACGGCTGTTGGTGTTCCACTGATTTCACCAGTTGTGGTGTTCAATGTCAAGCCCGCTGGTAGGGTTGGGGAAATCGACCAAGAGGTAATTGCTCCACCGCTTGCTGTTGGCGTGATCGTTGGCATCATTGAGTCCTTCTGCAAGGTCAATGAACTCGGATTGTATGTGACACCAGTAGGTGCTGCCACAATGACCGTTATGGTCACTGTTGCAGTTGCGCTACCACCCGAGTTCGTGGCCGTTACTGTGTAAGTTGTCATGTTGCTGAGAGCAGTTGGCGTACCTGAGATTGCACCCGTTGAATTGTCGAAGGACAGTCCAGTCGGCAGTGAAGGAGTGATCGACCAGTTTGTGACTGTTCCACCACTCGAGCTTGGTGTAAGCGTGCTCATTGCAGAATCGTTCGCTAGGGTGAGCGAACTCGGATTGTATGTTACAGATGAAGGCGCAATATCGTTGACTGCAATGGTGACCGTTGCAGTGTCGCTACCACCTGCGTTGCTTGCTGTTACAGTGTAGGCAGTGGAACTTGAGACTGCGGTTGGAGTTCCACTGATTGCACCCGTCGAGGTATCGAATGACAGGCCGGTTGGGAGCGATGGCGTAATCGACCAAGAGGTGATGGTACCGCCGCTTGCAGTTGGGGTGATGGTGGTCATTGCCATGTTCAGGATGAGGGTTGACGAACTTGGGCTGTAAACAATTGAGGACGGTGCAGCATCGGTTACCGTAATGGTGACGGTGGCTGTTGCGCTGCCGCCCGTGTTCGATGCAGTTACTGTGTACGTAGCAGCAGAGGTGATGGCAGTTGGCGTTCCAGAAATGGTTCCAGTTGATGCATCCAGTGACAGACCAGATGGTAGTGCTGGTGATACGCTCCATAATGTGACGGCTCCACCAGATGCGATTGGTGTTGCACTCGTCATCGCTGAATCCTTCTGCAATGTGAAGGAATTCGGTGTGTAACTGACCGACGACGGGGCTACATCGTTCACTGTAATGAGCAAGTTGACCGAATCGCTACCACCTGCGTTCGATGCGGTGATCGTGTAGTTGGCCGAGGCATTGATTCCAGTTGGTGTGCCTGAGATTGTACCTGTCGATGTGTCAAATGTAAGTCCAACAGGAAGTGCAGGTGACACGGACCAAGACGTGATTGTGCCGCCGTTTGCTGTCGGTGTGAGCGTTGTCATTGTGACGTTCTTGGTGAGCGTGAGTGTGGTCACGCCGTAACTCAGGGACGTTGGCGGAGCGTCGTTGACAATCATGGTGATGGTTGTCGTAGCACTACCGCCCGTGTTGGTTGCAGTCACCGTGTAACTTGCCGAGGACGAAACCGCAGTTGGCGTACCAGAGATTGCACCGGTTGATGTCGAGAAAGACAAACCGGCTGGAAGCGATGGGGCGATCGACCACGATGTGACCGTACCACCGCTGGAAGTCGGGGTATCGGTTGTCATGGCGGTGTCCTTCGTCAGGTTGAACGGAGTGCCGCTGTATACGATTGTAGATGGTATGACGTCGTTTACGACAATGGTGAGTGATGCTGTGGCAGAACCACCGCTGTTGTTTGCATAGACCGTGTATGTGGTCGAAGAAGAAATCGCAGTTGGTGTTCCAGAGATTTCACCGGTCACCGCCGAGAACGTGAGGCCAGTTGGCAAGGTTGGGGTAATTGACCACAAGGTAACTGCTCCACCGCTTGCGGATGGGGTTGCCGTTGTCATGGCCGTTCCCTTGGTCAAGGTGAACGGGCTTCCACTGTAGGAAACAGCGTAGGGTGAAACATCGTTGACTTGGATGGTCACGGTTGCCGTATCGCTACCACCAGCGTTGGTTGCTGTTACTGTGTAGGAGGTGGAAGGGGAGACTGCTGTCGGTGTTCCAGAAATCTCACCGGTTGAGGTATCCAAAGCAAGTCCTGCAGGGAGGGATGGTGAAATCGACCAAGATGTCACAGCTCCACCGCTTGCAGTTGGTGTTGCATTTGTCATTGCGGTGCCCTTCGTCAACGTAAACGAACTTGGGTTGTAACTCACAGAGGATGGCGCAGCGTCGGTGATCAGGATTGTGATTGTTGTCGTTGCGCTACCACCGCTGTTCGTTGCAGTGACGGTATAGGTCGTTGCGTTGCTGATTACAGTTGGTGTTCCAGAGATTGCACCTGTCGATGAATCCAATGAGATACCGGTAGGGAGCGATGGGTTGATCGACCACGAAACAACTGTACCTCCGCTCGAAGTCGGGGTAGCGGTCGTCATTGCAGAGTCTTTGGCCAAGGTGATGAAGCCTGGACTGTACGAAACGGATGATGGTGCTATGTCGTTGACTTGGATGGTCACTGTTGCAGTTCCACTACCACCAGCATTGGTTGCTGTTACGGTGTAGGATGTGGAAGAGGACACTACGGTGGACGTTCCACTGATTGCTCCGGTGGTTGTGTTCAACGATAAGCCGGCTGGCAGTGTCGGTGAAATCGACCAACTTGTGACTGGCCCACCGCTTGTGGTTGGCGTGACGGTGCTCATTGGCACACCCTTTGCGAGCGTGATTGAGCTTGGACTGTAACTGATCGACGACGGAGCAGCGACGTTGACTTGAATCGTTACGATTGCTGTTGCGCTTCCACCAGTGTTTGATGCAGTCACCGTGAAGAAGGACGACGAAGTAATTGCCGTCGGCGTTCCTGATATTGTTCCAGTCGAGTTCGAGAACGAAAGACCAGCAGGCAGTGAGGGGCTAATCGACCATGCAGTGACCGGGCCGCCACTCGCAGTTGGGGTCACCGCAGACATCGTTACATCTTTTGTCAGGGTAAGGGAACTTGGCGTGTAGGTGACTGATGACGGTGCAACATCATTCACAGTAATGACCACTGTTGTCGAGTCGCTGCCACCGGCATTGGATGCCGTGATGGTGTAATTTGCTGAAGAGGTGATTGCTGTTGGGGTTCCGGTGATTGCACCTGTGGATGCGTCCAACGACAGGCCTGCTGGGAGGGATGGTGAAACTGACCAAGAGGTCACAGCACCGCCACTCACGGATGGTGTAGCTCTTGTCATTGTGGTTCCCTTTGTTAGGGTGAATGGAGCTCCGCTGTAGGATACAGAGGCAGGTGGTGCGTCATTGACAAGAATTGTGATCGTTGTTGTTGCGCTACCACCAGTGTTGCTTGCCGTAACCGTGTATGATGTTGAGGACGAAACCGCTGTCGGTGTTCCAGAAATCTCACCGGTTGAAGTCGAGAAGGAAAGACCTGCAGGAACGGATGGTGAGATCGACCAAGATGTCACTGTGCCACCGCTTGAAGTCGGTGTGGCGGTCGTCATTGCAGCGTCTTTTGTCAAGGTGAATGGACTTCCGCTGTAAGCGATTGATGACGGAATCAAATCGTTCACAACAATGGTGATTGATGCTGTTGCACTTCCACCCGTATTGTTTGCAGTCACCGTGTAAGAGGTCGATGACGTGATTGCAGTCGGGGTTCCGGAGATTTCACCGGTCGATGTCGAGAAGACAAGTCCAGCTGGTAGCGTTGGGGTAATTGACCACGCTGTAACCGCACCACCGCTTGCAGACGGGGTCGCTGTTGTCATGGCAACTCCCTTCGTTAATGTGAACGGAGTTCCACTGTATGAGACTAGATAAGGCGAAACATCGTTCACCACGATGTTCACCGTTGCAGTTCCGCTACCACCAGCGTTGGTTGCCGTCACTGTATACGATGTGGATGAGGACACGGCAGTTGGTGTACCAGAAATCGAACCATTCGAAGTCGAGAAGGAAAGACCTGCTGGAAGTGTTGGAGTAATCGACCAGGAGGTGACATTCCCACCGCTTGCGCTCGGAGTGGCTGTTGTCATTGCGGTGCCCTTGGTGAGCGTGAATGAACTTGGTGTGTAGGTGATTGACGAAGGTGCAGCATCGTTGACAATAATGGTGATCGTTGCAGTTGCGCTTCCTCCAGAGTTGGATGCCGTCACTGTGTAGGTTGTGACGTTGGCGGTTGCTGTTGGCGTACCAGAGATTGAACCGGTTGAGGTTGAGAAGGATAGACCTGCAGGGAGTGTTGACGAAATCGACCAAGATGTCACAGCACCACCGCTTGAAGTCGGCGTGACGGTTGTCATGGTTGAGTCCTTGCTTAATGTGAGGAAACTCGGACTGTATGTGACGGAAGACGGGGCGACGTCATTGACCACGATCGTCAATGTTGCCGTACCACTGCCACCTGCGTTTGTTGCTGTGACTGTGTACGTTCCAGACGATGTGATTGCTGTTGGTGTACCTGATATAGCACCCGTCGAACTGGAAATGCTCAGGCCTGCTGGCAATGTTGGTGATATTGTCCATGCTGCGACTGGGCCGCCGCTTGCGGTCGGTGTGACGGTGGTCATTGCGACGTCTTTGACCAGAGTGATTGAACTCGGGTTGTAGGTGATTGAAGACGGTGGCGCCATGTTCACTTGAATCGTAACAATTGCCGTAGCACTGCCACCGGTATTGGTTGCAGTGACAGTGTAACTTGCCGATGAGGAAATCACCGTCGGTGTACCACTAATGGCGCCGGTTGAGGTGTCCAATGAGAGGCCTGTAGGGAGGGATGGTGAAACTGACCAAGAGGTGACAGCACCGCCACTCGAGGTTGGTGTAACTGCTGTCATCGTCGTGCCATTCGTGAGCGTGAACGAATTCGGAGTGTAGGTCACTGCCGAAGGCGCGACGTCGTTGACTTGTATGGTCACTGTCGTTGTCCCACTACCACCAGCGTTTGTTGCCGTTACCGTGTAGGTTGCCGATGAAGAAACTTCACCTGGTGTTCCAGAGATTGCGCCATCGGAGGTTGAGAAGGACAGCCCTGTTGGAAGTGTTGGAGAAATCGACCAAGATGTAGCAGTTCCTCCACTTGCTGTGGGTGTAACGGTTGTCATTGCGACACCCTTGGTGAGGGTGAACGAGTTCGGGCTGTATGTGACTGATGATGGGGCGGCATCGTTGACGAGAATTGTCACGGTTGCTGTTGCGCTACCACCCGTGTTGCTCGCAGTGATCGTATAGGTCGTTGTGGAAGCCACTGCTGTCGGCGTTCCGGAAATCGCACCGTTTGAAGTCGAGAAGGAAAGACCCGCAGGCAGCGTTGGCGAAACGGACCACGATGTGACCGCACCTCCGGCGGAGGTTGGTGTGACCGTTGACATTGCTGTGTCCTTCGTTAATGTGAGCGAACTTGGGGTGTACGTCACAGAAGATGGAGCGACATCATTTACCTGAATTGTGATCGTTACGGTATCGCTACCACCGTTGTTGCTCGCAGTGATTGTGTAGGTTCCAGACGATGAGACGGTTGTTGGCGTTCCAGAGATTGCACCATCCGTGCCCGAGATCGTGAGACCTGCTGGAAGCGATGGTGTAACCGACCATGAGGTGACTGGGCCACCACTTGTGGTTGGCGTTACTGTTGTCATTGCTGTTCCCTTCGTCAGTGTAAGCGAGCTCGGACTGTAGACAATAGAGGATGGAGGTGCAACATTGACTTGGATGGTCAATGTCGAAGTTGCGCTGCCACCGGTGTTTGTTGCAGTGACCGTGTAGGTTGCCGACGAAGAAACTTCACCTGGTGTTCCAGAGATTGCGCCATCGGAGGTTGAGAAGGACAGCCCTGTTGGAAGTGTTGGTGAAATCGACCATGATGTGACCGGACCGCCACTGGCAGTAGGTGTGATCGTGGTCATTGCCGTTCCGTTGGTCAATGTGAGCGAACTCGGAGAGTATGTTACTGAGGAAGGCGCAACATCGTTGACAACGATTGTAATGCTTACTGTAGCACTGCCACCGGTGTTCGTACCTGTGATTGTGTACGAGGTGGAAGCGGTGACCGCAGTTGGTGCACCTGAAATGGCTCCAGTCGAACCATCGATGGTGAGGCCTGCAGGTAGCGTTGGGGATGCTGTCCAACTTGTGACCGTTCCGCCAGTGGAAGTCGGTGTCACTGTTGTCATTGCAGTACCTTTGGTCAATGTGAATGAGTTTGGACTGTAAGTTATCGATGCTGGGGCAATATCGTCCACTTCAATGGTGATCGTAGCAGTATCGCTACCACCCGTGTTGCTTGCTGTTACGGTGTAGGTTGCAGATGTCGTTACGGCGGTTGGTGTTCCGCTGATGGCACCTGTTGAGGCGTCCAATGACAAACCAGCAGGGAGCGATGGTGAAACTGACCATGAGGTGATTGTACCGCCGCTGACTGTTGGCGTCACCGTTGTCATCGAAGTCCCCTTTGTCAATGTGAACGAGTTTGGACTGTAAGCAAGGGAAGACGGTGCAACATCATTCACGACAATGGTTAGGGTTGCCGTATCACTGCCACCCGTGTTGCTTGCGGTAACGGTGTAGGATGCAGAAGTTGTGACGGCTGTAGGTGTTCCGCTGATTGCACCAGTGGATGAATCCAAAGACAAACCAGCCGGAAGCGATGGTGAGACGGACCACGAGGTAATCGGGCCGCCGTTCACGGTTGGTGTTGCTGTGTTCATTGCAGCGCCCTTCGTCAATGTGAATGATGTCGGGCTGTAGGTAAGGGAGGACGGAGCGACATCGTTGACAACGATGGTTACGGTTGCGGTATCGCTACCACCAGTGTTGCTCGCCGTGATGGTGTACGTTGCATTGCTTGAAATTGCAGTTGGTGTTCCGCTGATCGAACCAGTGGAAGAATCCAAGGACAAACCTGCTGGGAGTGACGGGGAAATAGACCAACTTGTGATTGTTCCACCGTTCACCGTCGGTGTTGCTGTTGTCATGGCTGTGCCTTTGGTCAAAGTGAACACACTCGGACTGTATGCGAGCGATGAAGGCGCTACATCGTTGACCACGATTGTGATCGTTACGGTATCACTGCCACCGGTGTTGGTAGCAGTAATGGTGTAGGACGCAGACGTCGTGACTGCGGTTGGTGTTCCACTGATTGCACCAGTCGAGGAATCAAGAGCAAGTCCTGCAGGAAGCGATGGCGATGTCGACCATGAAGTAACGGTACCTCCAGTGGAGGTTGGTGTTGCTGTTGTCATGGCTGTACCCTTTGTGAGGGCGAACGAACTTGGACTGTACGAGATACTTGGTGTCACATCGTTGACAACGATCGTGATTGTTGTGGTATCACTGCCACCAGTGTTGCTTGCTGTGATTGTGTAGGCGGTAGAGGAAGCAACTGCGGTTGGTGTACCACTGATTGCACCAGTGGATGAATCCAAGGACAAACCTGCAGGCAGGGATGGTGAAACTGACCATGAGGTGATCGTACCACCGCTCGAGGTTGGAGTGGCTGTGGTCATTGTGGTTCCTTTTGTCAATGAGAACGAGGACTGACTGTATGCAATTGAACTCGGTGCAACATCGTTCACGACAATGGTCAGAACCGCTGTATCGCTGCCACCTGTGTTGGTTGCCGTGACGGTGTAGGAAGCCGATGAGGTAACAGCCGTCGGCGTTCCGCTGATTGCACCAGTTGAGGAATCCAAAGACAGACCAGCAGGGAGTGATGGCGAAACTGACCATGATGTGATGGTTCCACCGCTCGCTGATGGTGTTGTTGTTGTCATTGCAGTGCCCTTTGTGAGCGTGAATGAGTTCGGACTGTAGGCGAGCGAAGATGGGCCAACATCGTTGACCACAATGGTCACGCTTGCTGTGTCGCTACCACCAGTGTTGCTTGCCGTGATGGTGTAGGAAGCAGATGATGTGATGGCCGTCGGCGTTCCTGAAATTTCTCCCGTTGAAGTATCAAGGGAAAGACCAGCTGGAAGCGAAGGAGAAACGGACCAAGATGTGATTGTGCCGCCGCTTGCACTCGGTGTGACGGCAGTCATTGCACTGTCTTTTGTCAGTGTGAACGTGCTCGGGCTGTAGGTGAGCGAGGACGGAGCAACATCGTTGACCACAATCGTCACGGTCGCAGTATCGCTACCACCAGTGTTTGTTCCCGTGATCGTGTAGGACGTCGAGGAGGTGACTGCCGTTGGCGTTCCGCTGATCACACCGGTCGAGGAATCGATGGCAAGTCCTGCAGGGAGGCCAGGCGAGACCGTCCAACCCGTGACCGTTCCTCCTGTGGAGGTTGGTGTTGCCGTTGTCATTGCAGTGCCCTTGGTGAGCGTAAAGGTGGATGGGCTGTAGGAGATCGACGGTGTGATGTCGTTCACGACGATGGTCACTGTTGCGGTATCGCTACCGCCCGTGTTGGTTGCTGTGATGGTGTACAAGGTGGATGAAGTCACCGCAGTTGGTGTTCCACTGATGGCACCTGTCGTTGAATCCAAGGCCAAACCAGCAGGTAGGGTCGGTGAAACGGACCACGAAGTAATCGTACCGCCGTTCACGGTTGGTGTGACGGTTGTCATGCCTGTATTCTTCGTGAGTGTGAACGAGTTCGGGCTGTAAGCAAGGGAAGATGGAGCCACATCGTTGACAACAATGGTAACTGTTGCGGTATCACTACCGCCCGTGTTTCCTGCCGTCACGGTGTAGGTTGCAGAGGAAGTCACAGCTGTCGGTGTTCCACTGATTGCACCAGTCGAGGCGTCCAATGACAAGCCTGCTGGAAGGGATGGAGACACAGACCAGGAGGTGACTGGACCACCACTCACTGTTGGTGTTGTGGTTGTCATTGCGGTTCCCTTTGTGAGCGTGAACGTGCTCGGGCTGTAAGCGAGGGAAGAAGGC
>CALKDX010000007.1 GCA_938084455.1 Candidatus Poseidoniaceae archaeon
AATGCTCCCGTCTGGCAACCCTTCGATCGCTTCCATAAGGTCGATATCGCCCTGTCCAATGGGTCGCAATTCATCATGCTCACTCACTTGGATTAACAGCAAATTGCCGATGATGATTCCAAGGATGACGCTTGCCATGAGTCCTGTTGAAATTTTGTGGTGAAGGTGAGGGTCCCATCCAATGCCCATGAAGCCTCTTTTTTGATCAACGTCAGTCAAATTCGTGGCATCGCTCCACAACAGGCCAAGCAATGCGGCCAACGGTATATGGAAGGCATGTAAGCCCATTGAATACAGCACATACGAAAGCAGAGAGAGGATTGGGATTTGTTCTAACCCCTCGATGAGGTGGATGCCACTCAACAACCATAATCCTGCAAACCAAGTGCTCAGGAGCATCCCTTCGACCGTTCCACGCAGTCGCCACGAGGCGAGTAACCCGCCTATCAAAAGCAGCAAATTGTAGGTGATTAATGGGCGTCCACCCTGCCAACCATATTCGGCAAACACAGCGGCGTCAAGCATTCGTGGGGCCAGAATGAGCAAGGCAATCGCTGCAGCCCCGGTGAGTAAAGTTGCGCTTGTGATCAATATTTTCTGAACGTTTGCGCTGTACTTTTCATCCAACCGAAGCCCGATGAGAAGATGCGCTGCCATCAGCATCCCAAGGTAGATTGCTCCCGTAGGATGAATCAACGCAACGCAAAGGAAAGCTAACACGAAGCCCCGAGTGTGATGCTTTGCCCTAGTTGCAGACGGTCGTAGCAAGATCAGAAGACCCACAACTAATCCAAGTTGGCTGGCGACGGTTGGGTATCCCGAATCAAATGTTTTGGCAAATAATCCTGCGCCAAAGGCCATGGCAAGCATCCCATGCGCTCCAGCGCCCTGACGGTCCATCGCCCCCCCGATGCCGAGAACGAGAGCAAAAAGGCTGTAGTGGCCAAGTTGGAACACGGCTTGTCCGGATGACAACCCTAGGGTGATCTGCAACCACGCAGCAAGCGATGGAAACGCTGGGGGGTAGGTCCAAAACCCTTCATTGGTACCGGGTAAAGCCATGCCTCCCGTGCTTTGTATCTGCCCACTCAACATCGAAAACCCAATCCAATCAACACCAAAGGGCAGATCTTGCAAAAAGGGCAGCGTCAAGCAACTTAGTGCCGCCACAAGACCGATTCCAAACATCCATGGTTGCCGGTTGGATTGGAACCAACGTTGCGCAGTCACCTCTTCGCTCAATGTAGTTTCTTCCTTTGAAATCACTTCACCATGCATGGCGGCTTCCAATGCTTGCCATGGAGTGAGTTTTCTTTTTTCATCAACCCTGCGTTGAATATGAGCTAATGCTGCGGTGTTGAGCAACAACAGCCCTGCACTCATTAACCCCCAAGTCCACAAATCTGAATACAACAGTATTCCGCTGAATCCGTAGACAAGCAAAAGCCCTAGCGAAGGGGTGAGCATTGCTCTACGAATTCGATCTGCACTCCCATCCAATACCCTACTCAGGGCGTAACCGGGAAGTGCCGTGACCGCCAACAAGAGCAGCACGGTGATGAGCATGGGTGAGCATCAAGGTTCAGGCTTTGATTCTTCGGCCAACAATCAAATGAAACGCCTCAATACGAGGCACATGGGCACAGAGCCGAAGGAATTCGCCCCAGTTGTCATTTTGGATGAACCGTACTGGGTCTTCAATTTCACACGAGGTCCTCCAGCAGATTGGGATTGCCCTTTCACTTACCAAATCGGCCGCTACGATGAAGTCCGGCCGGGTATGTACACCACGCCTTTGTTTGGCGGTGAACGAGATCTCCACGTCGGTATCGATCTTGGCGGGCCAGCAGGTACACCGGTCCATTCTTTTGCGGAGGGGACCATTCACTCATTCGGCATCAATTCTGAAGATGGTTCTTACGGGCCAACCATCGTCGTTGAATACGATCTTTCATGGCCCCCAACGCCGTTGAATACCAATCCTAAGCGCAAAGTGTGGGCTCTTTACGGTCATCTTTCGTCAGAGAGTCTTGACGGTCTTGCACCCGGCCAGCGCATCCAAAGCGGTGCTCGCATCGCCACGATGGGGGAAAAGCACGAAAATGGAGGGTGGGAGCCGCACGTCCACTTTCAACTTTCATTGGTTGAGCCGGTCGTCCCAGATTTGCCGGGAGTCGTGGCTCGAGCAGACCGTGAACAGGCTCTGATCGACTACCCAGACCCTCGCTTGGTGCTTGGTGCATTGTACTGATCAGTCGACTGAATCAAGGTGTGCCTTGAGTGCAGAAATTGGCCCGATTGATGCAGGATCTTTGCCGTGTAGGAATGAGAGGGCCAACGAGATCCAGTCTGTTAAGATGCAGAGGTGAAGCATCGATTCAAGCAAAGTTTTGCCCTCCCCTTCGATTTTCCAAGCATAATCTGTTGCCGCATGGGCAATCATCCAATCCATTCTTTGTTGAACGCGCTGGTGCATTCCTTTCCAGGTGAGCAACAGAACAACGTGTTCAATCCCAGACGAATCTCGATCTTCACCAATGCCTCCCCAAGCTACACTTTCATTGTGGTTCATCTCCGGGACGATTCCAACCCGGGCGAATCTCGCAGCATTTTCATTCAATTGGTTCTTGAATCGGTTGAGGACCGGAGTCAGTTCTGTCGGACCGATAAGAGCGATTGGGCGGTCCACCATGCACATGGCAAGTTGAACAATATCCCCCTCAGGGTCTTCGAGGATGTCAAAGCCTTCCATGGCGGTTTGGAGCCGCTGAAGCATCATTTCATCAGCGCCTTCGGGTGGGATTGGGAGCACACCTAGATGACGCAAGAGGGCGACTTGTCTGCTGAACAGGTGTCCAAATGCACTTCGAGGTGGCTGACCACCAACCGATGGGATGAGGTAGCAGTTGGGATAGAGTTCGGGAAGGCCAGCGAGAACACCGCCTGTTGAAACGACCACCACTGTTGCTCCTGCCTTGAGAACGGTTTCGGTCGCTTCAAGGGTCTCTTCTGTGTTGCCACTGTGTGATGTTGCAAGCACAAGCCAAGCGGGCGTCCACCAAGCAGGTGCGGTGTAATCTCGTTGAACATGAACGGGCATTTGTCCTTGGAATTGGGCTAGACCTGAAAGGAATTCCCCTCCTACGCCGGACCCTCCCATGCCGAGGCATAGGACGCCATCCCATCGTTTACGACGAAGGGATTCAAGCCATTCAAACTGTTGAGGCGTGACGTGATGGAACCCCTTGCGCAGATCCTCAACAAAGGCCTGAGTCAATCCAATCATCCCCTCATTATCAAGCGCTAAAGCAAGGTCAACCAGGCTGCTGGTTTCTTTGGGAATCATGACTGCTTCCCTCCTTCCTCATCGCAACCAAGGTGGTGCAATGCAAGCCATTCCCCTTCGATTTTTGTGGCCCTGAGGGGTCGAGTTTTGACATGATCCCATGGCAACCGTATCGAGGTCATCTGCCATGTGGTTGGGTCCAAGAATTCACCAACTGAATCGTCTTGAGTGATCAATTCAACCATCACATGGTCCTTCATTTGAGCAACAACGTTGGCCGATTCCAAATCGCGCCAACTTGCGCCAGTTCGCTCCTGTCGATCGATTCTGCTCATGATGGCACCTTCTTTTGTCCAAGTGGCTGGGCGCCAAAAATGGTCCCTCCACCTCAGCACATCACCAATGTCGTAACCGGGTTTTCTGTACAATAATGTGAGTCTTGTGACGTCGATTCCATCTTTTCGGCCGACCGTCGTATTGGATTCTGCCACTTGACCTCCATGCTCAGTGACCAAGTGCCTGCCCCATGTTCGGGCGAGGCCCTTGCTTCCGAGCACAATGTCATAACCGCCTGTGACCGGTCCTTCTGAAGTAATGAAAAACATTGGATCATCGGCGAGTTCCTCCAATACCTTGTCGAGTGTTGCTCGTAATGCAGTGAATTCTTCTTCACTTAGCCGCCGGCCGGTCGAGCGCAATTGAACGGTTGCCTCGAAGTAATTCCCTGCACGACGCGTGCACGTGAGGCAGACGCCGTTTGCCATCCGTGCCCGCATGGTGTGCTCTTCTTTGAACAGTAAATCCTCAATCACTCCCTCGACTTGAAGGTGCAAGAGGGTATGGCGATCTGAAACCGTGCGGGTTTCAAGTGCCAATCCGATGTCTTCCGCATCCTTGTGGAAATGGACATGGCGTTGAATCAATTCATCCCAAATTTCCTCTTCGGAGATTTGAACCCATTTCCCTTGAATTTCAACAATGCCACACCGTGCACATCGGACCCAAGGTATGTTTTCAGGGACCTTGACTAATTTGATGCGTTTTCGTATGCAGGGTTCACACATTCGTTCCCCATACAGCGGAGGATCTGCACCACAGACAAGACAAAATTCGCCTCCAAGGTTGCCTGCCATACGATTGCCTCATGCTGACGCTTGTGGTTCTCGCTTTGAACCTGTGGCTTGCGCAGAGCCTTACGCATCCACTTCTTTGGCGACTGAATCAGCCTCCGAAGCAGAAACGCCCACGCTCGCCTCGACAGCCTCAAGCCGTGCCTCGATGGATTTTGAACGGGTAACGACTGTCCAAGTCCACACGGCGATGCCAACAATCATGCCCAAATAGGCGATGGTCAAGTAGTTCATTCCATCCATTTCATTTTCCTCCATCGATGTGGTGTTGCACCTGCTCAAGGCGCTGTTCGAGGCCAGTGATGCGCATTGACATCAAGATGTGACCTGAGATGAAAACTGTAAACGAAATCGCTCCAAGCAGGAGCACTAAGGCCATGTCTCCCGAAAGAGATCCACTTCCATCGCCCGAACCAATGACTGGACCGGGATGACGGATTTCCCAAATCCTCGTTGCTATGTATGTCAGCGGGACCAAGACGAATCCGTACAGTCCAAAGGTGGAAAATGTATCACGAGTTTCAATTCCATCGGGTTGTGATTGCCGACCTAGAACCAAAAAAAGTGCGAGCAAGGTGAGTAAGCCAAACGTGTTGAGTCGTACATCGGTCCAATCCCATGGAGTGCCCCATTCTGCAGCCCCCCACACACAGCCCGACCACACCGTGATGAGGCCGCAGGCCAAGCCGGCTTCGGCACCGGCAACATGCAGGCGCCATCCCAACGGACTTCGCTTGAAAAACCACATCAGGGAACCTAAAAACAACACGCCGAAGGCAATGAAGGCTGCCCAGGCGGCCGGGACATGCCAGTAAAAAATCCGTTGTGCAGCGGGCGATTCGAAGGCATCAATGGAAACGCTTGGTGCCCATTGGAACCCAAGAAAGAGCGTGGCCATGATGCCAATGAAACCGAAGCCGAGGAGAGCTTCTGCACTTCGGGCTGCCATGGTGTCGACCTCTCAGTTCCCCTTCTTGAACTTGGGTGTGCTCAGAGCCCAGAAGCCCAACTTACAATCAACGCCCATGGAAGGATAAACACTGGTAGGAGGAGCCTAACGAACACGGCTTGGGGACGTGCTAATCGTTGAGTTGAGGTGTGAAGCATCCGTACGCCAAGCATGGTTGATTCCCCTATGAACGATCCGATGAACAACAACACAGGATCTAAAGTTCCGATGAATATCGAACATGAGACCATGGTGCTGACAAGGCCGACCAACGCACCAAGTCCTGTGGCTGATGGGGTCGTTTGGCCTTGAGCCCTCCACCAGTCAAACGCTCTGTTCTCTCGCAAGAGGTGTGTTGTCGGGTCGCCGGTCAACCCCGCTGCAAAAGCAGGGGCCAAAATCCCCCCTGTCAACCAGAGTCCTTTGGGGAGTTGTAGTGGGTCGCCAAGAGCAAGAACGCAACCGAGAACCAGCAGCGCAGCAAGTCCATTACGAGCAAAACCAGATCGTGTTGAACGGCTGTATCTGTGGCCGGCACGCGTTCTAGTAAACGAATGCTCAGCCTTGGTGCCTAAAGGTTGCCAGCCTGTAGAAGGCGTGGTTTTTTGTGTATTTTTTTGCTTCAGATCATGCAAATGTGTTGCGATTTGCATGAGTTCAGAATTATGTGTTGCGATGACGAATCCATGTCCAAAACCCGCTAGGGATTGAATGTGCCCTTTCAATGCCTCAATGGCCGTTTCATCCAAGCCAGAATCTGGCTCATCGAGCAACGTGATTACGGGGGTTGTAGCGACCATTGCGGGGATCAATCCAGCAAGAACGGCCACCTTCCTTGCTTGCCCTCCAGAAAGGTGACACATTCGGTCGCTCAATCGATGCTGAAGTCCGTAGGATTCCAATAACGAATTGAGGTCAATGTTCGCACCTGAAAGATGTGCGACCGTGGTCAAGTGATGTTCTACAGTTTCGCTGCCAATCATCCCGTTGCTCTGCAGCGTGAGTCCAAAGGGATGAGGGGGGTTCATTCGCCGTCCATCAGCGTGAATGGTCAACGAGCCGTGATGGTTCACATGCCCTCGCTCCAATGGCAAAAGCCTCGCAGCCGTCTCGATCACCGTTGATTTTCCTGAGCCATTGAGGCCATGAAGGACAATGATTTCTCCACGATGTAAAGCGAGAGTAAAATCAGAAAGGACGGTCCCCATGCCTCGTCTGACTTCAACGCCTTCAATCTCCAGAAGGGGTCCTGCCATGGAAATGCCACTGTGGCTGCTGCCATCAATGCTCCCCCTCCTCTGCTCCTCCAATGCACTCAAAAGTTCGTCCGCTATGGTCATGCTGTGGCCACTGGAATCGATGCATTTGGTACGGGCGAATGGGCCCTCCTTTTGCTGTGGGCTTCTGCTTTACTTTGGCCGATTAGCGTAGCGTTTCGTCACAAATCTTCGCTCGCATTATCGCTCACTGTTGGCCTGCTTTTGGGCTACTTGGTTCAGGTGCTTTACTTGTTTGCGGTCAGACAAGGATTCATGGGTGGTGACTCGTGGTACATGTGGTCTGATTTTTGGCTCGTGCCAGGGCGCACAGGCGTGATTGAATGGTCTCACACGCTCATCACTGCGGGATTTTTGCACAACCCATTTGATGCAACCCATGTTCTTGGAAACATCCTCGTTATTGCACTGGTCGGAGTCCCCCTTGAACAGCGGCTTGGTCTTCGTCGATTCGCTCTGATTTATCTGGTCGGTTTAGTGGGAGGTTCAGTGTCTTGGTGGCTGATGAATTTTGATTCCACGACCCCCTCACTTGGCGCTTCTGGTGCCGCTTTTGGTCTGTTTGGAGCCTACTTGGCTGGTTGGCCTCGGGACGAAATCGCCTTCCCACTCATTTTGATTCGAAAGTGGCCTGTGTACGTCATTGCACTGATTTACTTCGGCCTCGAAGTCTTTCGGGCTTACCAAACGCTGGGCTTGCAACAGGCGAGCGATGTTGCCCACATGGCCCATTTAGGCGGTTTCTTAGCAGCATACTTCCTCGTACCTGTGATCGCCAGAGGAGGGCCGTATCCGCTTGGTGTTGAAGATGGGGGGCCGTCTTCATCGAGTGACATTCGTGCGCGATTGAACCAAATGAAGGCCACAATGGTTGATCTATCAGAATTAGAGGATCCTTGGACCTCGAAAGGCATGGAAGTGCCACGTTCGATTCGAGAACCACTCGCCAAATTGATGGCGTCTGCGGATGAACCTGAAACTCGACAGGCTTGGATGGAGCACATTGCGGAACGAGCGACGTGCATGGAATGTGAATCTGCCTTGGGCGTCGTGGAGCACAAAGGTGGGCCAAAGTTGCAATGTTCGAAGCACCCTGAACATCTGATGTGGCCATGAACTCATTCTCCCCAAGCCCCTTAGGGGCTGGGGAGGGGACAATTCACGGATACCCTCAAAGGCATGCGCCAACACCAAAGGG
>CALKDX010000008.1 GCA_938084455.1 Candidatus Poseidoniaceae archaeon
TGATGACTCCGGTTCAAGCCGGTGATGTCAGCGTCATGCAGCAGGAACCTGCTGAAGATCCAAAACAACCCAACGCCAACAACACCACGATGTACATTTGGGCCAATGGCATGTCTGCTTATTGGACTCACTTCAACAACACAGATGATGAAGGAAACGGCGACGACGTCAATGACGATGGAGAGCCAGATCAAGAACTCCGCGAGGAAAAGGATTCAGGGGTTATCAACATCAAATATCGCTTCACAATGGACCCAACCCTCGATAAGCGCCTTCAAATGACCGAAGGTGGAGAGATGCGTGGAAATTTCAATGTGTACTACAATGGCGACCTCGAAGACGGCGGTGGCGGCGACTGCAACGGCGATTGTGAATTGCTCAACATCACCGTCTACCGTGGTGCGAACAAGGTCTACCAACACACTGAACAAGCTTGGCCTGCGGACAACTGGAAGAACATTGTGTTCTCCCACACGTTCACCGAAGAAGGTGGAAACTTGATTTGGGACGGTACGAACGACAACCCGATTATCGAAGTGACCATGAAGGTCAAAGGAAACTACAACGACGGTGGTCTTTTCGGGTTCCCATCTGGTGTTCCTGCAGCCTTTGGAATCAAACTTGCTGAAGATGGTAGACTCGAACTCCCCATTGACCCGATGACATGGGACGAAGCCTTCCAAGCAGGTGAAGACGGTATGATGGACAGCGAAGACACCCCAGGATTTACCTTGGTGGTTGCTTCGGCAGCCATCGGTATGGCGATGTTCATCAACGCTTCAAAGGATGAAGAGTCTGAGGAGTGATTCAAGAACGCATGGCTGCAAGAGCAGCCTGCAATGCTTCTGCGTTCAGCTCGACGGCTTGTTGCTCCCCACTCTTGAGCGATTTGAGCATGGCTTGACCGGATTCTAAATCTCTAGGCCCGACCACAACCGTGAACGCAGCCCCTGTTGAATTGGCCCACTTCATGGCCTTGCCAATCTTACGAGAACGCAGTTCAAGATCAACCCGCTCACCAGCGTTGCGCAACGCAGCCACAATTGGAAGCACGTGAGAAGCATCGATGCCGAAGGGGATGACGGCAATGGTACCAAGCGGGTCCTCTTCACCCGGAACGACTTCTTCTCGACCAGCGGCTTCAGCCTGAGCCTCAAGACCCAACAGCACACGATCAAAGCCAAGGCCGAAGCCACAGCAGGGGTCAAGATCTGGAAGACCAAAGAGGTGCAGCAACTTGTAGGAACCGCCACCAAGCACTTGCCCTTCACCGCCCATTTCAGGCACCTTGACTTCGAACACCATGCCGGTGTAGTAATCCAATCCACGAGCAACGGTCAAATCAACCGCAAGGGATGGTGGTGCCGGTGCAAGATGGGCCACGGCCTCAAGGGTCGTTTGCAAATCATCGAGCGCTTCAAGCGAAACGCCTGACAGAGAAGAGAGGATGTCTCGTGCTGGACCAAGGGTCTCAATGCCACCCTCAAGGTTGGCAAGAGCGCGCAGGGGGGCTGCGTGTGATGGATCGATACCCTGAGCGCTGAACAGCGCTTCAAGTCCCGCATCATCCCCTTTGTCGAGCAACCGCATAGCGCTGGCAATCGGAGGCTCACTGGCTCCCTCCGGCGCATCTGCAGCAAGGCCAAGTCCGGTCAAAGCGCCTTTGAGAATACCAACGTGGCCAACTCGAATTTCCCAATTCTGCAATCCACACGCATCGAGCATATCGATGGCTAGAGCGATGACTTCGGCTTCGGCAAGAGGGCCTGAAGCACCAATCAACTCAACGCCGTACTGGAAAAATTCACGGTAGCGGCCTTTCTTGAACTCCTCATAGCGGTAGCACTGACCATAATAGGAAAGTCGCAATGGTTTGGTGTCGTTGCGCATTTCTTCTGCAATCATGCGCATGACTGGAGCCGTGAGTTCAGGTCGAAGCGTCAACGGCCGCCCGCCCTTGTCTTCGAACGCATACAACTGGCTGACAATGCCCGGGCCAGATTTTGCGGTGAACAAATCAAGCGACTCGAACACCGGAGTTTGCACCCGTTTGAATCCGTGACGGCGAGCGCGCTCCTCGAGGAGGTGCTCGAACGCAAGGCGGCGATTCATCACCTCAGGGGTGAAGTCGCGGGTCCCTCGCGGGCGTTGCACCATGCTTCGTGCCACTCGCTAACCGTTCATCACCCCTTCGCCTTGAAACGAGGTGAAACAGTGGGTTCATTCCTCTTCTTCGCTGCCGGCAACCCACTTGACATCCCATGCGTCTTCATCGGGCAGTTCATCATCGCTTTCCCATTGAACCACATCTTCTGGGTCGCTGTCGATCAAGGCCTCGGTGTTGGATAAGGCATCGAGATCCGGTGCCACCGGAAGTTCAGGATAAGGCACTTCGTCCACCACTTCGCTGTTGGAGAGGTGTTCCAATTTTTCAACCAAGTCCCAATCTGGTTCGGCAACGATCTCTGCGGTAGGTTGTACGCCCTTGTCTTGACGCACCTCTGCAGGTGTTGAAGCCAGAAGAAGATCGAGATCTGAAGCGTCATCGAGGCCCTCACCGTCGAACTCGATGCCTTCACTTGGAGCGGATTCATGGTTGGAAAAGGCTGGTGCTTCTTTTGCAATGGTTGACGCAGGTTGCTCCACGCTCCCAAACGCATCCAAGGCGTTGGTCAAGGCTCCAGCAGCAGGAGGACGTGCCCGTTCCTCTTGTTCTGCCTTCTTTCGAAGGTAGACTGCTTTTTCTTCAAGAGCGAGCTTCTCCTCTGCCATTTGCGCCTCGACCGCACGCCACATTTGTTGCTCTTCTTTCTTCTTCGCAAGTTCCTCTTCACGGGCTAATTGGGTCTCGCTTGGTTGATCGTAGCGTCGCCAAAACCACCATACGATGACGATGAACAATGCTGAGACCAGAAAACCGGTCACCAGAGTTTCAACGAGGTCTTCCACCCGCTCACTTCCTTTACATCAAGCACTATTCCCGACGGTGAGATATTCGAAGCCAGGTGCATCTTCGCCACGTGCAACAACGAGGTCGTCGTCGCCACCCGGCAAACTGCTGATATCGACTTCTGCCCCTTCTGGGATGTTTCGATACAGCGGTCGTTGGATGAGGAATTTGTTGAAACTGATGAACAATGCAGCAATGACACCCCAGAACAACAAAATGATGGAGAGGCCTTTTGGATTGGTAGGGTCCCATACATCTGGCGTGTTCGCAATCATGTCGCTGAAGTACGAAATCATCAGCACTGAGAAGAGAATTGGGAATGCGAGGTACATCAAGAGGTCCCACCATCGCCCAACTTCCATATCGTTGTCACCTGTGTTGATGAAGTCATCACGGAATGCGGAAACGCCGAAGCCCAAGTAGCCCTTGAAACCTGGTGGAGCAACACCAGCTTCAACGCCGGACTTCCAACGCAGGTAGCCATACTTCCAAATCGAGAAGGCGATGAACAGACCTGAAAACATCAGTCCATAGCCCCAAATGTGGTCTTGGACTTCCAAGAATTCTGGGAAAGCAACACCTTCACTGTCGAGTTTAATCCACATGACGGCTGATGGAATACCAAACATGAACAGGGCCACACCGGTGAGGGCAACGGACTTCTCTCGGTTGTAGCCGTGGTCAACGAAGTTTCGAACACACAATTCAACCGTAGAGATCATCGATGTCATGGCAGCAAAAGACAGCGCAAGGAAGAATCCCGCCATCATGAACAACGGACCTATCGGAGCGAACGGCGCTTTGGCAAACACTTCTGGTAATGCCAAGAAGGTGATTGCAGATGAACCGCCAGTCACCGTTGCAAGTGGGTCTGGGCTCACGGCAAAGATTGCGGAGAGCACGGCAAGACCTGCGATGATTGAGATGCTGTTGTTGGCAAGACCCATCGTGAAAGCGTTGAGCACTGTGTCCTCGTCCTTGCTCATGTACACCGCGTAAGTGATGCACATACCCATACCAGCTGAACATGACCAGGCTGATTGTGACAGGCCATTGATCCATACTTCTGGTTCTTTGAGCATTGCAAAGTCAACGGTGAACATGAACATAGCTCCGTCAAGGCTGCCGTCTTCCATATCCATCCAAAGCGAGAGGAACAGGGTGAGGAAGAGCAATGCGAACAGGGAAATCATCAGGTAAAAGTTGACTTTTTCAATCGCTTTTGCACCCTTCCAAATGGCGGCAAGGGTCAAGACAATCACGAGGAATTGGAAGAAAATCACTTGGCCTGGAGATTGCAAGAACGCATTCCAAACTTCTGTTGTATCAACGTTTTCTCCAGTGAGTGCTCCGCTGATTCCAAGTTGGAAGTATTTGATGGTCCATCCTGAAACGACGGCGTAATAGAAGCCAATAGCGGTGGAAATCCATGCGGTCCACAGCCCCATCCATGCGAATTTCTTACCGGCAAAAATCCGGAATGTACCGATGGTTCCTGTACGGCTTCGCTTCCCCATTGCGTATTCAGCAATCACGAGTGGGATCGACCACGCAAACAGGAAAATGAGCCAAGGAACAAGGAATGTTCCTCCACCGTTTGCACCAACCATTCGCGGGAAACGCCAGATGTTTCCGGTACCGATGGCTGCACCAATCGATGCGAAAATGAGACCGAGCCGGCCGTTGAATTGGTCGGATTGCCCTTCATCGCTCATTTCTTCTCCTCCTCAAGAAGAGCGTCGGTGAGGTCGATGGCTTCTTCATCGTCTGAAAGCATCATTCGCAGGCAGACAGCAAGACCACCCCACACGAAGGAGGCGGTGATTCCAAACATCAAGAAGGAGCCAATCACGCTGCCATAGGCCGCGCGGTAGGACAGGTCGAGTTCGTAATATGCACCATCGCTTGGGTATTGGAACAGGTCGGAACCAGCCAAGGTCGAAACGGTGGCTTTGTAGTGGAGTTTTCCGGTTGCAGTTTCAGAAATTGGCACCATGCCTCGGAGGATTGTACCGTTGCCGCTTGGCACTGAACACGTTTCGTCCATAACGGCCTTCACCGGCACTGATTCCCATGCAGTGGTCGCCCATTCTCGTGGACCGTAATCGCTTTGCAAGCGGCTTGGTTTGACGGTTCGCCACTCGATCATGCTGTTGGATTCACTGTACGGGAAATCGTTTGCAACACACAGGTCGACCGGTATGTCTCCTTCCTCAGGAACCTCGACTTTGTCGCCTGGTGCAAGGTAGTTTTGTTGAGAGATGTTTGCGATTTCTAGGTCTGCGCGCTCCCGGGGACTGTCTGCAATCTCAGCGATGTAGAACCCTGTTCCCAAGTTTCTAACGGCAATGTGGTCGATGTCGTCTTCATGCTGGTGGAACGCTGTTCCAATTTCGGAAGTGTAGCAGTATGAGCCGTGAACACCGTAATGCCAATCGCAGAAATCACCAGAGGTTGGGTAGAGGTCGGATGATTGGAGGTTGGAGTATTGAGTCATATCTGCCATTTGTTGTCCGTGGTACTTGAGTTGCTCATGGTCTGGGCTTTGGCAATCAGTGCAGTGTCCCCACGGGTAGAGAATGAGTTCTGAGTAGGAGTGGTGGGTAAGGGTGGCCTTGAATTCGCTTGACCCATCGCCTGTGTCGTCGTTCATTTCAGTCAAGTCTTGGATGAACTTCGTTTCTGGCTCAGAGTTGCCGCCCCACCAATCTTCATCGGTAACACCGTCAGCGTCGTCGTCTTTTCCGTCGACGTGATCTTCGTTGATTTGACCATCGCCATCGTTGTCACGGTCGTCGACCGGTCCGTTGTAGACGTCGTTGTTTGAACCATCCAGTTCACCTTCTGCGGGCGTGCAGGTGCCCGGAATCAGAGGTCCGGTTGCACCAAGTGGTGCGCCCCATTCGAACTGGTAATTTCGATTCAAGTCAACGCCATCACAGTCCTCGTCAACTTCTTCTTGAAGGTCAGGCAGAGGCGTCACGCCGGTTGCGGTGTTGTCTCGGAGGTTCTTTCTCCACCCACCCGACGGGCATGATTCCCAGGCAGGTGCTGGGCAGAAGACCTCTCGGTCGTAGATGTTGCCATCCACGTTCAACATTGGAATGAGGTAGATTTCACGGGAGTCAACAAGGTCGGTGATGAACTGCTCTGAATAGTCTTCATCGACACCAAGGTCGCCTGGACCGCAAGCTGTACCGTCACCGTTTGAATCTTGGAAAGAGGCGTCCAATCCAAGGCAATCGCCATCGTCATCGAGGATTCCGTCACCGTTTGCATCGCCCCACGGGTCTTCATCAATCAGGCCATCGCCGTCGTTGTCGTAGCCGATGTTGCCGTAAGAGAACGCAATGACTTCCAACTGCATGATGGCCACGGTGTACGACATCCACTCACGAGCGTGGTGGTTGCCGACAATCATCACATCGTGACGATCTGCGTAGTTGCCATTGTCACCAACAAATGGATTGTAATCGCCGTCTTGAACGTCGGCGGTGATCTTCATCCAAGGCGAGGCATGGCCGTAATACCAGCCTTCGTAAGCGTTCGCAGTGACTTCTTCTCCACGAGCGTTTGTTCCGCCATTCATTCCTTCATGGAATTCGAAAATATCTGGGTTCTCTTCTGCGAGACGAAGCATGCGGTTCTTCATGGTCTCATAGGAGTGGTATTCTTTGAATTGCAACACGCGGTCATTGGCTGAAGCCCAAGGGAAAATCATGTTGTTGTAATCGTCCGACCAGATGTCCTCCGGTGCGTATCCAGTGGCCTGTTCTTGAGCGGCTCCTGCGTTCGCAATTGGTGCGACGAGAGAGAGCAACAGTGGGAGCACGATGAGGACTCCAAAGGAGGGGCGTGTGCGAATTACCTTGCCATTTTGCATCATGGTATCGCCTAAGCCAAACCGCTCGACTTCTTGAAGCGTTCGCGTTGTTGGCATGTCCCCGTAGGGGACAGAATCAAGCAAAACAACCAAGGCAAGCAAGTCCTCGCAGAACCATGAGTGGAATCTTGAATCCTGAGGATGGTTCGTTTTGGGCCGAAGAGGTTTTTTTGATGAATAACGCAACCATTGTGATGCTGTTTGGCATCCTTACTTTGTCCGTATTCGCCCGCCTCGGCGTGATGGCTCTAGCCCCACGCATCTTGCGCAAAATCGTCCAATCAGACTCCATTCAAGCAAAGACAATTCGCGATTCGGACAAGGCACTGGGAACGGCTGCTGGAGCAGGTGTGGCGTTGTTTTTGATCAACACACTCATCGACATGATGGGCGATGTCAACACCGGTATTGAACTGCCAGATCTTGCCATCAGAATCATCCCTAATGTGTTGCAATTTATCTTTGCCATCTCGCTTGTCGTTTGGGCGTTCCGACTCGTTTCAATCGTGCAAGATGTCGTTGGCTTGCTCGACAACGATGATGAGTTAGACGGCACCGAGCGAACGCTCATTTCAGCCATTGAAAGCATCCTTCGGTTTGCCATCGTGTTCATCGGTTCGGTGTTCGTCGCTGACGCTCTTGGATTCAATTTGACATCGCTTGTTGCTGGTCTTGGAATTTCGGGATTGGCACTTGCATTAGCGGCGAAGGACACCATCTCAAATTTGTTCGGCGCAACCACCGTACTGCTCGACCGCCCGTTCAAGATCGGCGACTGGGTCATTATCGATTCAGTGGAAGGTGAAGTGACTGAAATCAGCCTGCGCACCACGCTGATTCGAACCGCCGCAGACACCATCGTCACTGTGCCAAACGCAAACCTCGTCAACACTCCAGTGGAGAACTTCGGTAAGCGACGCTGGCGACGCTGGCAAACCGCCCTCCATTTGGAACTCAATTCTGACCCGGCAAAGGTTGCCGATTTCTGCGCTCAAGTGCTCGAATCCATCCATGAAAGCCCCGTTACGGTCAAACCCGAATCCTCATGGTGTCAAGTCAGCACCCTGACGGCGACCTCACTCGATATCTCGGTCAATCTGTATTGGGATGTTGCAGGTGGCGCTCCAGAACGAAAAGCCAAGGAAGAATTGGTGCTCAGCATCATGCAAACGGCCAAGGACAACGGTTTGACCTTCTTCGACCCACGAATGGTTCAATCGTCCTAATACGGCGGGGGATCTTTTGACCAGTACACACGGTTGGTAGCCAATCCAAACCCAAGGCTCGCAGCAGCGATCATGGCTGAACCCGATGGTGTAAATGTGCCCCAATCGTTGCCAAAGTAAGCCACAAGCAGGCCGGTGAGCGCAACCCACACCCCGGACTTCCACATGCGCAATGAACCTAAACGGGCCTGAAGTCTTGACACTTCACCAAGCCAATCGAGGCTTTGCTGCTCAAGCTGATCATCGCCGTAAGTTCTTGCCTTAAGCAACTGTTCGAGCACCGCATTGTAGCGCCACACCCATGCTCCACCAAGCGCGGTTGAGAGGGCTTTGCTGCTGGACCAAGCGGATGGTGTGTGCTGGGACCATCCTTCGAGCATGGATTGGCGTTGAGCCGAGTCCATCGTCACGTGCGAACTCCACTGACGTTCCAAGCGCATCAGGCAAGCAAGCGATGGGAGGCGTGACGGTTGGCATACCAAATGGTCAGCAAGGGTTCGGGGCATGGCGATAAAGGCCGCCCCATGTTCGGTCTGAACGGTGTGATTGAGATCGAAGTTGACCGATGGTAAGCCAACGGTCGCTGTTGTGTGCGGGGCTCGCCACAAGGTGTGTGGCTTCAGTTCATCTTCCATCGCTTTCAGCCGGTCGTTCCACAGCCGTTCTGTGTTGGGCGTTTCAAAAGCAGCGAGTGCAGAATGCGTCTGCCCCATGGCTTTGATCAACCCGTCGATTGAATCAGGTAATGAAGCGTCTGGGATGTAGGCATCATAGAGCAAAATACGGTCATGGGTTCCAGCGTTCCATCCACCGTTTGGTAGCAGCAATGCCAAGCCGTTAACGCATGTTGCCCACGGCTCAAACCGGGCCATACGGGAGACATCTTCTCCGACGAGAAAAGGGCACACGCGAGCGATGAAGCGATCGTCAAGGTTGAGCAGCATACCAAATTCATCTTCTGAGAGAAGGCGAACCTGTTGAACCGAGTCCGGCCACGAGCCCCAAAGCACTCCGTTTCCAGGTGGAGTGTTCCACCAATCAGCCGACATCACGTTGGAGATGTCCCACATTTGGGCCCGTCCAAACGAAGTGCGGACTTCGCCTGCGGATTGGGCATCCTCCATGGATTGCTGTGCAATCCCTGATGGCCACCACGCAGGCTCCTCCATGAGTCTGCCAATCGTTCCAAGTTCTCAAGCGTGCCGTTGGTGATTTTGATGATTGTTGAGGCGGAATGAGGAGGCGATGAAATGAAACGCCATGTCGGGTTGGAAGGGACAAGGGTGGGGCAATGGGAATCTCAGAGCGTATGGGTGATGTCCTCGGTTTGGCCGTGGAATCCAAGCTCATGCGTGAGATTGCTGAACATCCAGTCAGCGTCAAGCACCTCGCCATCATCATGGACGGTAACCGTCGATTTGCTTGGAAAAGCAATGTGGCTGCAGGCATTGGTCATCGCATTGGAAAGGAAAAACTCGAGAAGGTCTTGGACTGGGTCCTCGACATCAACATTCCTTGGCTAACCGTGTATGCGTTATCGACAGAGAACCTCAATCGACCACAGGATGAATTGGATGTGCTGTTCAACCTCTATGTGGAAGGACTCAAGGACATTGCAGATGATCCTCGAATCCACGCAAACAACGTCCGAGTTCAAGTCATTGGACGGCGTGACTTGCTCCCTCAAAACGTCAACGACGCCATTGAATACGCTGAAGAGAAGACCAAAGATTACGAGGCTTTCGTGTTCACAGTTTGCCTTGCTTACGGTTCAAGAGAAGAGATGATTGACGCAATCCGGTCGATCGCGGAAGAGCACGCTGATGGGAGCCTCCCCCTCGAGTCAATCGACGAACAAGCAGTTTCAGATCGCCTGTACACCGGAGACATGCCGGATCCAGACCTGGTCATTCGAACCAGTGGAGAGGAACGGATTTCCAATTTCTTACTTTGGCAAATGGCCTATTCGGAACTCTACTTCACCGATGTGTTTTGGCCCTCATTCCAAAAGAAAGACCTGCTCAAAGCAGTGCGAACCTTCCAAGATCGTCGCCGGCGCTTTGGAGAGTGAGTTCATGGTGGTCTGCGACGAGTGCAACGGTTGGTTGAACCCTGCACTGGCTGCAGATTCTGCTGTCCGACGCGGGGATGAAGTGCTGTTGATCCAACGGAAGTTCCCTCCAATGCAGGGCGCTTGGGCGTTTCCAGGAGGGTTCGTCGAACGGGGAGAAGATCCTCAAAAAGCAGCTTTGCGTGAACTCGAGGAAGAAACGGGCATGGTCGGAAAGAGCGCAACATTGCTGATGGTCATGGGCGACCCTGAACGCGACCCACGCAAACACATCGTTTCGATTGTCTACGAAGTTGAAGTCTCGAAGGACCAAGAGCCAGTGGCTGGCGACGATGCACAGGATGCAAGGTTCTGGCCAATCAGCACTTTGCTTTCAGGTGAAGTCGAATTTGCTGGTGACCACCTCACCATCCTCAAAAATTGGCTCAATCAATGAGCGCCATACCAAGCCATTGAGCCAACTGAGCGCGAGCATCTGGCCATGCTGCTGGCTCCAATGCTTCGGTCAAGTGCAAACCTGTCAGAAATTGAGCATGCAATGAATGCCAAGCCTCACCTTCACATGCCTCAGTCCATCGAAACAAAGGGTATCCTTCGTCTTCAAGTCTGGTCAGAAATCCACGCTTAGCGGCACTCACGAGCAAGGTTGGAACGCCCAAAAGAGCAGCCTCGCTTGCCATGGTGACGGACTGTGTGATGACGCCATCGTGGGCTGAAAGTTCTTGGACAAGCGCCCATGGATTGCCTTGGTATTCCTGTTCATCTGCTTTGGTCACAAGCAGACCATCCCAGGTCGCCTCCGGGATAGGAATCACTTCATCCTCATCGTGTGACCCAGTGCCAAGCAAGCGGCGAACCACAACCCTCGGAGGTTGACTGACGGCTGATGGACGAAGGCTGGGGCGGAGATGGACGTGGCCATGCAGGCCATCCATCCGGTGGAGTGTTGCTGATGAGATCTTAGCCAAGAGCCCACCGTCAATGGTCGAATCCCAGTGGGTTGGAAGAACATAGTGGGTTGCGCTTTGCAACGCAAGACGGTGTGCGGTGTGATTGGGTTCCGTGTCGCTGATGTACCAGCGCTCGCGAATGGACGAAAGGCGTCGGCGAAGCAAAGGAGAACGGCAGGCCAAGAGTTCAATCGCAGCACCGATCACGACGATGCGCTCAATCGGGTTTGGTGAGGCGCTGCATTGCTTCAGAAAGGCGTGGCTTGAGCGCCAGCGTTGAAGGGCTATTCGACGCTTTTTTGCACCGATTGGGCGTTCAACCCAATGCGTCTGGCGCCGAGGTATGTGGCCGTCTCCACTTTCCAGCATCGCTTCAACTTCCATCCTTTTGGTGGCAATGATGACATCGTTGCTCTGCCCTGCACGCAGAAACGGAGCAAGAAGGCGAACGTGGGCGGGATGATCCAAGACCCAGCAGGTTCGCATGGCCCTGCCTTACGCGCCCATGTTCTCAATGCATCGCTTGGTGGCGAGAAGTTGATGGGGCGCTTCGAACCACATCCGGGTATGGAAAAGCAACGCATTGACCCACCAGGCACCAAGAAATACGCCCCATACTCGCCAGGCGTCATGGTTGGCAATACGATCTGGCTTTCTGGTCAAATCGATGTTGATTCGGGCGACACCATTGAAATCCAAACTCAAGGCGCCCTCAACAAAATCGACGCCTTGCTCGGTGAAGCTGGTGCTTCGAAACACGATGTTGTGTTCGCTCAAGTCCTCCTCAAATCAATGGACTTCTACGCTCCGATGAATGAAGTCTATGGAGCATGGGTGGATTCAATCGATGTCAAACCTGCTCGGGCAGCCTTCGCAGTCGATGCTCTTCCTGCGGATGCACTCGTCGAAATTGTGGTTCAAGCCATCCGTTCGTGAGGCACTTGGATGCCGGGCTCACCTTACCTTGAGGAGCCTCCAAAGGGCTTGATGACTTGGCCAAGGTTGCTCAAAATGACTCTCCCATTTGCCCTCATAGGCCTTGCCGGGGCCGTCTATCTCGATGCGGTGTTCGAAGTGCTTGCTGTGCTCACTGGTGTGCTGTTCATCACGGCTTTCGTGCGTCGTTGAATCTCATAGGCACCCTTGAAAGGGTCAAGCCAATCCACGAACCATGGACGAGTGGCCTGTTCAATGCTTCAAAGCCTACGATATCCGCGGTCTTGCAAACGGTGACGGTTCCGGGGAATTGACCCCTGAATTCGCCTATCGACTTGGAAGGGCGATGGCCACCTACCTTGGTTGTGATGCTTTTGCTGTTGGGCGAGACATTCGTGATTCTTCCCCTGCGCTCACCCGTGAACTGATTCGAGGGCTTGTCGAGGGCGGTGTTGAAGTGCATGATTTGGGCATCGTTTCCACAGGTTGCGTCTACCACGCATGCTGGACTTTGCCTGTCGACGGTGGCGTGATGGTGACGGCAAGTCACTTGCCTATGCCAACCCATAACGGATTCAAGATGTGCCGTGGAACCCTGCCACTCGCTGGTGAAGAGATTCAAGAATTGAAAGAGGTCTTCTTGGCTGGAGAATTCCGAGTTGGTGAAGGCACGGTTCGAGATACACCGCACTTGGACACCTACATTGACGCCATCATCGAATCGACTGGACCGATTGCCCGCCCAGTCAAGGTGGCTGTGGATTGTGGCAACGCTGTCCCAGGCCCTGCGATGACGAAGTTGCTCGACAAGATGGGTGTTGATCACGTTGATTTGTACTGTGATTGGGACGCCAGCGAACCAAACCACGGTGCGGATCCGACTCGGCCAAAGAACATGGTTGATTTGGGCAAGGCTGTGGTTGAACATGGCTGTGAATTCGGACTTGGTGCCGATGGTGACGGCGACCGATTGGGTGCTGTCGATGAGACTGGCGCCTTCGTCTATCCTGACCGCTTGATTGCGCTGCTGGCTGACGATGTTGTTGGTACTGAGGATGGAAAAGACCTGCTCATCTACGATGTCAAGTGCTCGATGAACGTCGAGAAAGCCATCGTTGCTGCAGGTGGCCGGCCAATGATGGCCAAAACCGGACATTCGTTCATGAAGCGGGTGTTGGCCAACCATCCAGATGCGCTGATGGCCGCTGAAATGAGCGGTCACATCTTCATGGCAGACCGAGGATGGTACGG
>CALKDX010000009.1 GCA_938084455.1 Candidatus Poseidoniaceae archaeon
GCCAGTGGGGCACGACAGGTCTGCTGTTGCTCTTTTGCGTTTCAGTGGAAAGGTGGGCCTGAGCAATCCATCCAACACCAAAACCAAGGCGATCAGCGCACTCCAATTGTTGGAAGTAATGTTCGAACATTTCGTTCTCTGACGGCACTTGACCCGCTGCGTCAGGGGTCTGGCTGATTGAGAAAAAGATGTCATGGTCCATAGGTGGCACCGGTCTTCCCAGTCGAAGCCACATCATAACGAGTGTGGCGGATTCGTTTGACAAAATGACGTAATCTTCACTTCTCATCAGGGGATTTTTTGAAGTCTGTGAGCGCTTCTATGCGTTGGCGTACGGCGATTGGAGTGGGCAGTCCAGCGTTGATGAAGGCATGAAGGCAGTCGGACAACTGAAGCATTGCCGTCTCATAGTCTTCTTCGATTTCTGCAATGTCCGCAAGGCCCCAGCGGGCAACAAGCTGTCCAGAAAGATCTTCCAATCCCACAGCGAGGTCAAGCGATTGGGTGTAGAGGTCCTTTGCGGCATCAAATTGGCCAAGTGTGGCTTGGCTGTGGCCCATATCGGCCATGGCTTCCATTTGGCCTTCCTCGTCCCTCATATCGATAAGCAGTTCGATTCGCCTCGAGCCATGAACGAGGGCTGTTTCGTGATTGTGCTGCTTTTTGGCAAGCGCTTCGAGCAAGGCAAGACCGTAGACAATACCGTTGTTGTCCTTGACTTTTTCACGAATTCGCAATGAGCGCGATGCAAACATTTGCGCTTCTTCGTAGGCTTCTTCAGCCATGTGCAGCAACGCAACGTGATGCGCAACGGCTGCGGCGAGGGGTCCTCCACCCTCAAGCAATTCGCTTTGGGCCGTTAATTCAGAGAATGCATCGATGGAGGCACCCGTCAATTTGTGGTGCTCAAATTCGGCCCAACCCGATTCGATTTCGTCTGTTGCGTTTGATTTGGCATGGGTCAGCAACCGTTCAGCGAGTGGTTCGTCTTCAAGTTCGAGGGCAAGTGGAATGAGGCGTAACGCAAGGGGTGTGTTGATGTCATCCATTGCTCCACCTTCGGTCAGCATGTCCAATATCCTCCTTGCTTGATCTGCGGTCACTTCGCCGTCCATGGTTGGCGGCTGTGGCTCCGCGTCAAGAACGTATCTCTTCGGCGCCGGATACGCTGAACCTTCATACGCACAAAGCGGTTGCGTCCTCCATGGGCAAGTATGACGGATACTTGCAAGGCTTGAGCATCGCAGCGATTCTTATTCTTGCTCCTTTGGCTCTGCAATCCTTGCTGAGTCAAGATGAAGCCCAAGTGGTCTATGTCGCTGTCCCCGTGGAAAATGAAAACGAAACTTCCCCTTCAAATCCCGTCTCGAACGAAGAAGCACGTGCTCCTGAGTTGACTCGAGATGAAGTGGCAAGAATTGCCACCTTCAACATCAAGGTTTTTGGCGAGACAAAGATGGGCAAACCAGAGGTCGTTTCGGTCTTGGTTGACACCGTCCTTCGCTACGACCTGGTCGCCGTTCAAGAAATCAAAGACATTGATCAAACGGTTCCTTATGATTTCCTTGATGCCATCAACAACCGCAGCAGCAGCCCTTGGGCCATGCTTCTGAGTGAGCGCTCAGGGCAACAAGAAGATGATCGTTCTTCACAGGAACAGTATGCCTTTTACTACAACACGTCGATGTTTGAACCAATTGGCAATGGTACGTTGTTCAACGACAGCGAAGATGATGCTTTCCAGCGAGAACCGTTTCAGGCGCGTTTTTCATTGATCAACGAAACGGACAACGCCTCAAGTTTTGATTTAAGTTTGATTACAGTTCACACCAAACCGGCAGCGGCCGTGGATGAAATCAATGCCATGGGTGAGGTTGCCTCCCGCTACCTCACGGAACATCCCGATGAGGAAGACCTTGTGCTGCTCGGTGATTTTAATGCAGATTGCACCTATGCTTCGGAGCAAGATTTAGCAAATTCAGCGCTTGCAGGCGGCAATTTCACTTGGATTGTTGGAAACGATGCAGACACAACGGTCGCATCGAGTTCCTGCGCTTATGACAGAATCTTGACAACGGGCGATCTGAGCGGTCGGATGACTGGGAACTGGGGCATCGATGAAGTGTTTACGAGCAGCAATGTTTCGGATCATTACCCAGTTTGGTTTGACATCCGCCGATGATCAGATGCTTCGCAATCGTCCACCGTCAACGGCCAAACTAACGCCTCGAATGCCACCTGATGCGGGCAATGCAAGGAAGGAAATAGCGCTAGCAGTTTCCAGAGGGTCAATCAGCCGCTCAATTGGAACTTGGCCAAGCCAGCCAGCCTGAACCTCTTCGATCGATTTCCCAGTTCTTTCTTGAATCGATGCTGCAAGCGAGCCAAGGCGACTGGTGTCGGTAAAACCCGGGAGGACATTGTTGATGGTGATGCAGGGCGCAAGTTCTCTTGACAAGGTCTTGGACCAAGAAGCCATGGCTCCACGAAGTGTATTTGACAGTCCGATGTTTGGTATTGGCTCCTTCACCGATGTGGAAATAATTTGGATAATACGTCCGTATCCATCGCTTTTCATTCCGGGCACGAGCAATTGTGTGAGGGTGTGAGCAGCATGAAGGTGGCGTTTGAAAGGCGCTTCAAAATCTTCGAGGTTGTTGTCGAGCAATGGACCGCCGGGTGGGCCTGCTGCGTTGTTGATGAGGATGTGGACGTTGCCGCGTTGCTGAAGAAGAATCGGAATGGATGCCCGGATTGCTTTCTGGTCCTCGAGGTCCAGGGCGAGGCTTGCATGATCTCCTTCCCCGAGCGTGGCAAGTTCTTCACATAAAGACAAAAGAGCATTTGCGTTTCTGGCGCTTACGGTGACATTCGCTCCTGCTTTAGCCATCATCTGGGCTGTGGCTCGGCCGATGCCTTTGCTTGCACCACACACCAACACGTGCTTTCCTTTCAGGGCGGTTGTTGCGTAGGGAAAGTCGTTACCAAGCAGGTCCATGTCCCGCCCAACGAGTGCTTCATCATAGGTGTTCGGATGAGGTCTAGAGCCAATCACGGATGGCATTGAGTTGCACCAACCAATCATCGCTGGCCACATCAATGATGGAATAGTGGTCCCCGGGGAGCCACAACTTCTGAACTTCAATGCCCTTTGCTTTCATGACGCGCACATAGGTTTCGGATTGTTCTCTTGGCACATCCACATCCCGTTCGCCATGGACGAGCAAAAGTGAGGCATCAGCAGGGTGGTCCACGGGATTCAATTGCCGCCAAAGTTCGGGGGCGGCTTCAGGACTCGAACCAATCCATCTGCGGACTGCATCTCCTTCGTCTGATAGTTTGGCTTGGTCTGCACTCATCAGGTCGGTGATCGGTGCTTGGGCGATGGTGAGCCACGGTCGGCGCTCGGCTTTTGCTGCCAACATTAACGCAAGATGGCCGCCTGCGGAATGACCCATGATCATTGAGCGAGTAATGTCTATGCCAGGGAGCAAGGCAAGTTGACCCCATGCTCGCATGACGTCTGAAAGGGTGTCCATCCAAACGCCTTCATCGCCATCACTCCATCCTTTGAATTCAATGTTCCATGCAGCAATTCCTGCTTCAGCTAAATCATCAGCAATAGGCCGCATGAGTTCACTCGTCCACTGAGATTTCCAGAAACCGCCGTGAATTAGCATGATGCACGGAACGCCTTCTGGCTTTTGGAAGGCAGACGGATCATCAGGCATGTGAAGGTCGGCAAACTGCCAATCTTCAGCACCCCACTGCATCCGGTCAACGCCCATATCCTCCATTGCAAGGGTCTTCCCTATCACCCTTACCTCATTTCTGGGAAGAGTTCAAAGTGTGAGCAACGCACCACAGGAGTATGACCAACCCACTGGATATTGAATTTGAAACGATGAATGGAACAAAAACGACCCTCCGCACCATCGGTGGAGAATCAACGACAACTTGGGTGGTTGTTAACGTGGCAAGTGCGTGTGGATTCACGAGACAGTATGACGGCTTACAGGCATTATCACAACAAGAAGGGGTCACCGTTGTAGGCTTCCCATGCAATCAATTTGGAGGTCAAGAACCTGGCACTCATGCCGAAATATGTTCCTTTACCGAGGAAAAATACAGCGTCACATTCCCACTGATGGCGAAAATCGATGTCAAAGGCGACAACAGTGCGCCGTTGTTCCAGGCGTTGACCTCCCTATCGGAAAACACAGGTAATATCCGTTGGAACTTCTCTAAGTTTGTCATTGACAGTGAAGGGTCGGTCACCAGATTCGGCTCTCGCGATGAGCCTGAAGACCTGCTTTGATTCCTATCGTAATGATCTCATGCCTTTGGGCTGAATGCATTGGATTTGAACACCCAACGGAATTCATCTTCTTGGGCGCCATAGTAGGCTTCAACTCGGGAATCATTCGCCATAAAGGCGTGGTACTTCAGAAGTCCTGGGTAATTTTGAATCATGTCTTTTTCTATTCCGTCAAATTGCCCTGAGAACATCATGAAGACGTTAAGGAATGCTTTGACATCTGCGAGGGTCATGTCCTCAGTTCCAATCAACCAGCCTGTAGGACTTGCTTCGATCACTTTTTCCAAATCGCGCAATGCGGCATCGATGGGGCCCCCTTCGACAAAGAGTGCTTGGCGTGCAGCAATTTTTTCATCCAAATTTTCTATGTAAAAGGTAGGGGTGAAATGGACCCTCCAGTTGTTGATGATTTCAATCATTTCATCGACCTTTCCTCGAACGAAGAGGTCTTCAGGTTCGATGCCAGCCAGCGTTGCAGCGTATCGCATGAGCGCGTTGGATTCTGCAAGGGTTCCCTGGGGTGTCTTTAGAATTGGAAGAAGGCCGTAAGGCAATTCCCCCTGCTCTTTCAAGGCAAGAAAGCCCTCTCTGTCAACGGTGGTGTTTTTCCAGTTCACTTGAGAGATTTCTAAACAAAATCGAGTGGGTTCAGCGTAGCCGGGCGATGCGAAATAAATCAATTCGTGCATAACCGATGCTGAGAAGTTCGGCACTTGAACAATCGGGTCGTATCATCAGGGACTGACGCGTCGGCGGTCTCGTGGGAAGAGGACCGTTTCTCGAACGTTCTTCGCACCGGTGAGTTTCATCAAAATACGTTCAACACCAAGGCCCCAGCCTGCATGTGGGGGGACACCATGACGGAATCCTGCTACATAGAATTCGAATTCTTCAGGGTCCAAGTCCATGCCCTTGAGGTTCTCAATCAACACATCCATTCGGTGTTCTCGTTGGCCGCCAGATGTCAATTCATCGCGGCCGAAGTTGAGGTCGAAACCACGGCTGAGTTGCTTTCCTGTGCTTCCATCTTCGCCCTCGACATGATGGATGTAGAACGGTTTGAGGTCCATTGGCCAGCGGGGTAAGAAGTAAAATTGTGGCAAATCTTCAGCGAGCAAATCAGAGTTTTCCGCATCGATGTCATCGCCCCATTCAATTTCCCCTCCTTTTGCTTTGATGGTGTCAATGGCGTCGCAATAGGACAACCGTGGGAACGGTAACTCTGGTACGATGACTTCGATTGGTTCTTCGTCTTGAGTCGCTCTGTAAGCGTTGATTGTAGCAATGTGAGCGTTGCATTCATCGTCGGTTGTGATCGAACTCCAGATGTGGTGAATCATGCGTTCAAGGACACCCATGACGTCCTCGTCGTTCGCCCACGAGCACTCGATATCGAAGGATATGAATTCATTCAAATGTCGGTAAGTGTCGTGTTTCTCAGCACGGAAGGCCGGACCAACCTCGAACACTCGCTCAAGCCCTCCCGACATGCACAATTGCTTGAACAATTGTGGCGATTGGTTGAGGAAGGCAGGGGTATCGAAGTACATCATTGGGAACAAATCCGTTCCACCTTCTGTCGCAGTCGCGACTATTTTTGGAGTGTGAGTTTCAAAGAAGCCTTCCGAAATGAGGGCCTCCCTTCCATACTGCAACACCTTTCCACGCAACTTGAACATGGCGTTGACTTGAGCCCTGCGTAAGTCCAGGAATCGATTGTCAAGCCGAGTGTCGAGGGCCACGTGGACTGTATCGGTGACGCCGAGTGGCAGTGGTGCTTCAGCCCGGGCGATCACCACGGCAGAGGTGGCGACAACCTCGTATGCTGGAGGGGGTGTTGGCTCGCCCTCCTTCGTCTTTGGTGGGCGTTTTTGGGACACAGTTCCCGTGAACTGTAAGGTCGATTCACGGGTCATGCGTTGAACCATGTCGAGGGTCTCATCGCCAACGTTGTCGCCTTTGAGGAAGATCTGGGTCGTCCCGGTACCGTCGCGAAGGTCGACAAAACAAATGGCGCCTTTGCCTCTGTTGGCTTCCATAAAGCCAGCAACAGTCACTTCTTGGCCGATTAAATCAGCACCTTGGTCTTGAATTTGGCCTAGAGTGTGGGTGCGGTAAGAGGTTGGAACCCATGTGGTCATGTGGCGAGGGCGTCGTCTAAAGGACATCAACCATTCGTTTGTACAGTCCCCCCGAACCATCCCGAATGAAACATAAAACTCTAAATTATTCTTTTTAGGAATATTGGTTGTTGCCAATAAGCGTTCCATTCATATAGTTGCGGTTGAGGGGGGGTGGCATGACAGGCGACCTGTTCTCTTCTGAATCCGTAACCCGGGGCCACCCTGACAAGCTTTGCGACACCGTATCGGATGCCATTGTAGACGCCTGTTTGGCCGTTGATCCAAACGCCCGTGTCGCTGTCGAAACTTGTGTCAAGGGGAAAGAAAACCTAGGACTCATTGTGCTTGCTGGTGAAGTCTCACTCAACGGTGCGGCACCAGATTACGAAGCAGTGGCACGCACTGCAGCCCTCGAGGTGGGATACAACTCACATGACATTGGAATGGATGCAGGTTCCTCTGAGTGGACAGAAGTTCAAGTCCACATCACAACTCAATCTTCAAACATCGCACAGGGTGTCAACAAGGACGGATTATCACAAGGTGCCGGTGACCAAGGGCTGATGTTTGGGTACGCCTGCACCGAAACCGAATCATTCGACGAATTGAAAGGTCGCTTTTTCCCACTTGCTGCTGCGCTGTCTCAACGGCTCACACGACGACTGACTGCCGTTCGAGAACAAGGCATTCTTCCATGGGCAAGACCGGATGGCAAATCCCAGGTTACCGTGGAGTACGACGAACATGGTGCGGTGGCAAAGGTACACACTGTTGTCATTGCCATCCAACACGACAAGGCCCTCAAGGAACAATTTGATGGTTCAGAGGAAGCAGAACTCGCTCATGTGTGCAGCGAAATCGAGAAACACGTTGTCCAATATGCCATTCCCGAAAGTTTGCTTGAGGGCGGTTACAAATTAGTTGTTAACGGGACTGGCCGTTTCGCAGATCCCGGAGGCCCATACGCAGACGCTGGTTTGACTGGTCGGAAAATCATTGTCGATACATACGGAGGCATGGGCCGACATGGTGGTGGCGCTTTTTCAGGAAAAGACCCATCCAAAGTCGATCGCTCCGCAGCATACGCATCCCGTTGGGCAGCAAAACACGTCGTTGCTGCTGGTCTTGCAGACCGATGTGAAATTCAGCTTGCATACGTGATTGGTGTGGCTGAACCAGTGAGCGTTCGCGTTGAAACCTTCGGCACTTCCGCCCTCAACGATCGACTCATTTCTGACCGTGTCAAGAAGGTGTTCGATTTCAGACCGGGTGCCATTGCTCGAGATTTGCAACTTCTCCGTCCAATTTATTCCACCACCGCAGCAGGTGGGCATTTCGGAAGGGTCCCCGGGGACGATGGAACGTTCCCTTGGGAAGTGATTGATGAATCACGAATTGCGAAGTTGCAGTAATGTCTTCTTTTCGGTGTGGAAAGCGAATATTGAGCGGCCCATAGGGCCGATTCACTCAAGAGGTAGGCATCCGTGGCTTGACTTGGTCTTATGTCGTCTCGCTCCACTCGTGCTTTGGCCCTCGTCTCTGTTTTGCTTCTCGCAAGCCTCGCTCCGCTTGCGTTGCCGGCTGCTGCCCACAGCGCAATTTTACTGTCCACAGACACCAGTCACGTGGTGCTTCAGCCAGGCGATGCTACCAATGTCACGCTCACAATCGAGAACAACGGTTCCTCCATCGAATCCTTCAACATCAGTGTGGATGACTCTGGGCTTTCCAATGTATGGACCGTTTCTGCAGTTGATGCAACAGTCGACAATGTGTTCCCAACTTGGACGCGCAACACAACCATCGTTGTCCAATTGGCGACTGGGGCTTTACCATCTGATGGTGGTTCATTCCTCATCGAGGTGACTGAACCAGATCAGAACATTACTTCCTCGATCGTCGTTTATGTCAACGTACAACCTTTCTACAATCCTTTGTTGGATTTCAATTCAAACGGTCCATTATTGGAAATGGCTGCTGGGGCCTCGGGCAATGTCGCAGTTGACATCACGAATGGCGGTTCTGTAGCAGATACCCTTCTCTTGGATGTGGACTTCGAACCAGATATTGCCGCATGGTGGGCCAACTATACCAATGGCTCCAGCGGTAACGGTACCGGAACGGGTGGCAACGGAACCGGTAACGGGACCGGCAACGGAAACGGGACTGGCAGCGGGAACGGAACCGGCAACGGCACAGGTGGTACCAACACAACCACCATCTCGAACGTCTTGATGTTCGGTAACAGTTACACCTCAAGCAACAGCCTGAACGGTTTGCTCGAATCC
>CALKDX010000010.1 GCA_938084455.1 Candidatus Poseidoniaceae archaeon
ACAAGAATGAGGACCAAAACGCCCCATATCGCATCTTTGTTCATGTTGTGTCCATCGAGATAGCAGGCATAAAGTTAGCCCGCTGGTAAGTCAAACTTGCCTCGAACAAAAATGGAAATCAAATGCAAGAACAAGAAAACGGGACGGAGACGTCGACGCACTTGCAAACATCATCCACGATGATTTCGTGTTCAACCCACACGTCGGCGGAATCACCATGAGCAAATCTGACATTCTTGGCTTTGCAGGTGGCGACAACACACCAACCTCAGAACACAACCGAATCTTGTTCGAAAACGACGAAGTCGGCGTCGCCCACTCAATCGTTCACTTCGCAAATGACTCTGACTCTGAAGCCGTCATGTCCTTCATGCGATTCAAAGATGGTCAAATCATCCTCATGGAAACCGGTGCTACACCACTTTCCGATGATTACCAACTCGTTGGCCAGTGAGTGCGCCGCTGCTGTGCTTTCAGCGATTCTTTGAACACGAGGAAGGTATCAAAAAGAGATCGATAAACCACCAGAATCCGAAGCCTTGGAAGGTGATGAGCGATACAATCCAGATGCCGATGCCCCGTCCCATATACAAGTGGTGAACACCGAGCCAGCCCAAAAAGAACCAAAACACATACGCCAACAAGGCACTCGGCTTAGGTCCATAATTCACAATCATCATTGGTTGTTGCATCATTGGTTGTTGCTGAAATTGAGCCTGAGGGGGTTGTCCCTGCATGTTATTTGCTAGGTGCTCTTGCTTTTTATTGTGTTTATGCGTACAAACTCAATCCTTGTTCGTAAGGCGCCAACGCACAGCGAGCATGGCCAACAAGCCAAGCCAAAGCCACGTGGTCGAGAACGCCGTGGCTGGGGTCAGCAGCTGAACATCCTCAAGTTGTCCACCGGGTCCACCTTCACAGCCTTCAGGAGGTGGGCCAATGCCTGGGCCCCATGTTTCACCAAATCCGGAACAGTCTGCACCGCCACCGTTCTCATCGAGGAAGGTCTCACCGTGGTAACAGAGCAAGAAGTATGGGAAGCCCATGTCGCCTTCGCCATTCATCATTGTTGAGTGGTAGTGGTAGATCCCCTCCGGAAATTCGGGGGTTGGGCCGAAATGGCCGTTGCACACATCGAGATGGCCGAGGGTTTGGTCGTATTCATAATCGTCAATGCCATTGTAGCCTGTCTCGCCTTCCTTAAGCCTGTATGAACTCTTCATCTCCACGATGTTCATTTGGTCATCATAGCCCCAAAGCCCGTAGATTGGGTAGCCGTCCATGGCCACACCAATGACCGCTGAATGTGAACCGTTGGCCGTATTTTGGGCCACAGCGGCAGGTGTGCTGATGTCGTAATCGAGCATCGTCTCCCCTTCTTCAGGGTGCCAGTGAAGGCAATTGGCATCCGCATGGTAGTGGAAGGTACCGCCTTGTCCATTGTGAGCGTGGCACACGCCGAGTTCAATCGGTTGACGGTCCTCATCATAGGCGCCGTGTTGGCTGGCCACAGCGTCGCCGCCGGGTCCGTCTTCAGGCCCGTAGAACGGTACGCCATTGACGGCGATGGCGACTTCCCCAAGGGCTGCTGCGCACTCGTAGTCGCCGTTGGCTTCCGGGCAGTTGGTGGCATCATGACCACCGGTTGTGTCATTGACAGGCGAACGGGGAATGATCCACTCGTAGTTTTGAGCACGCGTGCAATCGTTGGCTTGGGAACAGGCCAACGTCGATTCAAAGTCGTGATCTGGCAAGCCGTTGGTAACGATGGTGATGTGAGTTTCATTCATCGAGATGCTGACCGAACATTCGTGTGTTTCAACCGCGGCCGTGGTTAAGTCATCCACTTGGGTGATGTTTTGCCCTGGTTGGCAACGGAACACATCCAACCAAAATTGGCCCAAATCGGAAGCATCGTACGTTGGTTGGATTGGGTCTGTCGGATTGGTGGTGCCGTTGTCGGTTTCGTTACCAGTGCCGTCATCGGTTCCATTACCGGTTTGGTTTCCGGTGCTGTTGCCCGTTCCGTCATCCGTCCCGTTTTCTGTTTGATTGCCCGTTGAGGTATCGTTGGAATTTCCATTGCTGGCGTTCCCTTCCGTTTCGTTTCCTTGGCTCTCGTCGTTCGAGCCTGGATCATCCTCAGTTCGATCAACATCGACGACCATTGGCTCTGATGTGGTGTTTTCAAGGCCATGGTTGGCGGTGAAATTTAGGCTTACGACACCGGTCGCATTCGTCGTCACCGTGAAGTTCCAAAGCCCGGAGGGGTCGGGTGTCATTTGCGCGATGCTCTCGTTTTCAAACACCACATTCACGAGGGTTTCGTTTGGATGCGCATGGATAACAAATCCATACATGGAGATCGTAGCACCATCATCTTCCGCTGAAATCAAGCTGAGGATTGGTGCGGCGTGAAGATGGCCATCGTCGTGAACTGGAACCGTCTCATTGACTGAAGTTTGTTCTTCAGATTCCTCTTGATTCGCTGGAGGCTCTTGACCTACAGCAGCATCGTCGCGCTCGATGACGGCTGCGGCGAGGCTGGCGACAAGAATGAGGACCAAAACGCCCCATATCGCATCTTTGTTCATGTTGTGTCCATCGAGATAGCAGGCATAAAGTTAGCCCGCTGGTAAGTCAAACTTGCCTCGAACAAAAATGGAAATCAAATGCAAGAACAAGAAAACG
>CALKDX010000011.1 GCA_938084455.1 Candidatus Poseidoniaceae archaeon
CGAATTGGCTCCCTTTGCTACCCTCATCGAACAGGCAATTCTCAAGCGAATGGGGGAGTTGGTCGGATTTTCCGGTGGCGCAGGTACCTTGGCAACAGGGGGTTCGAATGGTAACATGCTCGGCATGCTTTGTGCCCGTGAAGTCGCCTTCCCTTCTTCGACCCATCGGGGGATAGACGGCACAAAAATGGCTGCATTTGTATCTGCAGAATCTCATTATTCAGTTCTAATGTCTGCAAATGTGATTGGAATTGGACATCAAAATTTATTCAAGATTCAGTGTGACGAAGACGGACGAATGAACCCAGCATCGCTTCAGGAAGAAATAAACCGTGCACGCAAATCTGGCTTGACGCCCTTCTGTGTTGTTTCAACCTCAGGGACGACGGTACGTGGTGCGTTTGATCCGTTGAAAGCCATCGGAGAAATTGCTCACAACGAGGGGATATGGCATCACGTCGACGCAGCTTGGGGTGGTTCAGCAATGTTCTCAGCCTCACTTTCGAATCTGATGGCGGGTGTGGAGTTTGCCGACAGTGTCTGTTGGGATGCTCACAAAATGATGGGGCTTCCTCTCATTTGCAGCGCCTTTCTGGTGAAACAAGCTGATGTGCTGGCCAAAGTATGCGCTCATGGCGATGTGGCCCATTACCTATTCCATGAAAGCAGTAAAGAGCACGATCTTGGACGGTATTCCCTCCAGTGCGGACGCCGGAATGACGCACTGAAATTGTGGCTTGCTTGGAGAGAATGTGGCGATGCAGGTTGGGCGACATTAGTCGAACGCTACGTCGAACTTGCTCAGCACCTCGAAAGCAATGTGAAAAAGCACCCCAGCCTCGAAATGATGTCATCGCGTCAATGGACCAATGTCTGTTTTAGATATACACCCACGAAAGCCGGCATTGACCTCAACGAACTCAATTCAGAACTTCGGTTGCGGCTCATGGAGAACGCTGATTTCATGGTGAGTCGTTCAAACATAGGGGATGCAGTTGTTCTTCGGTCGGTTATTTCCAATCCAGGGATTACGGAACAAACATTGGATGAATTCCTTGCGGAAGTTGTGCGTATAGGAACTGATGTAGAGAACGGTTTACCGCGTGAGTCAGCCTACTAAGCAGGCATGGCTGATGAACGGTTTGTTAATGCCACCCCCCCTTCTAGCGAGGTTATGCCTGATGTGTTTCCGTCTGTTCAAGGTAAAAATCTCAATAAAGTTTCGAAGACCGTTCCTGATGATTTCACCACAAACCACCTCATCGCCATTGTCGCCTTCCAGCAATGGCACCAAAGAAATGTTGACCAAACCATTGAACTTCTCGAGAAAAACGCCTTTGGTGAACAGTTTGAGATCATCGAAATTCCAGTGATTCAGAAGGCCACACGGTTCCGGCAAATCCGGCTGGATGCTCTCATGAGGGCTGCAATTCGGGACCCCCGAATTCGTAACCGAACCATTACCGTTTATTTGGATAAAAAAGAATTCATGACTTCCCTTGCCATAGAAACCGACGCCTCAATCCACTGGTTTGTCATTCACCGCAATGCAAACACTGTATTGTTGCGTGGTGAAGGCGTCATCACACCCAACGATCTCGAGCGTATTAGCACAACCATTGATGCGTAAACAACGACCACCTGTTGCTTGGTTGAGCATGAATCTCTAAGATGCGCTGATATACGACCTTTTTTGAGTGTGGCTGGTAAAAATATGCGTATGGAAGAGGCGGACGCCAAGGTTTTGGAGCCGAAAAAACTCCGTTTCTCTAGGGACACTCCCTTCCTCGCCTTGGGCGCACTCGCCTCAGTTTTACAACCAATCATTCTCCTGCTCTCCGGAAAAGATGTCAACGATGCTATATGGCCGCATGCCTACAGAGCCCTGCAAGCTACGATGTTCTTGCGAGAGAACATCACCCTCCTGTTCTTCCTTGCCCTCATGCTCTTCTTTACATCGCTCATCAGTGTAAAATCCCAACTAAAGGGTCAAGCATTGAATCAGAATCTACGTCGTTCTCTTTTGTTCATTCTTGGTTTGTTTTCCGGTTTAACAGCCTTGTACTTCCTTTTGGACATCTTCTATCTACGCGGGGCTTTTCTTCTTCTTCCCACCTTGTATGGCATGATTTTACTCAGCACATTGCTCACCGTAGGTGGACTGCCAAGGTTGCCAGACGGAGCGTCAAGAGCAGCGTTTTTTTCCAGCGGAGCGCATCTTTGTGCCATTTTCTTTGCCGCTTGGTTGGTCATGCCAGGTGTCCCGGCGATGATCGGCATCGCGCCTTCTCCTCCAGATCCCCCTCGCATTGGTTATGGGGCAGAGCCTGGACCATTTGACACAACGATGACGGTGCACCCTTATGCGATGCCAGAACTCGTTGCTGATGTCATCCTTGAGGATGAGCAGGACATCGAATTTTCAGTCTATCTCACCCTTCCGGAAATTTCAGAAGTGATTCCGTTGGATGAAATCCCTCTTGCTCTGTTGAGCCACGGTTGGGGCTACCCAGTGTATGAGGAATACACAGACTGGATTGCCCACCTTTCAGCGCGTGGAATGGCGGTGGCCTTTGTCCAATATCCTTCACATATCGATCCACCCATTCCAGATGGTTTGGAAGGCATTGATGTGGAGGGTGCATCGAATTATCCACACCATGAATACCGAGCCATGGCCATTGCTGCTGCTCTCGACACCGTCAGTGATTTGGCCCTAAGTGAAGACAGACACCCGAGCGTTGATGCTGCCATCGGTAACGTCACCATCAATCCTAGCCACCTCTGGATTGGAGGGCATAGCCTTGGAGGAGCGTATTCCTTCGTTCAGTTGTATGAAGCGATGGAGCGAGGTTGGGGCAATTCCACATTGTTCATTGACATCGAATCGGGTTGGACGCGACCAAACCAAATTGCACTCCAACCAAACCTGTCACGGATGCCGGCCGATGCGATGGTCCACATCGCTCGTGGCGTTGATGACATGACCGTCGATGCCTGTTACAGCGTACATCATCAACAAGTGTTCAGCGATTTAGAAGATGACCACGTCTTGTACATTGAATTACAAAGCGATTTGTATGGCTTTCCCAGACTGGTAGGTTCGCATTATTTACCCACTGACTCCGTTCACGATCGACTCGCTGATTACGGGGTGTACCGCAGGATCGATGCTCAAGCAGACTGGGTCTTTGCCCGCACTCAAGGAGACCACATTACCGAAAACTGGGCTTACAACCATCTTGTAGACAGCGATTTGCTTCGTTCGATGGGTGAATGGTCTGATGGTACGCCGGTGTTGCCACTCTTGGTCTACAAAGACGCTCTTCATTCGGAGGAGAAATTTGCATACTGTGAAACTTTTGAAGGGGTGCTGTGAACCATCCCATACATGAGTCTTGATTGAGTTTAAAGAGCGCCTTGCCTTCCATCAAGCATGAGCGATGGAGCCCCTGTACGCACAGCCCTCTATGACGAACACGTGGCCCTTGAGGCAAACCTTGTGGATTTTCATGGGTTCGAATTGCCAATCTGGTACTCCAGCATTAAGGAAGAGCACCTCGCAACCCGTGCAACGGCTGGATTGTTTGATGTGTCTCACATGGGTTCATTCCGATTTAGTGGTGCACAAGTCAAGGGTTGGTTAGAAGGTCTAGCCACTCAACGTGTGACAGCGATTGCAGCTCCACGATGTGCCTACACTCATTTCCTCGATGATGATGGCGTGCTGATTGATGACATGATTTTTGCCGTTGTCTCTGATACGGAAATCCTTGGTGTGCCAAACGCTTCGATGATTGATGTCATGTGGACATGGTTCACCAGCCACCTTCCTGAGGACGGTTCAATTCAACTTGAGAACCTCTCTGATGCGACCTCCATTATGGCCCTTCAAGGCCCAAACGCGAAGTCGATTCTCAGCGATGTCTTGGGTGAGTCAAACCATGTTGGACGATTCAAATGGCAAGCCATTGGTGACAATTCTCTTTCCATTACAGGTTGGCTCCAAGGAACCGGCTACACAGGCGAAGCAGGGTACGAGATCTTTGTCCCCAACGAGGACGCTCCTCTCCTCTGGCGGGCGTTGATCGAGGCTGGAGCAGTCCCGGTCGGACTTGGTGCGAGAGACACCTTGCGTCTCGAGAAAGGATTCCTTCTTTCAGGAGTTGACTTCTGTTGGCCTCCACTCGCAGAAGGCGCTGATGCATCGTTCCTTGCAAGGGATTCATGGGAAACCAATGTGCCGTTTGGCTTGGACTTAGAGCACGAGTTCGTCGGAAAGCACCGCGTGGTCTCTCACGATGATTCTGATGCACGCTGGTGGGGTATCCGCTACACGGAGAAAGGACCACTGCCACGTCCTGGCAAAGCCGTAACCCTCCTTGATGGAACTCCAATTGGTGCCCTCACCTCTGGTGCCCCTGCCCCAAGTTTAGACAATGTTGGGGTTGGAATCGGTTACATGACAGCGGTCAAAGAAGGCGACGAAGTTTTGATTGTTGCAAGCCCAAGAAAGTCGGTGAAAGCCGTCGTTGTTCGGCCACCATTTCTTTGATTAGATAAGGTGCTCGAAGGCTTCGATAAAAGCCTCTTGCTGCTTTGTGCCGAAGTTGAGGAGCGTCACCGTTTT
>CALKDX010000012.1 GCA_938084455.1 Candidatus Poseidoniaceae archaeon
CCAGATCAAACTTGCCCCAGCCATAAGTGGACCATCGATGTTGAATGGCTTCTTGTTGACGGCGCTTTTTTGAAAACCAACCCAAAGGAAGGGTGGCATTCATGTTGAGAAGGTATTCTTCATGGTCAGCAAAGGCATTCATTAATTTTCGACCCAATGGAGTCTGGCATTTGTCCTCAAATGAATGCCACCAAGCATAGAGTTCAGTGGTATGCCACAGAACCCATGGTTCAGAATGTTGGTCAACAATGTGACCATTGAGGTGCGTAAACGAACCCATCAGAGTGTCGAAGGCACTTTCATCTCGCTTCGCCATCGCTCTCACTCAAAAGGGATAGCCAGTGCGTTCCTCTTCATTGAAGCAGTAACGGATGACATGGAAGTTCGATTTCAAATCCTTGACATCATTCTTGACTTTTGAGGGGTCTTCACCATGGATCAAGACCCGTGCATAAAGGCGAGCCACTTCTTCCATTTCTAATCGGCCCATACCAACCCTTGTCAACTCTTGAACACCCAGCCTAAGGCCGGATGGCGTCATTGCCTTTGTGTCACCTGGTAACATGTTCATGTTGGTGATGATGCCCGCATCCTCAAGCAATCGTGCTGCCTTTGCACCGGCTCCAGAATCAGTTTCCCCATGACGAGTCAATACTTGATGGGATGCTGTGTATCCTCTGCTTTCTGCTAGAACATCGAAGCCCTCTGCTGCAAGGGCGCTTGCGAAGTGTTGTGCGTTAGCAACGATGTCCTTCGCATAAGCAGCACCGTATTCCTCAAATTCTGCTAATGCAACGACTTTACCCGCAACATGATGCAAATGGTAAGACGAGCATACACCCGGAAAAATCGCGTTGTTCAGTCGCTTTTGAAATGCTGGATCTTCGCTGCTTGATAGCAAGAAACCACCTTGGGGGCCCGGGAAGGTTTTGTGGGAGGAACCAGTCATGATATCAGCACCTTCTCGCAACGGATCTTGGAAGACGCCCCCTGCAATCAAGCCCAACACATGGGCACCGTCATACATGACCTTCGCTCCAACCTCGTGAGCGGCAGCAGCAATTTCCTCAAGCGGTGTGGGGAAGAGAAAAACAGATTGGCCAATCAATGCCACCTTTGGCTCAATCGAACGAATTAAATCACAGGCTCCATCGACATCGGGCTCCATTCGTTCTTCATTCCAAGGATAGGTGGACAGGTTGAGATCACGCAGTCCGACAGCACCCATTCGAGCATGCGAAATGTGACCTCCGTCGGCGGTAGACACAGCCGTTATTGCGTCACCAGGCTTTGCCAAAGCTTTGAGTGCAGCAATGTTGGAAACTGTTCCTGATGTCGATTGAATGTTAGCAAAAGGTGCATTAAAAACACTCTTTGCCAACTCAATTCCAACTGACTCGATGGTGTCGAAGTCATCGCATCCTTGGTAGTACCTCTTTCCTGGCAAGCCCTCAGCATAGCGACCATGTAAATCGCTGGCCACGATTTTTTGAACCATCGGAGATACAATGTTTTCTGAGGCGATCATGCCCAATCCATTTCGGTACAAATCACCGCTCGCAGCGGCGGCTTCCATCACTTTAGTGGCCTTGTCTAGGGTCGTTTGTGATGCGGACCATGTTCCACGTTCTTGGGACATGCCCACTGATTCTTGAGTCGGTCTTTGAACTCATTGCCACACGCATCAAGACAAGTTCAACTGAAATCAATGGTGTCGCCCATATCTTGTTTTGGTTGGGGCTTTACATTCGGTCCCGGTTTCTTTGAGCCAATAGCGGTCGGAGGCACTGGACGGCGAGTTTGCACACGCTCTGATACACGAGTGTGGGTTGGAATGCCTCGTTTATCGAGGTTAATTTCGGTTACGACTGCAGCAGTGGTTGGTTTGGTCCGCACGGTTTGCGAAATCGCCTTTCCTTTCTTTTTCGCGACATATTGTTGTCTTCCACGGTAGGCTGCTTGGCCGATCAAACGCTCGAGGACAGGAACCTCTGCGCCTTCTTCCTTGGGGCGCTTGAGCCACCAACCATCGCCGAGAGGCTGGAGCCGCGGCGGACGTGATTTCGCAATGGATTTGGATTGTCGCTTGAGGCGTGATTTAACCGCTTTATCCGTGTCTTTTGGAAGACGCACACTGAGCCATCCCGGCATTCCAAGGTCAAGCACGACACCATTTACAGTCACCAGCATTCCAGATAGCAAAAGATGGGTACCAACAGGTATGTTCCCGCGTTCAGGGCTCACTTTGAACCGCTTCATACGGCGAGAATAGGCAACCATTGCTTTTTGATCGCGGTGTCGAATCACACGTCGCTGTTGCCTTGAAAATCGTCTAGAACCGATATGGACCAACAACAAAGTGGTGAGGACAACAAGACCTGCCATTTGGCCCTGCTGTCCGTTTACGAAGATGGCTAAGACAATCCAAAGCGGTACTAAAACCAGGTAATTGTAGACGATGCTAAGCCAACCAAACGTAAACCTTGGTGGCATCCCTCGGCGGGTGGCTTCATGAGCAGCAATCAGAATGTTGGCGTTGATGGCTTCGTCCATTCCCCCACGAACCACCAAACCTGCAACAGCGTTCACGGGAGCATCATTGATCCATTGACGAATTTTCTTACCCTCGCTTACTGCCAAGGCAACCTCCATTTCTTCTTCATCAACTGACTGTCCTAGAATTGCCGCTAATGAAAGCACCCTCGGGTCTTGGCCGTCGCTCACTTTCAGTTCCGAAAGGATTGAACGAGCGCTGTGCCAATCGCCCTTATCAATCAAACATAGTGCAACGGCGATACGAGGACGCACTCCGATTGGGTCGGCGCGGACGAGTTGAAGTGCGAGGTCCAATGCATCCGAATGGCGACGTTGTGCCCGCATGAGACTGACCATTGAAAGTTGAGCAACCCTCGTCAACCGGTCGTTGTGAATGGACTGATCGGTCGGTGCTGGTTGCCAGCCTCGTAACATTCGCATGAGGATTTGGAGGTGATCAATGCAGGAGTTGTTTTCCCAATCCCAGAAATCATCTTCTTCGACCTTCCCCTGCCAAGGGTCGAGCCATTCACAAACAAATGCGAGCAGTTCTGGTTCATCATATCCTTCTGGTTGCTGAAGACCGTGAAGTGCCTCCCGCGCTGCGTCTAAACGACGTGAAGCCATGTGGCCTGTAGCAATGATCATCCGACAGATGTCATCATCTCCGCCAGCTTGGGCAAGGACTTTTTTTGCTTCTTCAATTGCTTTTGGCCACAATCCACGCAACGCCAATTCCCACATCCGAGCGCGAGCCTTTTCATGGCGAATCAGCGATGGATCACCCTCAATGGAACGTCTCTGGAACTGAATCAAAGCGTCGAGATCTTCTGAAATAGCGGCTTCTTCAACCAAACTCCGCATCCAATCCCCTTCAGCAAACTTGACTGCACCCTCTCTTCGCTCGTCTGGATTGAGGTCGAAGCGTAAGGTCCTCAGGGAACGGAACCGGATGATTGACAGGGCCCAAGTGAACAAGAAAACTGCTTGCCCTAGGGCAATAAACATCCAGGTTGCCTCAAGCCGAGCGCGTTCATCAAAACCGAATTTTGGTGCTTCTAGAGTATCGGTGAAGGGCATAAGTGAACCAAATTCTTTGTAACAAACGAGAATCAGCAAAAGCACAGTGTATCCAGAAAAACCTGCAAAAGCAAAGGTAAGTTGCCTCGATTGAGCCTCGACCTCGGTTCGGATTTCGCGCGGTGTATCAAGGGTCACACCAAACAAGCCACCAAAGGACTGGCCACCGAGAACCAAGTTTCGAGTCAACTCAAAAATAAACGCTAAGCCAACGATAGCGATGTTGAGCGAGAGATACAAAGATAGGAATTGTGGCAATTCTTTGATGAATTGCCATTCAAACAAAATTTGAGCAATTAAATCCACTCGCTCAAACACCATGTACCCAAGAACACCACCGTAGTTCAGAATCAAGAAAGCCTTGTCCGGGTCAGGGTCATTGAAGAGAATGTGGTACACGGTGATGACACCGTTCAATGCTGTGATTGGCATTGTGACAAGGAAAATCACCAACAAAAGTGAGAATAAACGATTGACAAACCTTGGCTTGTCCGGGTCAATTGGATTGGCCCGTCCGTTTGCAGTGCGCCATTTGTTAATCAGAATCATGTTCCAAGATGCGCCCATTATGCGACCGTAGGCAAAAATGGTTGGAGCCATGAATGTGAGGAGGGCCGCAGCAACCCATATCGGCTCGATGAAAATGGTTGATGGTGATTGTGAACTACCGTAAAGGACGACGGCAAAAGTCACGCCCAGAAGTATGAGGAGCGTGGTCATCCTTCGTACAATTTTCACGTAGATTTTCCCTTTAGAACTCCCTTTTCTTGTACCGACCAATTGGACATTCAAAGTTTCCCAAGGGGAGATGATCACTGGAATAACAACAAGCACTCCGATCAAAAACAAATTCGGAAGATAGTAGGTGTCTGGATTGAACATCAGTTCTGCAATAAGCAGAAGCACACCAGTCATCCCCATAACGTACAAACCAATTCCGAAAGCAGTACCTCCTTCTTGGAGCAACGCCCTTGCGTCGTCCACATTTTTGGTAATCCGGTGAACTTCATACAGATCATCATCGATCTCGAAGGCAACTTGTAAATTGGCCAATTGATTAGGAATGAACCAACGCCAAACAGGAATCGCAACGGCGAAAGCAATCAATGCCGGATAAAAATATTCGAGCTTAATGTCCGAGATTTCGGTGACCTGAGCAGCAGAAACCTGAGGGACAGCCAAGATGGCGAAAAGACACGCAAAAACAGCGAGCCGAACCTTTCGAACCTGCTCAAGCATGGTAACCCCTCAAATCACTTGGACATCAATTCATCGGCGACATGACTTCACCGATGTCGAATTAGGAACCGTTCAATTCTGTCAAAGGCGTCGTTCAAAACTTCAACGCTTGGGAGGTAGACAATGCGGAAGTGTCCACGGCCCAAATCCGGTGAGAAACCGCTCCCATGAACGACCAAAACATGCTCTTCATGGAGCAGATCGAGGACAAATTGCTTGTCGTTATTGGCCCATTTTTCGTCGGTGAGTTTGACAAACATGTAAAACGCCCCTCCAGAGGATTGAACCTCAAGTCCCTCAATTTGGTGTATGCGCTCGACACAGGTGTTGCGTTGAGCAACGACTCGATCGGAATAGCCCTTCATCCAACTTCGATCACCCTCAAGTCCTGCGAGGTATCCAAGTTGAGCTGGAGTTGATGCGCACAGACGGGATCTCAACATGCGTTCAATTCCATCCCGCACCAGCATCATTCGTCCCCTTGGATCGTGAATGGCCATGTACCCAATACGCCAGCCTGGAGCATAGTAGACCTTTGAAACTCCGTTGAGTGCGACCACAGGAACATCCGTAGAG
>CALKDX010000013.1 GCA_938084455.1 Candidatus Poseidoniaceae archaeon
GTTCATTTCGAGTTTTATTGAACCGGCCCCTTTGCAAGATTCGCAACGGCCGCCTTTGACGTTGAAGCTGAAGGTTCCGGGGGTGTAGCCGCGCTCTTTTGCAAGGGTGGTTTTGGAAAACAGACTTCGAATTTCGTCGAAAACTTTGGTGTACGTGGCTGGGTTGGAACGCGGTGTTCTTCCGATCGGAGATTGGTCGATGATGATGGCTTTGTCCGTATAATCCATTCCTCTAATCTCTTTGTGCTTGCCAGGAAGGGTGTCTGCATTGTGGAGCTGGCGTTGGAGAGCAGGGGCCAAAATACCTGAAACAAGGGATGACTTTCCTGAGCCTGAGACGCCCGTTACTGCCGTCATACAACCGATTGGAAAGGACGCCGTGATGTTCTGAAGGTTGTTATGGGACGCTCCTTTAACCACCAACCGCTTTTTTGTTACTTTGGTTCTTTTTTCTGGGACTGGTATGCTTCGCCGTCCACTCAAGTATGCGCCAGTCACCGATTGTTCCTCAGCCATCGCAACTTCAGGCGGCCCGTTGGCGACCACCATGCCACCTTCTAGCCCCGCGCCGGGGCCTAAATCACAAAGCCAGTCCGCTTGACGCAGTGTGTCCTCATCGTGCTCGACCACAACCAATGTGTTTCCAAGATCGCTTAACTCCCGCAATGTAGCAAGCAATCGCTCATTGTCCCGTTGATGCAGCCCGATTGAGGGTTCATCGAGCACATACATCACGCCGGTGAGGCGGCTTCCGATTTGAGTGGCCAAACGTATGCGTTGGCTCTCGCCACCAGACAATGTGTTGGCTTTTCGATCGAGAGTGAGGTAGTCCAATCCAACGCTGTCAAGGAACCCGAGTCGGTTTTCGATTTCTCGGAGGATTTCATTTCCGATGAACATACTGCGCTCGTCGAGAGGTTCGAGGCTGTCAGCAAAATACTCGGGGGCGCCCGGTCCATCCGGCCACCAGGACCGAACCACGGAAAGTGCGTCATGGACTGAGCAATGGCTTACTTCGGGCAATCGAATTCCGCCGACTGAAACATAGCGCGCCGCTGCATTGAGTTTCTCACCGTGGCACTCATTGCAGTCGAGATCGGTCATGCAAGCAACCAATCGACTGCGAGTTCGTTCGGAAGTCGTTTCTGTATAAGTGCGTTGAAGCCTTGCAATAATGCCCTCCCATGGGCGATTCATCTTGTAGACTGAACCGTTATCAGATTCGAAGTGGAAATTAATCACTGTTGATCCCGAGCCGTTGAGGAGAATATCTCTGTCGTCATCATCCAACAGTTCGAACGGTGTGTTTCGTGGGATGTTGTAGTGTTCGCAGACTTGTTCCATCAATCGCCTGTACCACGAGGGTGACATGGATTGTCTCCATGGACGAACGCAACCGTTGCTGATTGTGAGGGTTCCATCAACAATTAATTCAACGTTGAACTGCCGCTGAACACCAAGACCTTGACAAGCACCGCATGCTCCGAGTGGTGAGTTGAAGGAGAAGACGCGTGGAGAAAGTTCTGGCATAAACGCCCCGTGGTCAGGACAGGCGAAGTCTTCTGACCAGGCCACAGTATCACCCACTTTGGTCAATCGAGCTTTCGTGCCTTCAGAAAGTTCCGCGTCCTCTTTAGGTCCTTCGAGGCTTTCGATGGCGGTTGCCCCCCCTCCAAGCCGCAATGAACTTTCAACAGCTTCTGTCAATCGTTGTCGGCGGTCGCGGGTACAGCGAAGTCGGTCGATTCTGACATCGATGTCGTGCCGGAAATTTTTGTCCAGCTCAGGGGGTGATTCGAAGCCGACTTCATGGCCGTTGACCTTTCCATGGAGAAACCCTTGTTCGACGAGTTGTCGAAACAGATCCACATGTGTTCCCTTTCGGGCACGGACTGCCGGCGCCCATACGGCGATGGCGTGCCCTTCCATGTGCCATAGCACATCGTCAACGATTTCTTGAACGGTTCTTCGTGCCACTTCTCGACCACACTCTGGGCAATGTGGTTTGCCGATACGAGCCCATAATAAGCGCAAATAGTCCTGAATTTCTGTCACGGTTGCAACGGTGGAGCGAGGGTTGTGTGAACCCTGTTTTTGATCGATTGAAATAGCGGGTGAAAGGCCCTCGATGCCGTCGCAATCCGCCTTTTTCATTTGCCCGATGAATTGTCGAGCATAAGAGGATAAACTCTCCACATACCTTCGCTGGCCCTCAGCATAAAGCGTGTCAAAGGCAAGGCTGGATTTACCGGAGCCAGAGACGCCTGAGATTACAACGAATTGCCCGCGGGGGAGTTTGACGTTGATGTCTTGGAGGTTGTGGGTGCGCGCCCCTTTGACCTCAATCCAACCATGGTCGCCCGCTTCGCCACTCATGCTATCGATTCATCGGGCGCGTCAACGGTTCAAGAAGGCACGCATTTCTAGAGGGTCGGATTAATTGGAAAAGAAGGGGATTTTTGCTTCAAAACGAACAGGGTCGTCGGTTTCTGGATGGAGAAATTCGAGGGCCGTTGCGTGCAATGCGATCCTATTGAGTGGGTTCGTTTCTGCACCGTGTAAATCATCACCAACCACGGGACAATCAAGTGCTTTCATCGCCATTCGGATCTGATGGCGGCGGCCCGTTTCAATGGTGATGTGAATCAAGGACACTTCGTCGTCTGAATCCTCAATGGCCCAATGGGTGATGGCTTCCTTCGCTCCTTGGAACGAAGGTTTGACTTTTTTGACCCGGAGATTGCGGTCTTCCACAAGCCATGCGCGTTCTGTTCCTTTAGCCTCAGCGGGTTTGCCTTCGACCAATGCGTGGTAGGTTCGGTGAACTTCGCGCTGAGCAAATTGCTCTTGGAGATAGGATTTGTACCGTTCATGGCGAGCGAATACCATGACGCCAGAAGTTTCGCGATCGAGTCGATGGACAATGTGAATCCAAGCTCGCTCGTTACCTAGGCGAACGTAATTCACACACCGGGAATGAAGGGTGTCGTCCTCCATTTTATTGGTGGCAACGGAGAGCAACCCGGCAGGTTTGTTCACCACAAGAATGGCTTCATCCTCATACACGATCGAAAGACGATGTTGTTTTGCGCTGGTTGCTGGGGGTGGTGCTGCTTCCTTGCCCTTTGCGCGATCGGTTACTTCCACCGTTTGGCCTGCTTCAACTGAATGTTTTGCTTTGTGTTCTACTTGCCCTTCGACGAGGATCCGGCCCTCTGTCAACATTCGACGGATTTTTGCCCGGGTGGTGTTCGGGTACAATTCAGCAATTGCTTCAATCAGCAACATCGGTTCCTCGACAGTTATCCTCATACACACACATCACAGAAGAATTGCTTCGCACCAATCGCCTTTGTTTGATGGTTGACCGGGATGAAGAAGGGTCAGTCCATCCGCAGTTGCCATGCTGTTGAGGTTGCCTGAACCTTGGGATCCTGTTGAATAAGCGAGGGGGTGCTTTCCACTTGTATCAATGGTGATTCGACGGAGGGCGAGGCATTTATCATCACCTCTGAGATTCTCAGCCAATTGAACTTGGAGGTGCATTGGACGAGGTCCCCCTCCCAACATAGAGGCGCGTAGATAAGGTGCTACAAGCATTCGAAACACAACGTGACTGCTCGCAGGGTTTCCTGGGAGGCCAAAGAGCGGGGTGCTTTTCCACAGGCCAAAAAGCGGTGGAGAACCTGGGCGAATTTTTACCCTCCAAAAATGAATGTCACCTTCCTCTTCCATTATTTTTCGGACAAAGTCCCAATCACCCATTGAAACGCCACCTGATGTCAATATGAGATCGCATTCTGCACTTGCTTGGTCGAGAAGTTCTCGAAGAGCATCCATTGAGTCTGCAACCGCTGGGTAGCGGACAGCTTTGTGACCCATCCATTCGACAAGGCCGGCTAGACCAAAGGAATTTGATTCGTATATTTGGTGTGGCTCAAGTTCTTCACCCGGGAATTTAAGCTCGTCTCCTGTAGAAATAATAGCGATTTTGGCCTGCTGAAAAACAGGTACTTGTGGCCAACCCATCGTTGCACAAAGGCCAATCTTAGCAGGTGTAAGTGTAGTGCCTTGGGGTAATGCGACATTTCCAGCGACTAAATTCTCACCTTTTTTGCGTATGAAATGGGGGCGGCCTTGTTCAAGCAAGGTTACCTCTGTTCCATCCTCACTCACTTGGCATAACTCGATTGGTAAAACTGAATCCGCACCAGGGGGCAATGGGGCCCCGGTCATGATTCGTGTCGCCTGATGACGCCCAAGAGGTTGTTTGGTTTGGTGGTCCCCAGCCTGAAGTGTTTGGATGATCGATAATGTGGTAGGGGGGTCAAGACTGTCGGATTGTAGAAAGGCGAAGCCGTCCATTGCTGAGTTATCGAACGGTGGATCATTGACTTTCGAAGCAATATCTTCTGAGACAACCCTCTTGTAAGCAGCATCGAGGGGAACAAACTCTGTGTTGAGGTGAAGGGGTGTTGCACAGGCAATGTCAGTTGCCGTTTGCAAATCAACAAAATACGGCACCTCGGACACACGCTGACCAAGTGATGGTTGGGTTTGAGGTTCACGGTGAAGAATCAAAGGAGAACGTCAAAGATACGTTTAGTGGTTGCAAGCAAAAGGACCACCACTAACAACCAACGAACGGTGGTTTGGGGTGCGCGCTCGGCCCCATATTTAGATCCGAGAAAGCCCCCCGTAGCCACTGAACCAATAAAGAAAATCAGCGGATCAAGTGAAAGATTGAGTTGGCCTGAAAGATGTGCGCCAAAAAGTCCTGCTGCGGAGTTAGACCAGATAAAGAGGGCTGCAGTGGCAGCGGCGGCCTTCGGTGTAGCCCATCGTTTTAACACTAAAATTGGCGAGAGGAAAATACCCCCACCAACCCCTATCATTCCACTCAACACACCAATGGAAGCGCCGATAGGAACGGTGGTCTGTAGAGAAGGAAGTGGTTGCTCTTCAGTTCGTTCGGATGATTGGGTGGTTTGACTCAAACGAATCGCTGCGAAGATCAGAGCGAGTGAGAGAAGGGTGTCGTAAACGGCACCGTCGACCGCTAATGTACCGCCGAAAAACGCTGCGGGTAGGCTTGCTATGATGAAGATGAAGGATAGTCTTGGCCGGTGGTATCCTGCTTTTTGATAATGATAAAACGCAAGACTCGCCACGACGAGGTTGAGCACCCAAGCATGTTGCTTTAGCCAGGCAGCGTTCTGTGTGGCAAATGTTGAGAGGGAAAGTATGGCGAGGTATCCTGAAGCTCCACCGTGGCCGACAGAGGCGTAAAGCGCCGCGATGAGAAATAAAGCGAAACACAACGCAAGTGTTTCGGGATTCATAGAGAACCGTTCCAGGATTTCACTCGAACTTCATCTCATTGCCGCACTCGGGGTAAGAGCACGTCACTGTATAGCGTGATTTCTTTGGCTTCGGAATTTTGAGCATCGATCCACAAGAATCGCACTGGACTCGAAGGGTTTCGGGGCCTTTTGGTGCGGGTGCTTCGTTCAGCGTTCGACCGACGTCCGTGGACCAGCCAAGATTGTCTTTGTATGAATCACCTGTGGTGTTCATCTTTTTTTGTTTGAGGGAAAGTCGCATCTTACGCTTGCGCTTTTTTGGTTTCTTTCCGCCTGCCGGAGCCTTTGCCGCCATGTGAATCGCTTAGCGTCGTTGTATTCAATGACTTCGGCTAAATTCTTCACCGAGGTATTCAGAGATGCCGTTCACTGGGTTATGGACAATGTGCCCGTTCTTCTCCAATGCAGCTGCAAGTGGCGGGCGGGCGTGGACGGGATCTGTATGGTAAATGATGACTTCTTCTGCCTCGCAGGCGGCTGCGAAATCCACGATCTCTTTGTGCCCTGCGTGGGTGGAAAACGAGTAGGTGTCCCATTCGAGTGGGATTTCAGTGTCTTTTCCAAAAATCTTCAATGTCCCTTCAGATTGAAGTTGTCGCCCACCAGTTGCTTTTGCTTGATAACCAGTGAACAGGATAGCGTTTTTAGGGTCGTGGCGAAGACGATTGAGGTACCAAATTGAGGGGCCTCCTTGGAGCATTCCAGATGTTGATACAATCACATCTGCTTCCAAGGCCCGCTTCCGATCAGATTTGCTTGAAACTCGCTTGCACCATGACCATGCTGCGCGAAGTGCTGCAGGGTCGCGGAGCGTCTCTGGATGATTCATTTGCATTTTTGCAATGCGCTTCCCCATCCCATCAACATGGACGTTGAGATGTGGGAGGTATTTGTGGAGTCGCATAACGACGTCCTGGGTTCTACCGTTTGCAAATGC
>CALKDX010000014.1 GCA_938084455.1 Candidatus Poseidoniaceae archaeon
TCGATTTGCGTATGCAAGTCGTCGAGTTGTTTTCGATGGGCGTCAATGGTGCGAGCCATGCGTTGTAATTCGGAACGGTCGACCATAGCACTCATCCCTCTGAGAAGCGGGTCATTGAAGAATCCGGCGGAGCCGGTTGCCCTCACTCTTCTTCGGCCACTGGGGTGACAGCGCCACCGGCAGCGGCGATTTGGTCACGGAAGTGGTGGGTCACACGAGGTTCGGTTGAGGTTCTTGGATCGATTTCGCTCACCGACTCGATGGTGATGGAGCGGCGGTTAGCCTTGTGTCGCGAGCCCATGATTGAATAGGTTCGGTGTTCTGCATCGGCCTTGCTGTCAGCAGGGAGGTCGAGCGAAAATTCTTGGCGCATGCTGCCGAAGGGAGCGATTCCTGTTACACGGTAGGCCTTCATCGAGATGGGCGACTCGCAAACCCGACTTAAACGCGCTGGCGCGGCACATCCACTCATTTGGAGCGCGAGATTGACAAAGTTTGAGCACTCAACAGGGTTCATGCGGCGAGCTCTCGTGATGGTCCTCGTGTTGTTTTTGCCGGTGGTAAACGCCTACGTCGCACCAATTAGCCCACCGGTGGCGGCACAAATAGAAGGTGAGTTCATTCTCGAGCATCCTTCAGGAGTGTGGACCCATGAATTGTGGAAGGATTTGCAAAACCAGGGGCTCACACCATTGAGGGTTGTTTCGCCAACTCAACTTCTTGTGTGGGGCCATGAGTCCTCTGCTTCAGAAGCGTTCATCGTCAATGACGCTCCTTCTGCGGCCTGGAAGTCCGGCTTGAACGGGGCCGGTCCTGTTTATGGTGAATTGGTCCGGATCGTTCTTGAGCCGCGGCTTCCAAACGCTGCCTTCGAGGGTTTAAGAGAGGATTTGGCCCTCATGGGAATTGGATTGGCAGATCAACATCAATCCTCTCCCTTGGCCCCCGCATACGTTGCTGAGTGGCCATTTGAACTTGATTTGGCCAAGGTTTTGTTGTTGGATGGGTTGCTGTGGATTGAGCCTGTTTTAGAAACACAAGGCCGCAACGTGCAGGCAGCCTCATTGATGCAGCACGGGGCAATGAGCGGGCATCCGGCATGGACCTTGGGCATCAACGGCACAGGTGTTGTGGTCGGGGCCGCCGATTCTGGCCTCGATGCCGATCACGCCTGCTTCAGAAACGCCACAAGCGCTCAAGCCCTTGGAAGTGAGGGTGTGAACGGAACGGATTTGGTTGGCCCCGCTGGTGAAGAACACCGGAAGGTCTTGGTCCTCAACACAACCATTGACGATGGCGATACCGCCGGGCATTCCGATTATCGGCACGGCACTCATGTTGCAGGAAGCCTTGCATGCTTCAACGTTGATGATGATCGATTGGGACTTTATCCCTCTAACGGCTCTTCGCTATCACATGGATCTCTCCTCGTCTTCCAGGACATTGTCTCCTCTGAAGGGTGGGTTCCCCCGGATATCGATCAATTGCTTGTCGAATCGGGGATGGCTGGCGGAGTTATTCATTCAAATTCTTGGGGCGACGATACAACCGCATACACTGCGAGAACTGCTGATTTTGATGCATGGGCACTGGCCATGCCATGGTCACTTGCGTTCATCGCGCCAGGGAACACCGGCGGCAGTCTGCTTGAACCTGCGAATGGGCGAAACGTTGCCGCAATTGGCGCCTCGATGAAGTCCGAAGATACCGCTCGCTGGACTGCATCGTCATCAGGGCCAACAGAGGCCGGTACAACGGGAATTTTCGCATTGGCCGTGGGATCTTCGGTTCAATCCGCAAGAGCTGATAATATGGATGATTCATACAATGGAGATTTGAGAACCTCAACCGGAACGAGCATGGCAACCCCCGGTGCCGCGGGCGTTGCGTCATTGATTCAGCAATTGGTGGAACTTGGATGGGTTTCAGGTCAAGAAGTGCGTTCGAATGTTTCAATGGACACCATGACTCCAGCATGGTCCGATGCTTCAGTAGCGAACTCCACCATCGATGTCGGCCAAGGATTTACCCCCTCCGGCCCAATGTTGAGGGCATTGCTCGCACTGTCCACAACACCACTCCCCTCTGCGGAGCGGGATAATGGGCAAGGAGGATATGATCTTCAGAATCCTCATGATGGGTTTGGGCAACTTAACCTCTCGGTGTTGCTCGATTTTGAAGCGCTCATTGAGGAACTTGAAGGTGGGCACGCCTCCCCTGCAGACGATGTTTGGATTCATGACTCATACCGGTTGTTGGATCAATCTCCACAAGAGTGGTTGGCGGCTCGGCAAGGTGTTGATGATCCGCTCGAGAATCTGATTGCTCAACCTTGGAATGGCTCGGGGGCTGCGGGGCCGTTCTTACGAACTGGAGAAGTATGGACGCAGCGATTTACCCCTATGGAAAACGCCGACCTTGAGGTTCGAATGGCTCATGCGGCCTCACCCGAACCATCTGCCATCAACGATCTTTTGCTCGTAGCGAGGCTCTCTGATGGAAGGATTGTGTCCTCTGCTTCTACCGACCATGACGGTTATTCCACTCTGTTTTACAGTGGAACAGATTTGGACAACACCACGCATTTCCCATCGACCAATGAAACCACACTTGGACTCCGCATCGACCAAACTGAACTTGCTGAAATAGACTGGATTGAAGTTGAAGTTCGGGCTCGGTTTGTCGCCCCGGGAAGCTTATCCGACGGCGTTGGTTTAGACGGCTCGAGAACCGGATTTGCCCTTGCCGTCCAAGGTGTGGAGCGGGATGGTTTGGATTGGTTGGATGGGGACGGGGATTCAGTTCCAAATGCAGAAGACATTTGTCCGAACGAGAATGCTCTCGGGTGGGATACGGACAACGATGGTTGTCTTGATGATACAGACGGGGATGACGTGGTCGACAGTCTTGACCAATGCCCACTTGTCGATGCATCACTGTACGATAATGATGGCGATGGCTGCATTGACGACACCGATGAGGATGGTGTGCAAGACGATCTTGACATGTGCGTCACTCAGGTCCCGGACCCGCTTTGGCCCGTTGGAACGAACGGTTGCCGGCCAATCGATCAGGCCCCTGCGATCACCATCACGCAATCGCCAGGAAATGGAACATTGTGGAGCGGAAACCTCACTGTGCGCTGGGCGGTTTTGGATGAAGATGGGGACGCATTTCAAACTGGAGCTCAGATTACAGTCCTCAGTCAGCCGTTGAACGAGAGCGGTTATGCCATTGCGAATTGTGAAATGGACGCCAACACTTCCGCTACATTCGAATGCCAATGGGATTCCATGATCAGTCTGCCGGTTTGGAACATCGAAGAGTCGTGGCTCCGTATTGACGTCTTTGTTGAAAGTCGAAATGCCTCACCTGAAGGGAATACAAATCGAATTGTCATTCAATCCAGTGATGTGTTTAAGGCGCATTACAGTGATCCCTTAGATGCAGTGTCTGATGGCGATGATGCGGAGCGCTCACAAGGTGCTGCCTCCCAACTTAGAGCGGTGTTTTGGGGAGCGGCAACGCTTGTTTTCGTCGGCCTTTTCGCTTACCGTATCGGCGTAAAAAATCTCAGCCAAAGTGAACGCTATGACGCTGTTGATCCGTTCATAAAAACGGGTTCCGCCGCTTTGTTTGGCCTACAAAGTGAAAACGAGTAAAAACATTGACGAGTGCCCCGAATCGGTCGGGCTCGCCCCGTCTATTACCAAGGTGAACCTTGAAGGGTGGTGGCACCCTCGCCAGTTTGTCCGCCATGCGGACGGTGAAGAAAATGAGTGACCGCTTGTATGTTGGAATTGACCTTGGCACCTATCAATCGACGATTGCCTCGAGTGCTGGAGTAAG
>CALKDX010000015.1 GCA_938084455.1 Candidatus Poseidoniaceae archaeon
CCATGGGGCATGCCGACGCGTCTGTTTATTCTGGTCGTGTTCATTGCTTCATTGAGCAATGCTGGATTGACGCTCATCTCAGGTCTTATCGGTGAAAGCACAATCCACCAACTTTGGGGTGTCAGCAGAGATAACTTGTACGGCCATGTGCTCGGTTTCTTTCCACGAAATGTCCTCTATTACCCAATCATTGCCGCATTGTTGGTCGGTAGCGTCATTTCTGAAGACAGGCAACATGGCACCTCGGCGCTTTACTTTTCTCGCCCAATCACTCGATTCGATTATGTGGGAATGAAATTTATTTCCGTTGCCGTCATTCAATCCATCATCGTGCTTCTTAGCCTGACCTTGTATTACTTTGCAGAAATTATTGCCCTTGGTCGCGGTTGGGCTTGGATCATGGATACCTTCCCCTTGTTTCTCGCAGCCTTCCTTTCGGGCGTGATGCTTGTGTTCACCTACACCAGCATAGGCCTAGCCTTGTCTAGTGTTTCTAAGGGCAAATTTTTCCCCGGAATTGGACTTCTATCCATCGTCCTAGGAACAAAAGTCCTCGCTGTTTTGGTTTCAACATTGTTCGACCGTGAGATTCTCTACCTCCTTTCACCCTATGATTGCATGGCGCATGTTGGTCAAACGCTGATTGGGACCCAGCCCACCTACGACCAATATTCTTGGACGTGGTCGTTGGCCTCCGTGATCGCAATGAATGCCATAGCGCTCTACACACTGAGTGCACGAGTGTCATCGATGGAGGTGACTCGAGAATGATGCCCGATTTTGATCAAGAAGGAAAAGGCCAGACTGAGGCATGGCGACCAGACACAACGGCACCAGCCGTTCTGCTCGAGGGTGTTTCGAAATCATACGGGCGAATCTTTGCACTCTCAAACATCACACTCGCCCTCAATGGCGGCGTTACAGGCGTGCTTGGCATGAACGGGGCAGGTAAATCGACCATGTTCAAATTGCTCATGGGCAAACTCAAACCAAGTCAAGGTAAGATCCGCTTATTTGGTACCGACCCGTGGAAAAATCCCGCACCGTACGCCAGGGTAGGGTTTGTACCCGAACACGAGAAAATGTACGACTGGATGACGGCCCACCAATTCGTGTCCACTTTTGCCAGGCTAAACGGCCTGACCCGGGCAGAAGCGATGGTTGAAGCGGACAGAGTGTTGAAATTCGTTGGGCTTGCTGATGTTGCCCACAAAAAAATTGGGCAATACTCCAAGGGTATGAGACAACGAGCAAAAATCGCCCATGCGTTAGTCAACGACCCAGAACTGATCATTTTGGATGAACCGCTCCAAGGGTGTGACCCGTTGGCAAGAACAACCATCATGAATGTCATTCGTGAATTGGGACGAATGGGGCGAACCATCATCGTCAGCAGCCACATCCTTCAGGAAATAGAACGAATCACTGAACAAATCATCATCCTTCACAATGGACGACTTTTGGCACTCGGCAACCTTCATGCCATACGTGAAAAACTCGACCAAATCCCTCACCGCATCACCATTGAAGCGGACGACGCAAAAGCATTAGCAAAGGATGTCATCGATTTAGATGATGTTTCAGGCATTTCATTCCCAACCAAGAACAACCTCTCAATTCAAACTCATAACTTGGGTGCAATACATGCAAAACTCCCTTCGGTAATCGTTGACAACAACCATCGAATTCACAGCATCGATAACCCGGATGATGACTTAGCCTCGATTCTTGGATATCTGACCAGCGGAGGGACATTGTGATGGAATCGAAGCCCAACACGATTTATCGCGCCCTTGACCGGAAGGCGGCTGCCATCACAGAATTTACGATGCGTCAATACCGCACCAAGACCTCAACTTGGGTCGTTCTTGGCGTTGGCCTTGTCGCCATTTCACTTGTGATGCTGATCTACATCGACGTGATGGCAACAGGCTTTGAATCGGTGGATAATGACGGTGACAGCTTAGACCTCGACAACGATGGATATCCCACGGGACAAGAACTCAAATGGGGCACTGACCCTTACATGGCAGATTCTCATCCCGGACTTCTCGACCCACCCATAGCCCCGGAGCCTGCGTCAAATTACATCGATGAAGATGGCTTCGACATCGTCTTTGACGGAACCTCGAATTATCAATCCACGGGATTTGATGACGATGGTGATTGTTACAATTACGATGGCACATCATCGCGAAAGGACACAAATGACAACGACATTGAATGCGATGTTTTACTCGTCCAAAACCGATTCAACGGGGAATGGAGTGCAAATCCTGACATCAACGTGGACGAAGATCCTGATGATGCAGCCTACGCATTGGAAGCAACTCACATGGCCTTTGTGCTCGGCATGGGCAAAATGGGATTCGTGCTCTTACTCGGATTGTTTTGTCCATTGTTCTTGGCTACTGGATTGATTCGAGATGAAATGACAGCCGGGACGATGCACTTTATGCTGGCTAAGCCAATTGCTCGGACCGAAGTGTTCCTCTATCGGATTCTTGGCTATCTCGGTATTGTTTGGCCGTACTTCATCAGCATCGGTCTCCTCTTTGCATTAATTTCTGGCTTCATGGGTCCAAGTGAAGGCTTCTTTAGATTTGCAGACCTTGGCGTTTGGCTTGCTATCGTTTTTGCAACAATGATGGCATCACTCGTCTATGGCATGCTGTTTTGCGCATTAGGGGTCATGTGGAGATACGGAATCGTTCTCGCCATTCCGTTTGCAGCATGGGAACTTGGCATGTGCCTTTTATCGATGGGCGCCCCTGATGCCTCAATTTTACGGTTTTCCGTGATTGGTTGGGCCTTGATGATCGTCGACTCTGCTGCCATGCTGGTATGGCCGAACATGGACTTATTCCTCTTGCAAGGAACCTCATTCAACGACGACTTTGGATCGATTCAGACCAGCGCTCTGGCGCTTGATTTCTTCTACTCGAAACCAGGTGTTGGTTCAACAGGCTTGGTTTCATCGATCATAGCCACGATCGTTTTGTTGATTCAGGGTGCAGTCTTGTGGTTTATCGGTGGCGCTATTTTCAAAGGGAAGGAAATTGAATGAGCGATGAGATGACTGCTTTTGCTGGTGATTTATCAGGGATGTGGACCCTACAAAATAGGCCGCCTCTTCACCATCTCACATGGGATTGGTGGTGGTGGTTGGTGATGCTCGAGGATCCCGATGGAAAGCCAAGTGGTCGCCAATTGATGGTGTTGTGGTCGACCAAAGATAATCCTCTCGTGGAAGTCAGTGGTACTCCGTGGACCCCTCAAGGACGTCCAGGATTCGATGAGCACCACGGCATGGCCCTTGATGGCATGGTTTGTGCATGGTGGTTCGATGGAACCCAAATGCATGAGCCGGTGATTAAACGGATTTGCCGAATTGTCGCCATGCCAGATTCACATCCAGACTGGCCATCGGCCGATCCTAATTCGGGCAGGGGTGGTGGAGCGGTGGTTCCGCTTTTGGAGGAAGATCTAAGCATGGGCCTAAAGAGTGATTTGACTGAATTTTGGCTCAATCTAACGACCGATGAGGACGCTAGCCATCCAAATGTGCCCAAAGAAATGCGCCTCAAGTTAACCCCCTGGAACGGAGCAATGTCCACGGCCCGAGAAGCAACTGCGACCTATGCTGGAAACATGGGGTATGACATCCTACGTTTGCATGGCACCAAGGCCTCAGGAACACTGGATGACGAAGCCGTCAAAGGAACTGCGTACTTCCAAAAGGTGAGTGTCCAAGCCCCATCAGTCCCGTGGTATTGGGGTGTTCTTCATCTTGATGATGGGTCCTATATTGACTGGTTCATGCCTCACCTCTCGTTTACCGTCACGGCAAGGGACAATCGTCCGTGGAAACGTCGGGATTTTGGGCATTTAGGACTATCCCAAGGCGGTCTTTTCCATGATGGAAAACATAAGCGGAGCGAAAAGTTCAATCGAATCACGATTGAAAAACTGGGCTCGGAAATAAGAGAAGGAAAGCATGCTCACCACCCAGGAGCACCCTTGCCCAAGTTCAACATTAAAATGTGGAACGGCAGGACAACAATGGAACTCACAGTTCAAGCAATCGAGCGCGCTCATTGGACCTTCAATCAACCAACCCGTGGAGGAATGACCTCTCACCTCACATACAATGAATATCCTCTGAAACTCGAGCGATTAAGGATCATGGACGAGTATGGGGTTCGAAAGGAGACTGACTATGCATGGGCGAGAGGCAATGCTGAACATTCTTGGGGCTTTTTGCACTGAACTTCGTTTCTTAATAAACAGCCGAGAGGCCATGCATTCCCGACGCAACCGTGGAAGGACTTATTTGGGTTGTCTGCGCCACAAACCAATGGAGCGATTGCTATGAGCGAAGAATCCACTGAGGCCGGGGCGACCCCCGAAGAAGAAACGGTTGTCGATATAATGGCATCTCAAGCGGCGGAAATGGCTGCAGAACAAGAGAAGTTATCGAAGAAATTCCGCTTGATTGCCGGCGAGGAAGTCTTGCTCACAAAGCGACCAAGCACCTTTGCATTCCTCAACTTGTACATGCTTGGCCTTCTTGTGCTCGCGATTCACTTGATTTTTGAGTTTGAACCAGGAAAGGACAACGAGAGTTTCTTTGTTGGCTTACTCGCCACCATCTTCTTCTCCAGCGGTGCTGCTGGCCTGACAGGAGTCATGTTGTTCATCACTTGGATGAATCGGTTGATGAACGTCTCGACATCCGGCCGGTGGGTGACCTTAGGCCTCCTTATTGTCTCGCTTGCACCGACCCTTGTGTTGTTGGATGATTTAATTGCCATGACTGGGCTGTTGAACGACAACAACACTGGATACCTACCAAATTACAACTTCATCATCTTCGGTGGTGGATTTGTTGCAGTGTACATGGCCTTAGTGTACTACTACCAACGCAGTTTCCATTACGCCATCACGAGCGACGCCATCATCTTTGAACACAGCTTTTTGCTTTCACGCTCCCATCGCCGAATTCTTTTCGATCGCATCTCAGAAGTTGTTGTTGCTCGATCTCCAACCGGCACCTTGCTTGGTTTTGCGACCGTTACGGTGTTGACCGATTCCGGCGTAGGCATTGTCGAGGAAAGCAACGTTCCTGTCGTCAAGCACAGCATTCCGGGAACCAACGAAAATGAGAACGATTCAAATATGGAAAAAGCCGGTAAAGGCCTCATCCGAACACTCATTGGCATCATGACATACCAACGAACCATCCGAACCATACGTCCCGATCCAAAGCATTGCATGTACAACATCCGAAAGTGGGAAAAGGCCAAAGGATTGTTGAATGAAATGCACAAGAAAAACAGTCAATCTCACCTTCTCAGTGATTTGAAGAAAACCATTTCGGAAACCACTTCAAAAGATTGAATCGAAAACGCTCAAACGAGTGATTCAAAAGCCCTAACACACCCGAACAAAACAGGCGATAACCATGAGCGATGATGAACTTCTCCAAGGACCGATTGAAATGCTTCGTAATGGCGACCTTGATGGTGCCATTGCAGACCTTGACGCAAAAATGTCAAGCAACAAGACAAATGCGCAAGTTCACCACATGTATGCGGAATTTGCCAACATGAAGAACATGGAAGCCCAAGACGACATAATTCCCGGGGGCAAAATCATGATGGCATACAAAAAAGCAATGCAACTCGATGAGGAAAATGAGGAGTATATTGCTGATTTCGCTACTTTTGCCCTTGAATGCCGACGCATACCTGTCGCTGTCAAAGAATTCCAAAGGTATGCAAAGAAACTCGAATTGAATGACATCCCAACCGATGAAGTCTTGTTCAATGCAAGTCGGAACATTGTCGATGCCATCGAAGTGATGGATCCTACCAAAAAGAACCCAATGGTACAACCATGGCTCAAGCAGGCCCTGATATGGGCTGTTGGTGGACTCGGCTACTCTCCTGAAGAAGCCATTGAAATGCTCTCTGAAGACGCTTGAGGTGAGCAGATGGCGGACGGCACAACCGTTCGCCTTGCCTTCCGAATTGGCTATCTTGGCGATGCTTATCATGGCAGCCAGATTCAACCGGATGTAAAAACTGTACAAGGCGAACTCATCCGAGTGTTCCAGAGCTTAAAGTGGCTTGACCCGGAAGAAGACCAACACAACCTTGTGCTTTCAAGCAGAACCGATGCTGGCGTTCATGTCAGATTGAACGGCGGCGTAGTTCGAATAAAAAGGGAATTATGGCAAGCATTAACGCCCCGAAAAATGGTGCGAGCGCTTGATGACAGGCTCCCAAAAGACATCGCATTTCTCGACGTCAGGGAAATCGATGATTCATGGAACCCCCGTATGGCCGTTCACCGTGTTTACCGTTACCGGCTTGAAGGCATCGAGTTTTGGGCTCACCCCGGCGAAGTGTTCAATGAATGGCTGAAGATGTTTGAAGGAACGTACGATGCAACGAATTTTGCTCGGCTTGAAGAAGGAAAGAACCCCATTCGAACGATTTATTCTTGCACCCCCTGGGTGGTTGATCAGCGGGTGGTAGGATTCGAAATTATTGGTGAGGCGTTCCTGTGGAATCAAGTCCGACGCACTGCGATGGCTCTACACAGAATGTGCATTGGAGAGATTGGCCCATCAGAAGTGAAGGCTGCCCTTGAGGATGCGGATACACCTGCGGACTTTGGAGTGGCCCCCCCGGATTGGTTAATCTTGTGGGGTGTACACTGGAATGAATTACCTCTTGATGCAACTCCAATTGATGTTCAATGTTTCTCAGCACCTCCTGCTGGACCAGCCGTTGAGCGAACGATGAGAAAGCGATGGAGAGAAGCTGCCCGTCATGAGCAGAAGAGCCTGCTCCTTAACGAGTGGGCAAGGTTAGGTGAACTTCCCATCGTTCGTCATCGATGAAGATCAATCCAATTTTATTTGGACCAGTGCATCGTCTTCGAGGTTGAACTTTTCACGCAAACATGCTCCTGCAATGACCTCGACAACGTCGATGTGTCGGGTCAAGTCGGGGATGAGCAATGCACACGGGATGGTACCAGATTGAGTTTTGAATTCGGCTTTGAACGCAGTAGCACCGCCAAAGGAAACACCATCTCTTAGAAAACCACGGATTCGATGAGCCTCAAAGGATTCGACTGCGACATTCACTGCAGCGTCACGGTCCTCTGTTGATGCGTCTAATGTATCAATGCCTGACTTTTTTCTTAGGGCGATGTAGTTGATCAAATCAGTCCCATGAACCGTTACATTGAGTGTACCCGGCCATGCTGTTTTTCCAAGCAAAGCCCGGAATTGCTCTTGGTAATGCGGTTGAGCCATGAACACGTGTGCCCGGCCTAGACCGCTGCTGACCTTTCCGCTCAACTCCATGGCCACGGGACGGACGCCTCCCTTTTGAGGTGCATGGTTCGAACATACGAGGCGAGGATATCCCTCCCAAAGGAACTTCAATCTGGGTTCGTTCGCATGGGATGGAGGCGATGCTATGCCCGGTGATATGTCTTGGATGAAAGCCCGTTATGATGAACTGTCAGAGAAATCACTCTTATGGGAACCGCCAACATTGGAAAGTCCAAACCAGCCTCGATGTCGGATGGATGGAAAACCAACAATCATGCTTTCGGCGAACAATTACCTCAACCTTACCACCCATCCAAAGGTCAAGCAAGCCATGCTTGAAGCCACTGAAAAATACGGTGCGGGGAGCGGGAGTGTCCGTGCGATTGCAGGTACCATGGACATCCACCTTGAGGCAGAACGAAAAGTAGCTGAATTCAAGGGCGTTGAAGCCTCTTTGATTTATTCGGCAGGGTACACGGTCAACGTAGGATTGATCCCGACCCTCGTCACCGGCCCTCAAGATGTGATCATCAGTGATGAATTGAATCACGGGTCGATCATCGATGGTGTTCGCCTGACGAAAGCCAGTCGAGGTGTGTACGCACACAATGACATGGGAGAACTTGAAGCTGTCCTCAAAGCACACGACGATGCAAAACGGAAGTTGATCATTACCGATGGTGTGTTTTCTATGGATGGCGACATCGCTCCCCTCGATGAAGTCACGGCATTGGCAGAGGAATACGGGGCTATGGTCTACGTTGATGATTGCCATGGAGAAGGGGTTCTTGGAGAAAAAGGAGCGGGCATCGTTGCTCAATTCAATCTTCAAGGAAAAGTGGACTTTGAAACTGGTTCATTCTCAAAGGCCCTTGGCGTTCAAGGAGGTATTCTCGCAGGTACGGAGATGACCCGAAACCATGCATTGAATCACTCGCGGTCATGGTTGCTTTCTGGTTCGCAACCGCCAGGCGTCGCAGCTGCACAAAAAGCGGCTGTTGAGGTCCTGATGGAGGAACCGGAACACCATGCCAAGTTGTGGGAAAACACCAATTATTTCAGAAAGGAATTGCAGTCACTCGGCTTCGATACCGGTTCATCTGTCACGCCGATTATACCAGTGATGTGTGGAGATTCAAGTGTTGCAAAGGCCATGACAAGAGCACTCGGCGAGGAAGGTGTAATGGCTGGAGCAATCGTGTTCCCAATGGTGGCTCGTGACAAAGCTCGAATCAGAACACAAATGTCTGCTGGTCTTTCTCGTGATGACCTCGATGAAGTGCTTCGCTTGTTCGAAAAAGTTGGACCGACCCTTGGTCTGATCTGAGTCATTCCTCAGCGTATTCTTCGACGACCGAAAGTAAATCCTGATCGTCCCCAGCAAGGGTGGCTGCATCTTCTAGAGGTTCAGGTTCTTTCGACTCCATGCCGATGAAAGGATCTTTTCCATCTTCGAGCATGCACAACAAACGCCAGCGAGGCGCCCATGAGAGGTGGACATACATCGGACCAGGTAACAATAACAAACACCAAACGAGCAGTGTTGGGGCTTGGAGGATGTCAGTGCGAGTGAGCGTCAAGAGGGCCAACCCAACGAATGGCATGGGATAAAGAACGACCCGTGGAGGCGTCACTGGGAAGCGCTTGGACCAGTGAATCAGCAAGAGTGATGCCAAACCGAGCAGCAAGCATGCGACCATCAACAACGATGCATGAAACACCCAATTCGGTAGCCACGAACTGTTGTCTTCACCTGCAAACCTGTAGGGTAAAATCAGGGCGAAGGAAATCAAAAGTCCGTAAAATGCACCAATGTTTGCGGGGTGAGAAAGCCAGAGTGGCAACATGGTGAAGCGACGGGAAAGGGAAGTCCCAAGCAGAGTTTCCTGCTCAGGACCGCTCAACTGCTCGAGGCGGTGGCCCCATCTTGATGGTGCATTCACACATAAGCGTCATACCTCTTGGTTTTGAAGGGGCAGGGTCAAACAACAGCAGAATAGAGGGTTTACTCACCACGGAATTTACTGATTATACCATCAGGATCGATTTCAATTTCAGTTTCTTCTTCCATCCATGAGCGATCCAAAAGACCCGTGTCCAAGCGCTCACGCCGACGTGCCTCTTCGATTGTGTCCTCTTCACCGTTGACTGCGTCCCGAAGGGCCAGAGCTTGATTCAGAATGACAACCTGTTTTTTGATGCCTCTGTGAGTCATTGGGTGTCGACTGAAATGCCCAATATGGGTGTAATCATCATTGTCCCTCACAAGATTGCATCCATCAAGCAAATCATCCTCTGCTAGGCGGACCCGCCCATTGCCTAAATCAATCCATGAGCCATCGACCATTTGAATCATCACCACTGATTTACCCATCGGATCACCATCCATGAATGGATGATTCAAATCCACTGCCAGGGGGACGTGAAGCAGACTGGTCGACTGGTAAAGCCACCACACAAGCGGTAGCGATGGAAGCAATGAAAACAAGGCCATCAACGGAGAGTTTGTGGTGGAGAACACAAACCAAGCCAAGAAAAAGAAGCCAAGCACAATCGCACTCGATGCACCGCAAAAACGGAGGAAAAAAGGACGGGCAAGATCCAATTCGTTGAATCTACGCATGCCCGCTGGCAAGCGATTGACTTCCTCCATGAAAGAGGGATGAGGCGCTTAGGCTTGAACTTCACGCCCACAACGAGGCAGTTCGTACTCTTGCGCATCAAGCGACCAGATGTCCGCATCCGCAGCAAAGGCATTCATCGATTGAACATGCTGGGCCACATCAATGCCCCAAACACAAGACCAAGAACCCAATTTTTTATTGACCTTGAGTTGCAAATTTTTCACGCCCCGGGTTTTCTGACGCTCGTGATTCAACAACAAGGCGGCTGTTTGAATCATGCCTTGTACAAATAAAATTTCAGATTGAGGCGCCTGCCTACGCTTGTGAGCGTTCCACAAGTCCTCCCAATCTTCATGAGCGTGCCAGTATCTTTTTTGATCAAAATCCTCGAGTCCGGCTAACCACAATTCGAGTTCTGACCCATGAAGCGGTGCAATCGATTGGCTCGAATGCTCTCCGTCCATGACGGCCCGAGGCGTTCTTGCTTCAAACCGCTGTCGGCGAGGAAAATCAAGCGGACCCTTCAAGAACACTTCAGCAGGCTTACACCCCGTAGGGGTGTGGAAGAATGACCGAATTACCGCAGGGAGATGTCACGGAAGTACGCCGTGGCGACCCCAATGCCTTGCGGATTTTGTCTTCGGATATGGCACGCCTCACCACGACCGGCTACATCCGGACGGAACGTAAACCAAAGGACGCTATGCCAAGGGTCGGTCAAGTGTTGTTCATCGAAGGCCATCCCGTATTGGCGATGCACGAATCAGATGCTCTTCTGTTTGGGCTCGAAGCTTTGCTGGAGATCGAAAACGATGCAATGCCAATGGAAACACTGCTCGCAGTTCACGAGTTATCTATCGGGGAAGCCCAACGGGTTTCAACGCTTTATTCGAATGCGTTTTTGCATTTAGAAGCGGCATCCGCCGAACCCTCCGTCGACGAACGATGGTGGTCAAACGTCACCCTGCGCAAAGGCAGCTGGCGGCGCGAAGAACGGTTGCCAGAACTCGAAGTCACTGTGGATGCGCCCGAAGCGATCAAACAACGAAGTCAAGCCTACATGGGGCGGCACCAAGGCAGTGAGAAAATGATCCATCCGGGTGATGCATTGATGCTCGATGCATTGGACCCATCTGAAGTGTTTACCCTTGCAGGTCACCTAGCGAACCATGGGCGACCCGTGCTCGTTCTTTCTCGACACGACGTGGATTCACTGAGCGTCGAACATGGTTTACCAGTTTCTGCTTGCCATTGGCTCAGCACAGGCAACCATCCACGGGCGATTCAGCCAACACTCCAAGATGTCAGGGCTAAAATTGACGCATTTTTATGGGAAAACATGCGCGCTGTGGTCGTTCTTGAGGGCGTGGAATACCTTGCTGGAATGAACGGTGACGGGCCAACAATCGATTTTCTGCGAGACGCAGTCGACGGAGTTCGAATGGATGATCATGTGCTCCTTACAACTGCGGATTTGAACGCCTTTGAACTTGAACCTCGTCACCGATTAGAGCGGTGCTTTTCGATGATTCAGCAAAGCGATGTTGAGCAATGGTTACTCGACTCCGAACTTCTTCTTGACCATCCGTTGTGCGCCCCTCCAACCGATGATGAACGTCAATGGATCGAACAGCAGTTGAAACGCGCTATTGAGCATTCACCAGTCCAAACTCCAGGGGCAGGCGAGATGACAATGATCGGTGGTGAAGAACCGTTGACAAGCGAGGAACGTCAACAAGCCACTGCAGCATTAGAGGGACAAATCCAAGCATGGGCTGAAGATCAAGAACCAACACCCTCTCCTCCAACTGAGCCAATGATCGTGGCCGAAGTGGCTCAACCAGTTGAAGTTCAAATCGAGCAACAGATTCCAAAATCAATACAGACACCCGTTGAATCCGAAGTGGAGGAAGCGCAAGCTCCTGAGCCTCAAGCGATGCCCGAGCCAACTCCAATCACCAAAAAACCTGCAAAACCCAGCGGGCCAAGAACCCCACAACGAATTCAGCGAAGGAAGAAGAAGCACTCACCTGTCACTCGGCATTCACAATTCCAAACTCAGGCTGCTGTTGCCCATGCCCCTGAATCATCACCCGAATTCAAGCCACATACCTCACATCGAGCATCCATTGCTCTCTCTCATCAGTTGGAAACTTATGAAGCACGGCAAGAAGCTGCAGTGAACAAAACATTTCAGCCAAGAAAATTCAATGCTCGATCGCTTCGCGACGCAGCCCAACAGCATGCCTCAACTCGCCAGCATAGCCTCCCATCCATCAAGAGTCAGCCCAGTCCAATCGAGGCGGTTAGAAATAAACAACCAACAAACGCTTCAACGACGCTGACACCTCTTTCTGCCCGACCTGGGGTTGAGGCTGAAGCACAACCAAAGCAGTTGCCAAGAGAAATCGCCTCGAGTGAACAGGCTCCTCCGTCAATCGAAGATTCATTGAGCTCTTGGGAGATTGAAGATCTTGAGCGACTGCGAAAAGAAAGGGAGGGAGGGGCATGAGTTCGCGAAATGAAGACCTCAACTTCGCCATCGCTCAAGCCAAGAAAGGACTTGCTGAAGTCGGAGCACAAACTAAACTCCCGGCTGAAGAAGTGCCAAGCGATGCACCACAAAAGCGATCTAAATCACGATTAAACCGCTTGCTTGGTAAGCAAGCAGTACCCGATTCACGCCATGGATCTTTGTTGCAACGTGTTGGTGTTGTCGAACGCCCAACCTACGACATCATCGCCGATGCGGTTCTTGGGAAAGGGAGCAAAGTCCACCAACCAGCGCTCCAACTCAACGAAGATGATGACTCACTTGCCTCGATTGTGGCAACGCGTCTTCGTACACTGAGGCAACGGACAGCAGAACGCTTTGAGGAAAAACAGAGCCCAGTTGATGAGGATGATTTTTTTGTTGGCATGGAAATGGACGGTCGTCCTGTTTGGGCAAGCGTCCTCGACGATCAACGCGGGAGAACCATTCACGAATTGCCGATCACCCTTGCAACACCCGAGGTGAACACGGCTTACCATCACGCTATCCTCGCTCCGGTTGATGCACAGTGGCCAATCAAACTGCGGCCCGAATCACAGATGAGTTTCAAGCAATGGTTCACGGTTGAAGAAAACCTCAGAGCAACTCAAGCAGCAGAAGCCGTTGTTGATTCCCCTGGCATTTCACTCAACCCCCTGCTCGTGATAGGACCGAATGAAACTGGCCGATCCCACTTGCTTCATGCAATCGCTCAAGGCATACTTCGGCGTCAAGAGGGTGATGTGTTTCTGCTCGGTTCTGCCGATATACAACACCTGGACCAACTGCCGGCAGGATGGCAGGAAGCAATCGCCCAAGCTCGTCTTTTAGCGATCGATGATGCTCACCTTATGGCCGACCATCCAACGGCAGCTTCCCTGCTGGGTACAATGGTTGACTACGCCCTCAACATGGGTGTTCATGTCGTGCTGAGCACAACCATTGAGCCAGAGCGTTGGCCAGCTTCAAGACTGTGGGATTTGGTCAAGAACGCTGCTGCAGTTCGTATTCATGCCCCAAAACCAACCAGCATGGTGCTCTATGCGAGGCAACTTGCACTCAAGCGAAGCCTGATGCTGGACGATGGACAACTCGCAAGCATTGTCCTGCACCAAGGAGGCGGGTGGCGTTCCACTAAAGCCAATTTGGATTTGGTGGCATTGGCCATCGAATCTGGTCAAGATTTGCTTGATGGCGACGATGTGGCTGCTGTCTTGATGGGCGAACCTGTGCACTCTCAACACCCGGCGCCAAGCGTCCAAAGAGAACGAGTTTCTGATATTGCGACAACCTTGATTGCTGAAGCCATTGATGTTGTTTACAGCGACGATACGATCGGTGGAGTTGACATCCACACTACGCTTCCAGTCATTGGCGAAGACGATTATATGCCCCCCGAGTTCGACACACAGGCCATGGCACAAAACGCTCAATCTCGGCATGAAGCGTACATGAAAACGGCCCTCCGGGATTTGGATTTGAAGGTCCCCTCCGTTCTCGATCTCCACGAACGAGAAGAGCATCTTGTGGCACGAACCGGTCGAATTGAAGAGCAGGACTATGGAACCGCTGCCGACATTTTAACAGATTTAGATGAGAGCATCGACCAACAAATCGGTTCGTTTGAACAAGCCTTTGCGCAAAGTTCGATTCAACTTGAAGACCTTGAAAGCAAAATGATGGCCTTGGCAGAACAAACATCAGGTGCGTCGATCGAGGAGTTGATTCAGATTGCGGATGATTTGAGGCATTTGGAAGAACAACTTGTCGAGATCGATCCAGACCGAGAACCACTGCCTCCGTTTGAGGAAGACGAAGTGAAGAAAAAGCGGACCATCGGTCGAAGAAAGAAAAGCACCCCTCGTCCAGAATCAGTGGCTGATCTGGACAGCTTCGTACCCGAAGGCGAATGGGATGTTGATGCAGCGAACATTGACATGATGGACCTGCTTGAAGACACCCCGGAGCAACACCGTACAATCAAACTGGCTACTATTCACGCTGTTGCCTCAAGCGATCAAGGTGAAGAGGAATGAAAGCCGCATGGTGGATGGGCGGAGTGCCCTTTGCCTGCCAGCCGAATTGTGGCAGGTGCTGTGATCAGCCAGGAGGGATTGTCTACCTCTCCATTCGGGATGCTGAACGCATCGCTTTGCACCATGAAATGGAGGTGGAGGCATGGCTCGAGAGGGATTGCCGTAAGACACTGGATGGCCGCTATGTCCTCCAAAGCAGACCGAGCGATGATGTGTGCATTTTTCTTGATGGTGAAAAGCGTTGCTCGATTTACGAAGTGCGACCACAACAATGTGCAGCCTTCCCGTGGTGGTCAGAGAATTTGGCAACCGAGCGGTCCTGGAAGGAAGTGAAAGAAGAATGCCCAGGCCTCACCGCAGAAGATGCGATTGTGATTGATGGTGAGGCCATTCGAATCCATGTGTTTGCCGACCGTGAATCCACTAAGGGATTTCGTAACTGGCCGCCTTTGAATCGACGAAAATGAACATTTGCTTTTTTGAAGTAAGTGTTGGAAATCACATCTTAGCGAGCGAGAGTGAAAGACGGAGCACCCGTCTTTATACGAGAGGCCTCGGTGGAAGTGCACGGTGGACCATAAATGAGCGATAAGGACGTCTTGCTTGAAGTCACCTCCGACCACCTAAACACGGGCATGCGAGGCGTACCGGTCGGAACCTGTCGAACCTCATTCGTAACCCCGAGCGAAGGGGTCCACTATTGTGGCTATCCCATCACGGAGCTGGCCGCATTTGCTCCGGAGGACATCATTTACCTCCTTTTCAACAAGGAACTTCCAACCTCCGAGCAATCCGCCCAGATTCGAAGTGAATTAGCACAGAGAGCAACAATCCCTGGCGACCTTGAATCCGTGCTTCGTGCGCTTCCCTCCACAGGCCATCCAATGGACTGGCTAAGCGTTGGCATTCACGCCCTTGGCATGATCGAAACCACCAATGATTGGCGCTCTGACGCCATGAACCTCATCGCTCGAATGCCACGGCTCATGGGCTTAGTCTTCCGAATCCGAGAAGGACGAACAGAAAACATCCCCGCCGATGACCCAGACGCCTCGCTTGTTGACCGATTTGTCAACGCGCTCGATTTGGATGGAATCGACAAGGAGAAAATGACCCGAGTGATTTCCACTTACCTCGTGTTGCACATGGACCATGGTGGCGGCAATCTCTCGACCTTCACCGGCAAAGCGATTGCCTCTGGTCACGCAACCATCTATTCTGCTATGGCAGGTGCTATGAACGCCCTTTCCGGGCCATTGCACGGACGGGCAAACCAATCTTGTCTGGAATTTGTCCTGCGTGTTGGCACCAGTGATGCTGCGAAGGTGGAGGCTTTCGTACGCGCTGAACTCGCTGCCAAGCGACCCGTGTTTGGTTTCGGTCACGCCGTTCTCCGCACTGAAGACCCAAGAGCAACCGCTCAATTTGCTTTGGGAGAAGAAATCTGCCCCGAAGATGAGAACTTCAAAATCATCAAAACGCTCAGAGAGGTTGCGCCACGTGTTCTCTCTGAAAATCCTAAAATCAGCAATCCAAACGCCAATGTCGACATTGCGAGTGGAGCATTGTTGCACCACATTGGATTGACCGACCCGACCTACTACACCACTTTCTTTGGCTGGGCTCGAGTGGCTGGAATCGGCGCTCAAATTGTCGATGAACGCTGCGTTATGCGAAGCGGGAAAGGCACTCCGATTTACCGACCTAAGTACATCGCAGAAGAACAAAGTCTTCGCCACATTGAGTGAACATCAATTCAAGACTGGACGGGAAGTCTTGCCCGAACCTCTGTGACCAATCAAACGAACTGCTTGCCACGGGGGGCTGTTCGAATCTTTGGAAACCACATGTTGATTCTGCTTTGGCATCTCGCCCCACGACCAGCGTTTTGACCACAGCTGAATGAGGGAAGATCGCTCACTCTGGTTGCATTCAGTCCACGGAGTGACGTTGGTTTTCAATTCCTTTAGAATGTCGAGGTGAGTGGCTTTGGTCGCTGATTCAAGCAATTCGGTTTGTTGCAGATCGAGTGGAAGGCTGGCTGGTTGTGTCCAGCGTGCATGACCGCTGGGCAGCCAAGTCAAATCCGGATCTGCATGATCGGTTAGCCCTGTGAGGCCGGCAGCGAGTAACATGTGCTCTACGTCTGGCTTCGTCGGCCAAACATACACGGGGAAACCCCCTTGGACGGCCTTGAGGTGTTCTGCACCTTTCCCGCTGAGCCCTACCTTTTTGCCGACTGGCATCTTGTTGATTGGAGGTACAAAATATTCAATGGCGGCTGGAATCATCGAAGCACCACTCCCGCTATGGCTTTCAACCAACTTGGCGAACGAGTGAGTCAGGAATTGTGGGAGGGCGCGGAGGCGCTTTGTGGTCCGGTTTCCAAACGGAGGAATGTACGGGAGAAGTTCAGCCCACGGACGGGTGGTGGAGGAATTTTTGATGGACGATCTCATTCCACGGTGAAAGGCGTAAAACACCGTATTTTCATGTGGAATCTCAAATTCATTGAGGATCGCATCGGAGGCGTTGATCAACTGAGTGATGTGCTTCTTGTGTTGACTTGCACCAAAGTACCCACCGCCAACATCTGTTTTGGGATGAGGCCGTTTCAATTCAACGCAGCCCATTTTACCATTGTCGCGCCATTCGGAGTGCACAATCGAATCTTCGAGAAGGCTACGGAAGGAACAAAATCCAAACGATTCGAGTTCGCTTAGAGTGCGGTGTTCAACCCAAGCATCACCTGAGCCTAACTTTTCTTTGGGGACAGAGACATTCCCATCATGGTGAATGACAACCTCCTTGTCTTTGGTGAGTCGGAGGTCGAATTCGATGCCATCATGCATCTGAATTGCGTGTCTCAGACTCTCAAGAGTGTTCTCAGGTGCTGGTTTCCACATGGTCCTCCCATTGCACAGGAAGAAGCCATCCCCTTTCACCTCTTGGCCGGTGACGCAGGCTATTGTTGAAACATACGCTGAAGGTCCTTTGCCGTCATAACGCCTAAAGCGGTCAAGCAGGCCCAAGGCAAATATGGACCCGTATGGAATCATGATGGGACTCATTTTGGTTCTAACGCCAATCATTTGTTGGTTCTTCACCCTCCATGATAAGAACATGAGAACTCCATTAGGGAAATGGGCTGAAGTGATTCACGATCAAAGGTACTACCTGCACGCCATGGGGTACATCGTCATTATTCGTTGGAAGGCAATCACAGACGCACTAAATGAACCAATCAAGATGCAGACGGGGCACTGGACAGAATTGGTGCATTCAATTGAGGGAGATTTCACCCTTCACATTCAAAATTTCTTTGCCAACCAAGCGCTGACCTCATTCCTTAATTTTCATTACTTGTTCATCTACCTCTTTCTCATTTATGTGACAACGGTGTATTTTGCCTACACTGGAGACAGGGACATGACGGACAAAGTGACGCTCAATTATCTATTGATTTACGCGATTGCTGTTCCATATTACCTGTTCTTCAACGTCGAGGTGACCTCTTCTTGGATTCCGGGTATGGATGCTTTGCTGTACCACGAAGCATGGTACAATGTCTTCTACGCCTTACATGATCCGCTAGACAACGCAGTTCCATCGCTCCACGTCGCCATTCCGTTCGGCATCATCTTGCTCAATTGGTTACACGTCAGGGAAGCGGGTGGCAAAATGAAGGAATGGCGGCACTATCGCTACCACATCTTTGTTTGCCTCAACACTGCGCTGTTCATCTTCACGATCCTCTACCTTGGAATCCACTGGTTTGTCGACATCCCACTTGGCATGCTGGTTGGTGGAGTTGGTGCCTTATTCATCCACCACCTTCAACCAAGATTGCGCAACGATTACGGAGGGTTCTTCAAAGGATTCACCATTCCTAAAGTTCGTCGACACGTGACCGTTGAGGGGATTGTAACCTTGGTCATGGTGGCGTTCATTTTCATGGCCGTGAATGCACAAACGGCAACGATGGATGAGAGGGTTTCCTACCAACTTGGCCCCGAAGATTCAACCTTCGAAATCATCCAAAAATTCGACCCAGGGAACACGGTTGATACAACCGTGACAAACCTTCACGGAGACATCACCCTCGAAGTGGTGGTGTTGATTGTGGAATCTGCCCCCCCTGCTATGGAGAATGGCTCCATTGATTGGTCGATTATGAAGACCCTAGGAGATTACTACACGGTCGCTCCCAATTCAACACTGATGCTGGAGATTGATTCCCCTAAGGTCTACAGCCTTGTCGTGATGCATAACCCAAGCACTGGTGATGAGGATGTGGTCCAAGTCCGAGTCCTCAATGACTATCATGAAGACGTCATGTGGCAAGCGTTTCTCTTGTCCTTACCTTCGCTATGGATCACTGGTTTTGTCATCCATCGTTTGTGGCGCTTGAAGAAACACGGTCGAAGCTTCATCGACTCAACCCCTTCGCATATTTGGGAAAACGAATGACATGGTGTGTGTTATGAGGGCGTTGCCCTTCCACAGTCCATGGCCGGAGCGACTGAACTGGC
>CALKDX010000016.1 GCA_938084455.1 Candidatus Poseidoniaceae archaeon
CCAGCATTTCAACGGCTTGCCTTGCCGCTGCTAATCCTTCTTCCTCACCGACGAGGACGACGGTTGAATTGTAAATCGTGATCTGAGTGTCCGTTAATCCTTCAATCAATTTGCGAATTTTTCCCTGACTGCCTATGATTCTGCCACGAATTCTTCGTTGTTGATTGGAGCGTTTTCCGACATAAGACCGAATGTCAACCAATTCGAAGAAGTGGTCATCGTCCAACAATCGAATGGCCGCTTTTGGTGCCATGCCCCGGCCGATGGCTTTGATGACATCAGGGAATTTCATGGCTTTGACAGGGTCGTATGAACCGGGCTCTCCCCACTCCACTTCGACATCACCGGTGTTAGAATCGATGTCCAATGACTTGCATCCTGCAGCATTGCGCAGCGACTTTGCAGTCGCCCCCTTTGCGCCAATGAGGACCGCAATCCGGTCCATTGGTACACGAGGCAGTGGTTGTCGCATGGTCGAGGGTGCGGCCGACCTCTTTTCAAAGTCTTGTACGGCGTTGGAAGAAGCCGATGAGCGCTCCTATGAACAGAACGAGGATCAGAGAGGGTGCAAATGAGGGGACCAATCCCGGAGAGCCAATGGACGCTCCAGTGACCACCATGTGGTTGTTGTTGTTGCCTTCATCGTACTCATCAATCACGTTGAGATAATCAATAACCAGTCGTAAATCGTATTGTCCAGTTTGTGGAACTGTGTAATTCCAGATGAGCGTTTCAGTGCTATCGGATAAGGTGCCAGATGGCAAGGTGCGCGCTTCCATGACCGTCCAACTCACCAAGGCCGTGCGGTCAGCAGGAGCCGACTCGAGACGAACAACGATGCTGCCACCGTAATCTTGATTGCTCTCAAGAACGCTGGTGATGGTGATGTTTCCTGAATTTTCTCCCGGGCGAACGATCAACCTGTCGAGGTTGGTCTGGGTTGCGTTCCATGACAAATCAAGTCCAGGAAGGATTTGGAAAGAACTTGGGTTTGAAGTGTATTGATTGCCGGCTTGGTCGACCACCACAGCTCGGAGCATCAAGTGCTGTCGGGACTTTGTCGCCCAGTTGGACAAGGCAACGGTAGCGTCCAAACCATTAGTGCCGAAATCCAACCATCGACCAGAAAGGTCCGGTGTTTGACCTACACCGTTTGAATCAAAGCCGTATTGCATGTAGGAAACGGTCAAATCCAGTCCAGAACCATCATCCTCTGCATTAAAACTGACGTTTGCTGGACCCACTCGACTCGTGGTGAGTTCATCGACGATCCAGCCCCCGGGTTCGGGGGCGGTTTCATCGACACGGATGATGACGTCACTGGTTGGACCAACATTGCCAACCCGGTCAACAGAACGGAATTGGACCGTATGGTTGCCCTCATCAAAGTCAAAGGTTGTTGAATCGCTTGTGACGGTGGACCATGTTGAACCGTCCGTGCTGAATTGACACGTTGCAACACCACTGCCCTGGCCGTCATCTGCTGAGGAAATGAGTCCAGAAACGGTCACTGTTCCGGTGTTCTGCCAAGCACTTCCCGAGCCGACGGTAAGCGTCCCAAGGGTTGGGCCAGTGCGGTCAATACCGATGAATAATGTTTCAGTGCTCGACAAACCTGAGTCGTCATGAATGGTGAGTTTTGGATTGTAAACTCCTTCGCTCATTGAACCACTCGTCCAATCCCAGCCGTAGTTAAGACTCGACGGTCCGTCATTGGTTGGTGCGCCTGGCCCTGGAACGTTGGTGAGTGTAGCGTAACTCAAATCATCATCACTGGCGCCCCATCTAAACGCAATAGCGTCATCAGTTGCGATGCTGAACCACGCCCGATCGCTTGCGGAATCACCTGTGCCCACATCTGCGTTGAGCGCAGTAAAAATGGTGATGAGCGGCACTTGGTTGGCAATGGTGAACGCATCAGTGGTCACCACGACGCTCTCGTTGACATCGTCATCCCATGCTGTGGCGCGCATGGTGTAGGTTCCGTTTGCGTGTGCTGTTGAGTCAAAATATGTCAGCCATGGCACGCTTGTGAGGTTGGTAATGGTCGTCCAAGATGCGGAGTCCGAGGACAGTTCAATCAAGATTGATGAGACATTTGCATCGCCACTCAAACCGAATGTCAATTGGTATTGACCGGTGATTGAGTCACCAGAGGAAGGTCCGTTTGAGAACGTCATTTGGAGGTTCGAAGTCAGTAAGGGACTCGTTCTTTCTTCAAGGAACAGAGGACTTTCATTCTCGGCGTTCCATAGGGGGGAGGCGCCCATGCCCAACAGGAGAACGACGAGGAACGCTGTAACGGCCATCCTTCCCATGAAGCCTTGACGGGTGAGGTTGTCCTTCAATGCTCCCCTTTCAAAGCGAGGTTATGCCGTGCATTGCCTGCTCTGCGACAACCTCCATCATTCCAATGCTTGATGCCATTGGCTTTTGCTTCTGAAGCCTAGGAAGAGCGATTTTTGGGGTCTCTTTGAGATGGGTTCAAGTGCTTTGCAGGGCCTCCAACTTTTGTATGGCGAACTCGTGGAAGGCACTTGCTGCAATTCTTTTGCTTGGTATGGCAACATTGCCAGTCAATGTGAGCGCCGAGCAAGTGGGGGATATTCAGGCCTCAGCGGCAACAGTTGCCTTTTCCCCATCCTCCCCACAAGCAGGGGATACCGTGACCATTTTGCTCACGATGTACAACAGTGGAGGGAGTTTTGCGACCGATGTTGAGTACACCTTCTATCGAGAGGCTTTAGGCTCCAGCAACCTCATTGAACAAGGTCGAGTCGACATTGATGCTGAGTCAACAGCAGAAGTTTCCACACAATGGGTCAACGTCATCGAAGGCGATCACGAAGTCGTCATCGAGATCGAACATCCAAGAAACTCGGGGGTGACAACTGATTTTTACGTTCCATTCACGGTGACTGGTCTTCCGAATTTGAAGGTCACGACGGTCGAGATATCACCAACATCCGGTGTGTTTGCTGGTGACCAAGTCACGCTTTCATCCTTGGTTCGAAACACTGGCAGTGAACCTGCAGGTGCGAGTGTCTTGCACATTGATTTGCCAGGCCCTAACGATCAAGAATTGGCCACGCCAAGCATCGCTGCAGGCGATTCAACTTGGGTCAATACGACGTTCACCGCTCCAGAAAGTGGCACCCATACAGCCTATATTACGCCGGATTATGAATCAGCAGTCGAAGAGTCCTCCGAAGTCAACAAGCAAGAGAGCATCGAATTTACAGTCGATACCCGCATGGATGTTTACCATCAAGGCACCATGACGGTTGAAATCGAAGAAGGCGCACTCGAAGGCCCATGGGTGGTCAGCGGGCGGCTTGCTCGAACCAATGGCAGCGGTACGACCGAGGTGCCGATGTGGTTGGAACTTCCAGACGGGGACGGTGGAACGGTCACCTCAGTGCCTTTCACGGTCATCCTTGTTGGTGAAGGCTATGCAGAGAAGGATTGGACCCACACCCTCACCGCCAGCGACCTCAGTTCATTGCCGGTTGGACAACACCAAGTCACAGCCCAAATCGATCCGTTCAACAACGCAGCGTTCATTCAAGAATCAACGGCCAACGATCGCCTCAGTGCCTCGCTCTCAATCTATCCAATTCCTGATGTTTTCGTGGACCCGATTGCGATCGCCTCTAGCCCTTCGGTCAATTCGGGTGAGAAGGTCACATGGCGCGTCAGCATGAGCAACAACGGAGACATCGAGGTCTCGGGCAAGTTGCATTACACATGGGAAGGAGCAGAAGACACCTCGGGCCCAATTTATCTCGACCCCGGACAAAGCCGGACTTGGGAAGTTGAACTCCCTACATCATTGGGTGCGCATGAAGCAACCTTTGTTGCCGGATGGGTTCCTCTTGCAGGAAGTTGGGATTCAAATCCACTCAACAGTGAAGCAAATGGTGTCGTCGTGGTCGAAGCAGATTTACGCCTTGAATGGTGGGCATCTTCGTTAAGCATCACCAACGACCAAGCCGAACCAGCTTCAACACCGTTGGAGGCAGGCGAAACATACACCCTCTCAATCGAGTTGAAAAGCACCGAAACGGGAAGCCTGTGGTTTGATTGCATGGATGGCAACAACGAGATGCTGGCCAACCTGAGCGCTTCTGTCGATAACAGAGGCGACCGTGTCGCTCTATCGTGTGACTTTGTTGCTTATGCTCCAATCACGACGGTCCGACTTGTGCCGTCGGATTCAACGATCACATCCACCTTTACCCGCACCTTCACGACCAGAATGACCGCTGATGCCATTGATGATTTGAATGACAATTCGGAATTGGGAACCTTGACATTGATCGGTTTGGGAGCCCTTGTGCTTGTTGCCGTGTTTGTGGCTGCGATTCTGATGACCCGAGATCGCGAGGAAGAAGTCGAGCGAGATATTTTCGATTATTGTCCTGCATGCGATGGAGAGTTGGAAGGCGATGAGGACCGTTGTCCGCACTGCGCCTTCAACCTCAAGAAGGCTCGCAAACAATTCCACGACTGTGAAGAGTGTGGAGAGTCAATCCCAGATCTTCTGGATAATTGTGTCTACTGTGGTGCGGAACAAGATGTGTCTTCCTACTTTGAACAACGTCAGCGAAGAGAGCCTACGGTCAAGGAAACGGTCGAACTCCCAGAACCAGAGGAAGACGAGAATGAGATTGTCACCGGCACAGAAAACTTCGCACAAGCCGTCAAGGACTTCGGTTATGATGAAGAGAACCTCGAAGACGAGTGGGACAAAAACATCGTGAGTGCAGAGGCTGAGGTTGAAGCCGCGTACGACCGAAGGAACGCTGAAGAAATCGAGCGAGAGAACATGACGGAAGAAGAGTTGGAGGCGTACGACAACACCGTCACAACGACCCTCAAAGGCAGGGACGAACTTGGCTCTGATGGCGTTGATCTCGACGCCTTGCTGAAGGCTAAGGGTGACATCATTTCACTCAAAGATGAAGGCGACGATGGTTCTGAACTCAGCGCCAGCGATGCTGAGATTCGCGGTCGCCTTTACGAGTTAACTGGTGAAGATGGCATCATGCCCGGTGACAAGGTCCATGTGGGTATGCAACTCACGGATTCCTCATTTGCTGGAAACGAAGTCTCAGACACAACTGCAGATTTCAAGTGGGATGTTGCTGAAGAAGCTGAGAAGCCATTGACGGCAGACAATCCAGAGTCGTCCAAAGCAAAGCCAGCACGACGCCGAGCACCTCGTCGTAAGGCACCTGAAACGCCAGCGATGTCGGAATGTGGAGCATGCGGTGCTGACTTGGCCATGGATGCCAAAGAGTGCGGCACCTGTGGTGCTAAATTCGAATGAAGGCGTAGAAAAAGAGGCGCCCGTCGGCTTTCATAGGGTACGTCACAGCTTTCGCTCGGCAGGTCCAGACGTCATTCGGGCGACTCGAGCCAAGGGGTTTGGAATTTCAAACCCTCGCAAGAACCTGCACTGAATTGATATGCGAGGCGCGGTTGGCCTAAACGATGAAGCGGTACCTCCTCCCGACGGTATTGATCCTCACCCTCATGCTTTCAAGCACGGCAGGGTGCATGGGTTTGATTCCAGCCAGGGAGAGCCTTGAGGCCATGCGAGGTGAAGCAGAATCGTCAGTAACGATTGACAGCATCACCTTGAGCCACGCCTTCAACACCTTTGACATCGAGCCGTACACCAATTCTTCAACGATTGAAGTCACCTCTGAATCAACTCAAATCGTGATTTATCGAAAGGTCACCATCACTGGAACCGACAGCGTGGCTTGCTTTGATGGCGGAATCACCCGCTATGTTCGTGCAACCTTAGTCGACTCAAACGGCGAAGTTCAATGGGAATTAGATGAATGTGAAGACGTAGCCCCCATCACCATCAGCATCACTCCACCACCCGTTCTTGCCATTGGCGAATGGGAACTCTTAGTTGACGCTAGGGGTGCAGGGATTCCAGGAACAGCCGCCCAAGACACCTTCACCATCACGGTAAGCGTGCAGAACACCTGCACCATTTATCCGCCAAGCACAACATGCAACTGATCAAACGAGTGAGTCGCCGCAGGCGTACCTTCTCGAGCAGTTCTGACATTTTCCAACACGCTCGTGGTTTCGCTTTGCACCGCCTTCAACCATGAGCCGCTGAACCTCAGAGATTGCACTGAACAGATCATCCTTTGCCGTTTGATCCCAATCAATTTGGTGGAGGTTTTCCTTGCCATATCGAATCACTCCATAGGGTGAAGATTTCTTTGTGCTGACTTCAACCAGATGAAGATAGGCCAACACTTGCATGCGATGCGAGTCGTGAGGGCGTTTAGGAATCTTGCCGGTCTTTTGTTCAACAGGAATAAATTCGCCATCGACGATGACAATTTGGTCAGGCCGGCCCCGCAGTCCAGTTCTCTCATCAATCAGCAAGTCGGTGGATGTGTCATCATCAGAATAAGCCACATCACTTCCTTGTTCCAAGTCAATATCGACCCTTGCAGTCTCAATTGCGTTTTCCGAGAGCAACACTCGCTGCAATTGGTAGGATGCAGCAAGGGTCCAGCCCATGGCAGTGAGGAACAGAATAAAGGTGGCTTGGGAGCGGTTTTCAGCACCCACGAGAGCAATGGCGTGCAACCCCATGACAATGGCAGCAAAGAGCAGAGACACTTCGATCCGTCCCGCTTCAAACCATCCTCCAATGAAATTTCGTTGTTCAAACACCGGTGAAATTTCGTTGTGTTCACGGAGAATTCTCGTTCGTGTCTGGGCGATGGTCTCGTTCCAACCAACAAAATTCCGCCATGGAAGGTAAGTTGCAATGAGGCCGAAAATAAGCAGGACAAGAGACCACAGTGCGAGGTACCGCGCCAGAACAACCGGAGTTCTTACGACGTCATCGATGTAATTGAAGGCCAAACCGTCGATGACGAACACCACGGTGATGGAAAACCACCATGTCCAGATGATGGTGGCTCTGCGGGATTTGAATTTCATTTGCTTGAACGCTTCCATTTGCTCATGAATTTCTGCGTGTTTTTGGATTCCGGCTTCGATGGCTTCACCCTGGCCGGAATTTCCTTGTCGGGACAGTGCCCACGACAAAGGGCAATATTCGTGGCGTTCCAGATCGCTGGCACTCAACTTGAGCGCCGCCCCACTTTCGTCGCGCCAAATGTCATCATTGTGCAAACGGGCGTCATAGGGGCCGTTTTTTGAACCGTTTGGGACCAACGATTCCTCCGCCATGGCACACAGTTAAGCGCCTTAGCCTTGAGTTCTTCCACGGCATGTTTGCACAAAATGACCCTAATTCAGGGCGTTGCCCGTTTGCATTCACTACGAAGCGGTTTAATATGGGGTTCAAGTCGGGCGATTGCTGAGGTCTTGCAATGTCCGAAGAAACTCCTTTACTCGTGCCCTTTGAATCCTATGAGGAAAATGCGGTCAACATCGGTACTCAACAAAAGAGTGCTGATATGGCTCGCTTTATTGACACCGTTCGTGAAGACGGACTCTACCTCTTGAACGTCAACATGACCGATTCCCGAATTCGCTCCATTGCAGAATTCCTCAACCGCTACGATTCCCCTCGTATTATGATCGTTTCCGCACGACAGTACGGTCAACGCCCAGCACGAAAGTTTGCCGAGTCAATTGGAGCAAACGCAGCAGTTGGCCGATTCATCCCCGGATCCTTGACCAACCCGGTTCTTCGCTCCTACGTTGAACCTGACATCCTTTTCGTCACCGACCCTGCAGCAGACCAGCAAGCATTGCGAGAAGCAGTGAACTCTGGTTTGCCGATTGTTGGTATTGTTGACGCAAACAACAACCTCCGCAACGTCGATGTGGCGCTTCCTGCAAATAACAAGGGTCGCCGTTCGCTCGCTTTGGTCTACTGGCTCTTGGCCCGTGAAGTGCTCAAGGTCCGTGGCGCAACCACCGATGAGGACTGGGCAGCAGCCGAAGACCTCGAAGAGTGGCAATCCACTTTCTGAGCACCGCATTCACTCGGCGTTCGTGCCGGCAAGGAATGAACTGATTCCATCTGCAAAGGCTTGTGGCGTAGGCGCACCGTGCATCACCGCTCGAATTTTCTTTGCGCCCGGCAATCCTTTTGTGAAGGCAACAGCGTGACGTTGCATCCAACGCGGTTGAAGGCCACTGGTTTGGTGTGAGAATTCGATGTACTTGTCCCAGCACCACCGTCGTGCAGCAAAAGACTGGCTTACCGGCGATCGTTCAAACCAAGTTTCGCTGTTGGCTTGAACCCAAGGGAGGTCTTCTTGCTTCATCCACCCAAGACCCACTTTGATCTCGCCAAACACCGAGGGTCGGCCAATGGCGCCTCTTCCAATCATCAGTCCCGCGGCACCCGTCACCTCGAGGCAATCTTTGGCGCTTGCCGCATCGACGACATCTCCGTTGGCAATCACAGGTGTTTCCACACCGTCAACCACCGCTTTGATCGAAGTCCAATCCGCCTCGCCTGAATAGCGTTGGCGCAGGGTTCGCCCGTGCACGCACAGACGAGATGTGCCAACATCTTCGAGTGATTTACAAATTTCCAATGCGTTGTTCGCCCCTTGACCAGTGCCGAGTCGCATTTTTGCAGTGATCGGTATGTCGACCCGCTGGATAATGCCGTCAACCATCGATACGAGGTTATCCGGCTCCCCCATCAGTGCAGCTCCTGCACAAATTTTGGTGACCTTAGGCGCAGGGCATCCGAAGTTGAGATCGATGATATCTGCCGTTTCGGCAAGCATCTCCGCAGCAGTGGCCATATCTCCAGCATCACCTCCAAAGATTTGAGGAATGAAGGGGATTTCAGTTTCATGCGATTCCATTTTCCGCCACGACACAGCAGCCTCACGAGAGAGTGCAGTGCTGTTGGTGAATTCGGTGATGGTGACATCGGCACCACACGCCTTCGCCAGCAACCGAAATGGAAGGTCTGAAACTCCAGCCATCGGCGCTAAGAAGAGCGGTCGTGCCTCACCGTCCCAGGCACCGGGCTTTGGAGCAATGTGATCAGGCATTGTATCACTTCTTCTCAAGCATCGAGTTGTTCGACCAAGTCGGCGACACGCCGCATTCTTCGCAAGACTCTGTCAAGGCGCTCGCTCACCCTTCGAGCAACATCTCCGGGGGCCTCACCTGCCATCCGATGGCCCAAAGGAAGCCGTCCGCCCAGCAAATTGAGCAGCAGCATTTGTTCACTTGGCTCAACAGTTTTGACGGCGGATTCGACATCTTCTACAGTGAGTTTTCCCTTCTTCAATTTACTCAACAAGGCACCCTGCTGCTTGGTGTTGAGCAACCGTTGGAAACCACCTTTCTTGAGCATCCAATCTTTTCCTCTTCTCTGATGCTGAGCAAGCATAGCGGTCCAAAGAGCGACGCTAAGTCGATCGATGCGTGGAACCCGTTCGACGGCCCCACTGGCCCTGAAGCGCTCAAGAATGCGCCCGAGTCTTGCTTTGGGACCATCGACAAGTTCTGCGGCCTCATCAAGCGATAATGGGGCTCCGCGGCTCAAGAGGATCTCAAACAATTGAACGGAGATGGAATTGGCTTGGGCTTCTTTTCCTGGGCGTTCACCAAGCAATCCAAAATCTCCCATCCATTGAGAGAGCGCGTTCGATCCATCATCCTCTCGCCATGGCCGTGCTTCAACCACGCCAAGTGTGAGCGGGGGCGAATCGGTTTCTGGTGCTTCAAGAGCCATGCGAATGGGTTCCCTTGACCACATTGATTCGACAAGCGCAAGTCGCTGACGTACGATTGTTTGAGTTTGTATGGTGAAAAATTCAATTGCGTTGGAAAGCGATCCACCTCGAAGGTAGTACCTTCTCCATCCCTTGCCTTCATTTGTGTAGCCTACGATGCCCGATTCAACCAGTCGCGAGAGGTGGTGATTCAACGAGGCGGGCGTGAGGGCCAACTCATCCGCAAGCATTTGAGCGTCCCAACTTGATGTTGGTTCTGCGAAGAGGAAGTCTCGCAGCAGGCGGTGAACGGGACCAGCGCGGCCAAGATCGGCGGTTGCTTCACCTCGTTTACGTACCAAACACAGACTCTCGATGAACCATGCAACAAGCCCGTCAATGTCCCGTTCAGTGGTCGGGAGGGGA
>CALKDX010000017.1 GCA_938084455.1 Candidatus Poseidoniaceae archaeon
GCGACCGCTTCATCCAATCCTGGGACGTCTGCAGGGAGAGGTGCACCCCCTTCGTCTTGTTCTGTCAAATCGATACGGATTTGACTCCCGCACGCTGGACAAGCGTTCCCTCCTAGGGAAAGCAAACCGCAAATCGTGCATTCAAACATAGAGGCCCTCTGATACAGGGGGAAGGCCGTGGCTCTTCAATACAGCGCAAAGAAGCGCCAAGAATCACTCTTCGGAAGTGGTCACAGATTTGATCAAATCAACTGCACTTTCTGCCATTTCAGTGAAGGCTTCCATGTCGTCATCGACCAGTGATTCTGCAAAGTTCTTGCCCTTTGCCCGACCACGAGACACTTGCCAAATAACACCAAACATGGTCACACCGATACAGACTAACTTCCATACAGTCGCTCCCCCATCAGCACCGACCACGTAGACGAGAACCATGTAGAGAGAAACGATAGCTGTGGTCAGAATCATAATAGGGAAACCAGCCTTGAAGAATTCGTTGAAGGAAATAGGGTAGCCGGCTTCCTCAGCCATTCCTGCTGTCACTACGTTGGCTGAAGCTCCGATAAGCGTACCATTGCCACCAAGGCAAGCACCGAATGCTAGGGCCCAAATCAACGGGCTCAGTTCAATGCTGAGTTCATCGGCAATTTGCATAACCACAGGAATCATCGTTGCCGTGTAGGGGATGTTATCGATAAACGCTGAGGCGATTGCAGATACCCAGAGGATGATCAAGACAGCCGCTGCAAGACGTGTTGTGACGCCGTCGCCCTCAGCAGAGCCAAACATAGCAATTCCCTTGGTAACATAGTCACCGATGAACTTGATGACACCCATGTAGCCAAGGGCATGCACAAGGACAAACAAACCTGCAAAGAAGAGCAGCGTTGTCCATTCGACATGTTCAAGCGGAGCTTCGAGGTCGTGTCGGTCGGTCGCTAGGAGCATAATCACAGCACCAACCAAAGCGATCCATGACACTGCGATGTGGGTGATTGGATGAAGGAAGAAATTCAAAACAACAATGAAGAGAATGGTTCCACTGACCTTCAGCATTGCTGCATCCTTGATGCCATACTTTGATTCGAGTTCAGCGATGTCACGAACTCTGCTTCCTGAAAACTCTTCAGCATAGAACCATTTGATGAACATAAAACTTGGAACGATGGTCATGAGAATACCAGGCGCCATTTCGATGATGAAATCGTTAAATGTCACTCCCGCACTCATGAGGTCTGGATAGCCTGCCTTTTCGATGGCTGTCGCAGAGAGGCCAGAACCAATCATAATGTTTGGTGGGTCTCCGATCATTGTTGCTGCTCCACCGATGTTCGAAAAGAGAACCTCAGAGATGAGAATTGGAATTGGTTTGAGGTCCAAAACTTTAGCCAGTTGTATGGTCACTGGTGTTAGAAGAAGCATGGTGGTAACATTGTCAAGGAAGGCAGATAGCACAGCGGTCACTGAACAAAGAATCACGACTAAAGTCCAAACAGATCCTCCGCTTCGCTTGTATGCCTGAACGGCAAACCATTCAAACAAACCCGTGTGTGACAGAATCCCAACCATCACCATCATACCAAGAAGCAAACCGATGGTCTCCCAATCAATGAGCGTCGTCACCGCTCCAAGGGTGAAGGCTACATCTGCATCAGCTGGAGTGTAATAGGCGAGGGCAAGGACTGCCAAGAGGCCACCAACCGCTGCAGCAAGTGTTCGGTGGACGACTTCTGTGATGATGAGAGCGTAGACACCAAGAAGAATGCCGAGTCCAACAAGGACCGCTTCTGAGTTTCCTTCGATTGAGACAAAACTTGAGCCGCTTGAAGATCCACCAGCAGCAATTGAGTTCGTTGTGAACATCATTGTCCCTGTGAATGCAAGAAGCCCTAGGGCAATGTATTGCGAAGCATGCCGTCGGCGTGGTGGGAAGACAACAGGAGCGCTCATGGCGATTTCCACTTAGGGGGGCCTATTGAGGATTTCCTCACTCTACCTTGCTCAGCGCCACAGAACGCCGACGTTCCCTCGTGCGAGGACGAGTGTTGAGTGGGTCGCACTGGCTAAGTGTTCCCAAACTGCATCGATGTCTTTTCGTTCGAAAAGGCCTCGATTGATTTTGATCTTCACAAGTGTACGTGTTGTGAGCTGCCCGTCGATTTCTTCAATCAGATTTTCAGTAATGCCAGATTTCCCTATACGGATGCTGGGTTGGAAATCTCGAGACTGAGCCTCACGACGAATCGATGATGGAATGTCTCGAGCCATAGGCGTTCTTTTGGGCCTGCGAGCGATTGTTCAAGAAGGTGCTCATGGTGTTCGACACGACACACTATTGTCTTCGATGGAATTTTGGACCACCGCCAAACCTTCGAACTGAAGAGCATTCAAGGCAGGTGATGATTCGTTGACCGTGCTTAATGCGCACCCTGGCATTTTCGCCAAAACGATGCGGAGCATGGCATTTCCGACACACAAGGTGGCGGGCCTCGGAGGGAACTGGCAGGCGATGACGCCGGGAAATTTTGATGAGATGTCGGGCAGAAGAACGGAGCAAACGCTCGTTTGGATCGGTTGTGTTTTCTAAAATACCAATCAAGCGCTCTTGGCTCTCTTGGGCTTGGGCTCGGCGCTGTTGACCCTTCTTTTGACGGCCACGACGATTTGACGGCATGGATAGATCACCTCATTCCAACGCACGAAGAATGTCTTGGGTGATGTCATCGATGCCTCGGTTCCCGTCAATTTGATGGAAAATTCCCTTGGTTTGGTACCAGTTTGCAAGCGGAGAAGTTTGGGCATGGTAAGCACTTAGCCTCGACATGACAGTGTCTTCGTTGTCGTCTGCACGTCGCTTTTCAATCCATGAACCGCAGTCACAACCGTCCTCGGGAACAGGGTTGAATGTGTCGTGGTACACGCTGCCGCAGCCGCCACATGAGTAGCGTCCACAAATTCGCTCGACAATCCGATCATCCGGAACTTCGATGGCGATGACATGGGAAACAGAGGTGATGGAAGCAAGGGCTTCTGCTTGCGGGACAGTCCGGGGGAAGCCATCGAACATGACACCATTTGCAGCGTCTGGGTGAGTAATTCTCTCTTTGATCAAAGCAATGATGACCTCATCTGGAACAAGTTGACCCGATTCCATGTATGATTTCGCCAATACACCTGTTTCTGTACCTGCCTTGACAGCCGCACGAAGCATATCACCGGTGGAAATTTGTGGCAAACCAGTTGTTTCGGTGATTCGCTCTGCTTGTGTGCCTTTACCAGCCCCGGGGGGGCCGAAGAGAACAATGCTGCTCATGCATCGTGGACATCGTGTTTGGTTTTAGAGATGCGCACAGTTCACTGCCCTTGACGTTGGAGCCATTGATGGCCGTAATGCTGCCATTGCTCCATGGTCCAACCCGCTGGAAGGCCGGATGGAGGGAGCGGTGGGCCGGCTGCTGGTGGGGCTGCAGTCGGGGCAGGCAGAGGGAGCGATGGAGCAGGGAGAGGAAGGCTTGGGAGGTTCTTTCCTGGCAGTCCAGCAGGTGGTAGTCCAGCAGGTGGACGGCCCAAAGGAGGGAGCCCCGCTGGGAGGGAACTTGGAGGCAGACCCTTAGGCACGGCAGCCGGAACAGCCGGCAAGTTCAGCGATTGTGCAAGCGCTGCTGCGATCTCGTCTTGGGAGACTTCGGCAGAAGCAATTTCGTTGACTGCATGGCCAATGTCAAGCGCATCATCCCTTCGTGTACCGAGGTGGTCTGGATTGACAAACGCATCTGGTGCAACGAGGTCATTTCCATCGTCCTCGATTTCACCGCTGCGCTTCATGCGCAGGGCCAAGACGACTCCAACCAACGCTAAGATTCCGACCAGTGGAATGGAGAGGTAGGGCGGGAGCACTGCGAACAAACCACCGCTGCTTTCCACAGAACTTACTGTGGTTTCAACTTGAATGACACCAACTTGCTGGTTACCGTCTATCAATCGAATTTCAGTGCTCATTAGGCCTTTCATTGCTGACTTAGATGGAGTAATGGTGACCTGGACCAGTTGAGTTTCACCAACACCAAGGCTGGTGATTTCTTTCGGGGAGAACTCGATACCCCAAGCGCTTGAAATATTGCCTTCTGAATCAAAAACATCGCCTTCAAGGACAGCGTTAATGGGTAGATTGCCATCGTTGCGGACAACGAATGATTGAGTGGATGCTTCCCCTTTGCCCACACTTCGATAGGGTCGAATCGTGTCGTCTTCAACGGTGATGTTAGCGAATTGTGAGGCAAGCACAGCTACATCGACGCGCACTGAATCATCAACGATACGGCCGTTGTTTCCACCAGTCACGGTAATCAAGAGATCAAAAGCTGCCTCAGAGGCTTCAGTGTTTGCCGGTGGAATCAAACCAAACCGAACTGTCTTTTCTTCACGTGGCTCGAGGTAGGTGATTGGGTTTGCAAAACCAACGACCCATCCATCAGGGGCCAGACCGTTGGACCATGCCAAGGTGAGCGGCGCATTTCCGGTGTTGGTTACATTGAATGAACCATAACTGAACATCGAGGATAGGGTTGTTTCAATGACGCCTTCTTCAGGGCCTGTGAGCGAAAGTGAGAGTTCATCCCGCACCTTCAACACGGTCGTATTGGAAACGAACACTTGTGCCGAGAGTTCTGTTCGAATCACGAAGTTGTTTGTCTCCCCTTCTTCTGCGACCCCTGGAACGCCGAGCACAAAATTAACCGAGACCGTTTCACCCGGCGCAAGTTCAAGCAACACTTGACGTGCATCTGACTGATCCTCATACGTTACTTGGATGGGCCATGTTGGGTTTGAGGGTTGAATTTTCACTGATAAATCCAAATCGGTGTTGCCAGTGTTTTCCACAGTGAGGTTCATGCTGACTTGTTCACCGCTGTCGACCAACACTTCCCGATTTTTTGAGGCGGGTCCAATCGGGCCGATGGAATCGTAGAGATCTGCCGAAAAGGATTGTTGAGGAAGGACAGTTATGATCGCACTTTCGCTGAAATTCAACGATGGATCGGTGCTCGATGTGACAACGCATGTCACGGTGTCGGTAGACCCGGTGAGCGGCATACCGTTGACCACTGGTGGTACGAACAAATCGATCTTAATCGCTCTGTATTGACGGATACCAATCGGCTCAATTTCCAATGTGGAAGAGTTGGTGTCCTTGAGCATGATTTGCCAACGATTCTCAGAACTGCAACTGATCGAATACTGTGCCGGTGCGTTGCCAATGTTGGCTACGGAGATACGGAAACCTGCTGAGTCGCCAGGCTCTGCCGTGAGCCCATCAGTCCCTAAGGGTGTGATCAGCACTTCGTCAATTTGTTCAATGATGATGGTCAACCGTTGCGTATGGGCTACTGTCGGGTTGTCCTGGTACCTTGCCGTGACATCGACGATGAATGTGCCGGAGCGTGCATACCTTGGGTCGTCAGGGTCGTCCAAATTCGCATATTCATTTTCCAATTGCACGGTCAGTGCCTTGAAATCTCCGGTTTCACCTTGACCTTGCACGGTGTAAGGGCCAAGTTCAGACACACTTTTTGTCCACAAGTCTTCGGGAGCAAGAAGGAAATCTGGACGGCCAGGTTGCGGAACTTGAACATTGGTCACGCTCAGCGTGACGTTCTTTTCCCCAGTGCCTTCGTGGAGGATGTGAATCGGAATATCAATTCCAGTGTTGTTGCGTACATCAAAGACCTTGATTGCTGCGTTTTCTCGTTCCTCAGCCGTGGTGGGAACAGAACCATCAACATTCAAAGCGATAACACGGACCCCGAGCGCTGTAACCTCAATTTCTTGTTCCCAAATGTTATTGTCGGTTCCTGAGGTAGCATCGTTCATTTCAGCGACCTGATCGTTGGTGTCTACGCGTAAGCGCATCTCATGGGTCCCAGTGGTGAGGAACTGATGTTGAATCAAAAGAGAATCAATCGTTCCAGGAGCAAGGACTGAGCGGTCGCCTTCGAACAAGACTTCCCCGGTGGTTAAGTCTTCAAAGATGACTCTGAACGAGCCGGTTGCGAGGGTTCCTTGATTGATCCATCCAATGCGGATAGCAATCAAATCGTTGGCAAGAGGTTCGGGTGAAGATGGAACGATGCTGCCGTTGTACAATGCAATATCCGCTTGCGGATTTGGAGTGGCATCTGCGGTAACAACAAGGCCGAAATCTTGGGTCGTTCCACCTCTGTGAAGGATCTTAACCAACCATTGCCCGGTTTCGGTTAATGTTCCCGGTGCGACTCTGATCCGCTCCACATTGTTGAGAGAATCAGTTGCCTGCGCCGTTGTGGTGAAGCCGTTAGCGAAGTTATTGCCATACCATTCGTTTCCAGAAGGGTCAACCAAGATGAGGTCAAGGTTATTGACCAAGCGTCCTACATTCTGAGCAGCGTTTGCCGAGCCTGCCTCATCCGACCATGCAAGGGTGATGTCAATGCCATGCGACGGGTCCATCTCAAAGGCATAGAGCAAACCAAACCCTGCGTCAAGTGGAGTGTTGTCATCCATAAAAGTCGATAGTGCGGTGGTGGAAGGTGAGGATTCATCCCAAACAGGAAGAACCGTGCGCTCCAGATTGACCTGGCCCCATCCTTCCTCAGCGTTTGGAATGTCAGGTGCACCCAAATCAGTCGCTCCATTGATCATGGCTGCCTTGATGAGCGAAGCACTTGGTGCATTGATACCAACTTCTTCGCGGATGAATTCACGGGTGAGCGCAGCAACGCCACCAGCAACCGCAGTGGCTTGTGAGGTTCCAGAAAGAGAAGTGTACATCTCCGTACCACTGGAGTGGGTTTCAGATGTACACGAAAGCCCCGGTGAGGCTGCCGCTTCCTCTGCGCGCCCGGAACAAACATCGACACCAGGGGCCACCAAATCCGGCTTAATCCGACCATCGAGGCTCGGTCCGTTGCTGGAAAAGGAGGCGACTGTTCCGAGTGTTGTCCCGGTACCTGATGCGCCGATAGCGAGAACATTCTTTGCCGTTCCGGGGGCGGTCACTTGGTTCGCTCCTTGTGCACCTCTGTCACCGACCGAAAACAATGGCAAAACATCGGGTTTGTCATGCACCAAGATATCGACGGAACGGGAATCGGGGGTGTATTGGCCGTAATTTCCATTGGCACCCCAAGCATTGATTGTAACTCTAGCCGTCTTCTGTTCAGCATCTCGCAAGAGATCGTAAATTGAACCAATGCGGCCAAAGACACCGGTTGGATCGTGTTCAAGGGCGTACATCACAAGATCTGCACTGGGGGCAATTCCAGTTGCTGTTGAGTTTGAGGCACCGCTTCCGAGGGCCGAAATCGCAATGTGAGTGCCATGGCCTGAGTTGGAATCTGCAGGAGAGGGGTCAAGTCCGTATTGTGTGTACACTCCAGAGACTCGCCCCGTCAAATCGGGGTGATCTAGGTCAAGACCGGTGTCTGCAATAGCAATCATCTCACCAGAGCCGTCGAGGGTGAATGTGGCGTTGTTCCGAACGTCAATCACACCGGAAGCCGCTGCAGCGATGGCGTTGTGCAACGAAAAATCAGTGGTTGGCTCAATCCAAATGATTCGACCGTCTCCTGCTGCGTTGTGAACAAAAGAACCGATGGCGTCGGCATCCAAGGTTGCTTCGCACAGACCATGACCGCACCAAGCATGCTCGGCCCCCATGTGAATGAGATCAAGCGATAATTGTTCGAAGCCACCGTAGGCTAAATCCGCAGCTGGAACCAAAGCCAGACGTTCCGTTTCAAGACCTTGAGCAATCGTTCCGTCAATTCGCCATCCAGGATGCTGGGCGCCGGCCCATCGAACCTCATCATCCTCGTAGAGGGCTCTCAGAGAATCACTTGGCGGTTCCGAAAGACGGACCAGCCATCCTTCGTCTCCAATGTAATCGAGGGGTGTAATCCCGTGGCGTTCGACTAATCTGTCGAGCACAGTCCCGTCGTGTGCGTGAAGTTGCACCAGAGCCAAACCGGTGGTTGTGAAGTCATTGGCATTATACAAACCCAGCGGAGTTGGAGGGTGGTCGTCGAATAGCGGGTCAAAGGATCCAATGTTCATGTGGAGTGCCCCTGTTGCAGGTTGCAGGGACGTCACGAACCGTTCTGATGGTGTGGCCACATGCCACATTGAGGATGCCAATTCGAGACGTTCTTGTTCGCTCATAAACGCCGGTTCAGACTCTTGGAGGTCTTGTGGTTCTGACTGCGCAGTCAAGATTGGTGAAAGCGAAGTCAACACAAGAAGAACAAGCATCAGAAAAGGACGTCGCAGTGCTTGCATAGAGATGCCAACAATCGGACCCTTTTCAAAACGCCCCTTGATTGTGCCCCTACGGGGCACGAGAAACCTCGTTCAGAGGTTGTTGTATTTGGAAATGGCAGCGTCGGTTTTTTCGACTGAAACCAGCCAATCCGCTTCTGTTCCCATCAACGCCCGAATCGCATCCACATTTTCAGGAATGACATCGGATTCTTGGTGAATTGCTTGGAAATAATAGAGGGTGTTTCCCTCGAGTTTTACGCCGTCTTCCCACACGAAAATTTCGTGCAAATCGCCCCATTTCCGGCCGATATCTCGCGCAAACTCCATGACTTCTGCGGTGGTTGTGATGCCGGTCTCTGAGCCGTTCATGATCACGATTCGAGGACGGTTAGACCACGTCTCGAGAACCGATTCGGTCGTCAAACCGTGGCCTTCTGGGAGGGTCGCTACAATGACGTGAACGTGCATGATCGTTGTTGGCACAGCAACGGCCATGGAGTTGATTTGAATTTCAGGTTTGACCGTCATGACGTCAGGTCCGTGGTGAGAGGGAACTTTGAGGACCGGCTTAATGGCGTTAATTGGGCCTTTGTTTGAGTCTCCTGGATCCGCTGCACGGCGAATCATGGTGCATTCCACCGAAAGTGATCCACAATGTTCGTAGAGAGGAACGAGGGTGCGAGAAAGACCTGTTGTATTGCACGAAACAACCCGAGTTCCTTCGACATTGAGGTTTTGTGCATGGTTCGCCGACGAGGTGTAGGACATCTCGGTCATTGCGTGCTTTTCTCCACCCTGGAAAATCCACTTAACACCAGCATTTTGGTACTTTTCTTTGTTCGATGCACCAACCTTGCCCGGAGAACAATCAATCACAATATCAGCAATTTGCAACAGGTCACTCAGTCCACCATGGCACTCATAGCCTGCCGCTGTGAACGCTGCGATGCGGTCTGAATCATCATAGGTGCAAAAGATCGGATATCCTTTGCGCACGGCTAGGTCGCAACCAAAGGCTGGACGGGTTTTTGTGACGCCGACAATCTCCATATCGTCTTGCGCATCAACTGCGTCTGCAACGCGCTTTCCGATGGTTCCGTATCCGTTAATTGCCACTTTGATGGTCATGGTTCTCATTAGGTGTGCCCTTGAAGAACCTCTATTAACACATCGTTGACAAAGGACACAACAATCTATCCTACTTCCGCAGGCTTTACCCAGTTTGAGAACCCGACAATCTCACGCTTCAACACGGGAGGCTATTTGGATGGGAAGCAACAGCGTTTCAACATGGCCGAGGCTCATGATGTGGTTGAACGCTCCTTCAACATCAATTCCAAACTTGGACCCCGGCTTGTTGCTGCGGCCGAACAAAATGCAATTCTCCGCATTGGTTGGACAAATGCTGGGGAGCCTGTTCCAAAGAACGGCGAACTTGGATTATGCCCAGACTTACCGAAAGGTGCCCGAATGAGGGCACTCGGAGTGCTCGGATCTTGGACCGCTCCGTTTGGAAGCGGTGGCACCTTTACATTGCAAGGCGATGCTGGTGCATTTTTGGGTGCTGGTAACCGGAGCAACACGATTGTGTGTGAAGGACACGCTGGTGGTTTCGCTGGCTTTGCTATGAGGGATGGTAAAATCAGCATTCTTGACGGCGTGGGCGACGATGCTGGCGCTCACATGGCGGGAGGTTTACTCGTTGTACGAGGCAGAGCGGGGGCGCGAGTTGGCGGCGGTATGAATGACGGCCTAATCGTCATCCACGGCGACGTTGGCAGCGACCCTGGCGCTGGAATGACAGGTGGCCGAATTGTCATCAATGGCCGTTGCCCCACACCACCCCAAGGCGTTTCACTGCGTCCATTAACGGCGGCAGAAGTCAAATCCATCAACAAACAACTCGACGATGAGGAACTCGAAATACCAAGCGACGCTGTCTGCTTGACTCCCTCAGAGACAATGAACATAGAAACTGAGGGAGGGCAAATGTCAACTTCGGATTTGTCGATGGTTGGCTTGGTTCCTGACCAATCACACCACACTTCCTCTTACGCTACTTACGACACTGTGACATTGGTTGGGGAAAGGGGCGGGCAAGCAACACCTACTGCCCTACCGCTCCCAGTGTTGGCCTTGATTGAAAACGGGAATGACCTGTTGTTGCCCAAGGATGCAATGGCTCACGCAGCTTCTTTGTTGGCTCAACAACCGTTCCTAGTGAGTTCAAATCCACGGGCTGTCGATTATGTTCTGCTCGATCAACACAATCTCGCAGACGCACCGGAACTGCTCAAGGCGAGTTCTGGTGTCGTGATTGATTTTGATAACATGCCAGCCATGAATTCCGAACAAATTGATGGATTCTTGGTTGCGTTGAGAACCCTCCTTGGAAGGGAGAAACCATTTGCATTCCTCAATGCCTTAGGACGAACAACGAATCTACATGTTCGGGCTGCACACCATAATGCAGACCTTGCATTTTCCCGCATCGAAGATGGAAGCGGGGTCGCCGAAGCAGCAGCCCTTCCGTTAATTGGACGCTCAACAAAGGCTCATCTCGAAGGCACCCACACCGATTCTGGCGTCATGCTCGGTCTTTCTGCAAGTGCGCATGATGTGGCTGTGCTTCGAGCATCCGGTGTCAAGGTGATTGCTTGTGAAGTCCCAATGGCAGACGCCAATGACCTAGCGCATTGGCTTCAGAGCATGCATCAAGAATTATCAGCCATCTTAGCAAGGTTAGGGCTTGATTCAATTGACAATCTAAAACGACAGAATTTGAGGGCGCTCGATTACGAAACTGCAGCCATCAGTGGACTGCGATTGGTTGGCTATGAACGGCCTCTGCCACACTGGTTTGCTCAATGAGGTGAGATCATGCCTACAATATCTGTTGACCAATCCCTGATTCAAAGCCTCTTAGCGAGCCATGGAATCACCAATGACATCAACAGGATGGCAGATGAATTACCACTTCTTGGCACCGATATCGATGCGTGCAATGAACAGACCCTTGACATCGAAATTTTCCCTGATCGGCCCGATTTACTCTCAGGAGAAACGCTCACACGGGCCATGCGTCCCTTCCTGTATGGTGCAGATTCAAAACCAACACTGGATGTGAAGCAGGGCTCATTAACCATGGAAGTAGATGCATCATTGGAAAAAGTACGTCCGATTATTTTGGGCGCAGTGGTACGAGGCGTACACACTGGAACCGATGAGGACGAACATGAAGCATTCATCAAAGCGTTGATGGATCACCAAGAAAAACTCCATTTTGCATTGGGACGAGGACGTAAGAGAGCATCCATAGGCGTTCACGACCTATCGGTGCTATCGCCGCCATTCAAAGTCAAAACTGTTCCCTCCACTGAATCGTTCACCCCCCTTGCCATGGAAGAGCCAATGTCCATCGAATCAATACTCCAACACCATCCGAAAGGAATTGATTACGCCCATTTGTTAGAGGGCATGTCTGAATTCCCAGTGATTGTTGACAGCACTGGTGCAGTCCTCTCATTCCCACCAATTATCAATGGCAATCACACCACTGTCACATCAAAAACCAAGGACTTTTTCATCGATGTCACCGGCTGGGACCGCAGGGCATGTGAATCCAGTCTCATGCTCATTGCAAGCCAACTTGAAGAACGTGGCGGGACGGTTGAATCCGTTGAGATTACGGGCTTTGATGGAACGGTCGAACACCTACCAAATCCAACCCCAATCGAACACAGAGTGACACAACGACTGCTTGATGGTCTCCTTGGCCGTTCTCTTTCTGATGAAGAGATTCATTCAGCAATTACACGGATGGGTGGACAATTCGCAGGTCGCTTACCAGCAAAGGATGCTCCAGTACGAACACCCAAAAACATGGCTGACATAGTGGATGGCGATCACATCCTCACCTTTGCCATGCCTCGATGGCGATTTGACATACTGCACCCGATTGACCTCGTCGAAGAAGTGGCTATTGGACATGGATACGAAGATTTGGGAACCGATGTTCCACGAGCCCCATTGACTGCATTGCCTCGTAAAGACAACCATATCCGCAGGCGAATTCGTGACGCTCTTCAAGGATTAGGCATGATGCAAATTCAATCACTCACCCTGTCAAACGATACCGACCAATTCGAAGCCATGCGATGGCCGGCCATGGGTGATGTGACTCGAATTACCAATCCGATTACAATCGAACACACGTTGCTCCGCCAGTATTTACTCCCGGGGTTGTTTAGGCTTCTCGCATCAAATCGACACCATGATCTCCCTCAAGCGGTCTATGAACTGGGCACCGTGGTACGAGACCACAAAAACGGTGAGCGATTCGCATTCCTCGTAGCTGAGCAAGGTGGAGGTTTTGCCGCAGTACGTGGACGAATTCAAGCAATCCTACGGGACTTAGGGGCAACGGAGTATACCATTGAGCCCCTCAAAGGCACCATGGGTCCTTGGCTTGCAGGACGTTGTGCGAAGGTTGTCATCGATGGAATCCATGTCGGTTGTTTTGGCGAGATGGATCCTGCAATTGGTGACCACTATGAACTAAGAGTCCCACTAAGCGGGGCTGAGTTCGATCTCAAGGAACTTGAGAAGGCGATACCTGATCCGGTTTGAGGCGATGGTATGTGTGGGCGCTTTGCACTAGCAACACCGTTGAATGAAATTGCAGAAACCCTTGGTGCCGAGCCGTTATCCGAACTCACTCCATTCGCCCCATCCTGGAATGTTGCACCGACCAAATGGGTCCCCGTCATCACGGAAACTGCAATTGATGGTCACGGGGCAGCTCCGAGGCATTTTCGACTCATGCGTTGGGGGCTGCGACCACATTGGTCCAAGGCCTCCACCCATGAACCAACAAACGCCCGTGCCGAAACCATCGATGAGAAGCCGATGTTCAAACATGCATGGTCGCGAAGGCGCTGCGTGGTTCCAGCCGATGGATGGTATGAATGGATGACGAGCGTTCAAGGCAAGATCCCATGGTATCACCATCGAATGGATGGGGGAACCTGCTGGCTGGGGGGTATTTGGGAGACCTGGTCTTCCCCTTCGGGCGACCACATCGAATCATTTGCCCTTGTTACGGTGGATGCAAATGACGATGTAAACCATGTTCATCACCGGATGCCATTGCTGCTCGAATCAGAAGCCATCGACGGGTACCTCGCAGGTACGGACCATAGAAGTCAACCTAGTCCGATGCTGGTCGACAGCTATGCTGTCAGCCGAGAAGTCAATTCGGCCAACCACGATGGCGCTCATCTCATACGCCCGGTCCCGACGCTTTGGTGATCAGGAATATGGTTGGTATGTTCCATCATCGTTTTTGACATGAGCCAAAGGGTCGAACGTGCCGTCATCGAGGCGCTTGTAGTGATAGCCGTCGGTGTGATGCACCCAAGTGGCGGGTGGGGGTGCAACGGTTGTTGACTTAGCAGGATTCGATTGTGTCCCACTGATTCCATCATAGTGTTGGGATTGTTCCTCCGCTTTTTTCACGGTATCTTGTCCGTTTCCAAAGAATGAAAGCGCTGCCTTGTAATCAGCTTTCTGTTGGTCGGTGGAGGTGGATTCGATTCCGACATCTGCTGTTTTTTTGTAAATGACTGGGGCTGGAGCTTCTTCTTCTAAAGACAGTGGTTCCTTCTTTTTTCCAAAGGGCCAAATTGGGGGCATACATTCGCCCAATTCGAACTTGTTGATGAACAATGCGAACAAACAATGACCCATGAAAGGGGTCATGTTGAAGTGGGCCATGGTTTGGAGGAAGCATGCGCTGGGGCCTCATCGTCGTGATGCTGCTGTTCCAGGTCGCAACACCCTTGGCCGCATCGATGGTGCAGGCCGAGGAAGTTCATGGAAGGGAACAATCGGCAGAACTGATTGGATTGAATGATGTCGTAGTCCATCGCAATGAATTGATTGAGGTCCCGTTCACAGTACAGAACACAGGCACCGACGCGCAGATCTTCACCATCGAGGCAACTGAAGTCCCATCCGACCTATCCATCTCAGGGTTACCCCTCACTCACTCGATTGAACCCGGTTTTCTCAAGGCCTTGAAATTCAATCTCAGCGGCGGCGCAACTGCTAGCTACGGCACACTAAGCATCGCCCTCTCACTCACAATGGAGAGCAATTCCACATGGAGCGTTGAAGAGAATTTGTCAGTCCTCGTAGCACCCTATTCCCGATTGGACTTTGGAGTGCAGGGAATTTCATCGTTTGACAGCGACCCGGGGATCCGAACTTCAGTGGCGGTGAACATCACAAATAACGGGTCGTATCCGGAAGATGTGACGTTCAATTTCTACACCCAAAGCGGCTGGAATTGGGGATGGAACATGAACGATTCTGATGGTGTGAATGCCTACGAGACATTACAACCTGGGCAACTGGCCTATGTCTATGTCTGGGTGGATGTACCAACAGTGGTGGATGGATCACCGCTTACTGGGACGGGTCCTCGATTCCAATTGAAAGCGGTCTCAAGCATTGATCGAGCCGTTTCACAGTGGTCATTTGACCTCATCCTCGGCACGTATAGGAACGCTTCAATCGATGCAAAGGGGCCCGATTTGATCCTCGACCCTGGCGCAAATAACCGCATCGAGGTCGATGTTCGAAACGTTGGAAATTCGAACAATCGGTTGAACATCACGCTGCAAGCCATTGATACTGAAGGGCAACCAATTCCGGGTGTCGACCTGAGTGATCGAATTGCACGAAACGGTTGGACAATGGCGCTGTTTAGTGGACTCGAAGATGTTGAATTGAGCCCAAATGAATCAAGAACCATTGAAATTGGTTTCCAAGCCCCCGGCGACTACTTTGGAGCAATCGATGTGAGGGTACGGGTGTTCGCAGAGGGAGCGCCTCAACGGGTGCGGACTGTTGATGTGGGGGCCGTCATCGAATGGCAACGAAACGCAACCGCAGCACTCCAAACTGATGAATGCCGTGACCTCTTACCGAACGCCTCCTGCCAAGCCCTGCTCATGATTCAAAACACTGGGAACGCACCAGACACATTCGCAATCGAGTTATCGGATGTTCCCGACCACCTCTCTGCATCGCTGTTGACCACAACAGTGTACCTCAATCCATACGAAAGCACGACGTTCGCTGCGGTTTCAATCACAGCAGAGGAAGAGTCCCTCGCCTTCACAACCGGTGATGTTGGTGTTCAAATCCTACTTAGCGGGACCAATACAGTCATCGAGGAAATTGCAATTCCTACCAAAATAGCCCCTGTGATCAATTGGGTTTTTTCCGATATCGTGGAAGAAATCGATTCGAATGGAAGACTTACAATCTCGATGACTGCGCGAAATGAGGGCAATGCGATTGATGGTTTACTTGTCCAACTTCAGTCGTCACATTCGACTCCTATGTCGTTTATCCCACCATTCATTGCAGTGTATGAGGATGGAGTCGAATACCCCCGATCGTATGAAATCACTGAGATTCCAATCGGCTTCAACTTCACCATCGAAGCATGGGTCGACCTACCTCAGGATCAGCAAAGCAACGGAACGGTGTATGTGAACACAACAGTGCGCTCACAATTTGTCCCAGATGAACCATTTATTCACACCAGTACGGGAGCCTATCTGGGGATGGCTTGGCAACCTGTCGAAGAAGAATCTGGTTGGTTCGACCTCGCAGCCATCATGGATGCGACAGTCGGGATTTTTATGGCATGGATATGGGTGATTGCATCAGTATGCCTGTCCGTGTTCATCATCCAAAAGGCACTTTCAGCTCGCAAAGCAAGAGCACAAGAACAGGCGCTGTACGATGAATTGCATGCACCAAAACCTGTGGAAGAGCCTCAGGATTGGATGCAGAAATTTACTGAGAGAAAAGTCCAACAGGCTACAGAGCCGACACTACAGGTCTCCTCTCGACACTTTCAGGAGGCGTTCACCAACCGTGCAGGCGCACCAACACAAGCCCTTGAACCGGTTCAAACAGAGGTTCACGAAGCGGCTGCTCAGGCACTGGATGAGCAAGACAGGCAACGAACCATTGCCCAAGCGGATGGGCTGCTTACTGATATTGCAGCCGGCAATGTAGCTCAACCAGTTGGGAATAAGGAAGTCCTACCGGATGTGGAAATCCCTCAAAACTTGACGATTCGCCGCGACCCTAAAGCAATCCTAGAGCAACCATCCCCGGGCGAACAATCGCCAACGGTCCCGTTACCAAATGCCCCCACAGGTCTTGACCTTGATGAGTTGGATGTGTGATGATGTGGACCGCAGGTGTTGATGAAGCAGGGCGAGGACCTGTTCTCGGACCGCTTGTTGTAGGTTCTGTTGCCCTTCCGACCGAAGATGTTCACCTCCTCTCTGAAAATGGAATCCGCGACTCAAAGGACCTAAACCACACCAAGCGAACGGCGATGGCCGCATGGTTTCACCAACAAGCAAACCAACGTGGTTGGTTGCACCAAATCGTTGTCTGCCCCCCACCTCGCATCGATGCTGCCGTATCGAACAACGGTCTGAACTTGCTCGAAGTCGAGTTGTTCGCTGAAGCGCTCAATCCTTTTCGAACACAACTTGGCGATGGAGTTCACATCCTCAATGATGCATGTGATGTCAATGCCGACAGGTTCACAGATCGCATTGCTGCACGGCTTGTTGAATGGCCTTGGACCGACAGCACCATCCATTCGGAACACAAGGCAGACACGAATCATGCAGTGGTCGGTATGGCAAGCATTCTCGCCAAGGTCAAACGAGACGAATGCATTGCTCAACTTGCTGAACAGTTAGGGTTTGGTATCGGTTCGGGATACCCATCAGATCCGTACACAAAAGCAGCTTTACCGAGTCTATTGAAGGGGAAAACTCCCCACCCGGAATTACGTTGGTCGTGGAAAACCGTTCACCGTGCTTGGTTCGCTCTGCATCAAGAGGAACCCCCGCTCAGAACATGGGTGAGCGATGCTCAGCGAACTCTGTTTGAGGTCTAACCTGATTTCACAGCCACGCACTTGATGAAGGGAAGGCAACAGGAGAGAGTGAGTCCCATGTCTTGGTTACCCGATGAAGCCACCCTAAACTCATTTCGACATCTTGCGATCCAGAACGCGATTGAATACGAAGGTAAGGCCGCACCAGGGTCTGTGATTGGTCGCCTTATGGGTTCACGTGCCGACTTGCGACCCCACGGCAAAATCATCTCACCATTGATCGCAAAAGCAGTTGCTGAAGCGAACGCAATGGCTGCACGTGAAGGATTGGATGCATTGCGTGCCGTGCTCAATGAAGAAGCACCACATCTTCTCGAAAAGCGAGAAAAAAAGGAACGAAGAGTTGGTTTGCCAGAATTGAAGAATGCCGAAAAAGGAAATGTCGTTCTTCGTTTTGCTCCAAATCCAAACGGACCTATGAGTTTCGGCCATGCTCGAGGCATTGTCATCAATGGTGAATACGCCAAGGAATGGGACGGAGAACTGATCTTGAGGTTCGATGATACCGACACAGTGGTCAAACCTCCACTTGTCAGTGCCTACAAGGACATTGAAACGGAAGCCGGTTGGTTGCTGGGTTATGCACCGCACAGAGTCGTGATCGCAAGCGATCAAATCCCTCACTACTACGAACATGCGGAGCAAATGCTGAAGGCTGGCTTTGGATATGTTTGCCGTTGTTCAGGTGAGGCATTCAAGGTGTTTAGGGTTGACAAAACCGAATGCCCATGCAGAGGAAACTCCACCGAGACCAACATGAACCTGTGGGGCAAAATGCTCGATGGAACATTCAAACCTGGAGACGCTGTTGTGCGAGTCAAAACGGACATGACACTGAAAAATCCGGCCCTGAGGGACTGGCCTGCACTGCGAATGCAGGACACCGCCAACCATCCACACCCACGGCCAGAAATCGGTTCAACCTACCGTGTATGGCCACTGCTGGATTTCCAGAGCGCTGTGGAAGATCACCTACAAGGTGTAACGCACATCATCCGTGGAAAGGATTTGATGGATTCAACTCGAAAACAAACGCTGCTCTACGAACACTTTGGATGGGAATATCCAGAAACAATGTATTGGGGCCGGGTGAAGGTACACGAGTGGGGAGGATTTTCAACGTCACAAATGCGTCGAGACATCGAAGCGGGCCACTTCACTGGTTGGGATGACCCTCGCCTTCCGACCCTTGCAGCCTTACAGCGCCGAGGGATTACAGCCGAGGCCTTGAGGGCGTTTTGGATTGAATTAGGAGTCACTCAAAAGGACATATCAGTGCCGCTCACCACCCTCTTCTCACACAACACGAAACAAATTGACGATGAAGCCCCTCGCTTGGCATTTATCCGATCACCACAGCAATTCAACCTCACAGGAGAACACCCCTCAAGCGTTTCAGTGGATGTTCATCCAAACCATGAGGAGCAAGGAAAACGTACCTTTGATCTGACAAGTCCCGCCATTTGGATTGAACAGGATGATTCTGCTAAGGGGGAATTACGTCTCAAAGGATTTGCTGATGTGACGTTAACAGGAACGGATGCCGCAGTGCAGTCCATCGATCGCCAAGACAACCGACCAATTGTCCACTGGTTAAGTGATGCACAAAGCACACCAGGCACACTCATTCTAGCAGACGATGGAGAACTTCTCGAGTTGAATGGGCAAATGGAAGATCACGCTTACCCGGTTGGAACTATGGTTCAACTTGAGCGAATTGGATATGGTCGAGTCTTAAGTCCGACTGTTATCTTGTTCAGCCATTCCTGACGGCGTGGTAAGACTGATAGGGCGGTGTCAACCTCCTCTCGCTATGGCAAAGACCGTTGCAGACCTGAATTTAGATGACGAACACATCACTGTGGGCGTGGACGATACGCTCCAAGAAGGGGCAAAGAGAATGATGAGCATTCAGGGCGGCATTGTCATTGTCCTGAACGATTCAAACAATGTCAAGGGTGTTCTAGGCACCAACCAATTCCTCAAAGCCAT
>CALKDX010000018.1 GCA_938084455.1 Candidatus Poseidoniaceae archaeon
TTTGCCCATTCGTCTCGCTTGACTCGGCCAGGGAAGAACTCGATGGCCTTGTTGACCTGTTCTTCGATTTCCGACGTCATGTTTCCAACTTGTTCAAAGGTGAAGATACCCAGAGCGTTCAACTTCTCTTCGATAAACGGACCAATCCCTTTGATCGTCTGCAGTGAATCCTTTTCCGAAGCACTTGCAACACCGAGCGTTGCGAAGTCAATTGATTCAGCCTTCTTCGAGATTCGTTCGAGGTCTTCAGCTTGCTTGAGTGCCTTCTCATCGAGTTTCACATCTTCACCGAGCAAAATCTTCGCCTGATTGACCCATTGGTCCCGCTTAACACGGCCAGGGAAGAATTCGATGGCTTCGTTGACATCAGTTTCAAGTTTCGAGGTCATCTTCGAGACTTGCAGGTAGGTGTAAATTCCCAAAGCATTGAGTTTCTCTTCGATGAATGGACCGATGCCCTTCATGACCTGAAGGTCGTCTTTGTCGCTTGCCTTGGCTGTTCCAAGGATCGCAAAGTCAATCGTTTCCGAGCGTTCTTGAACCCGCTTGAGTTCTTCTTTCTTCTTGGCTTCCTTGCTCGCAGGCTTGGCTTTCTTAGCGGCGGCTTCCTTGGCAGCCTTCTCTTCGGCGGCCTTGGCTTCCTTGGCAGCCTTCTCTTCAGCGGCCTTGGCTTCCTTAGCAGCCTTTGCCTCAGCATCGGCTTGTGCCTTTGCTTCCTTGGCGGCTTGCTTTTCAGCGGCTTTGGCTTCCTTAGCAGCCATGGCATCGGCATCGGCTTGTGCCTTTGCTTCCTTGGCGGCTTGCTTTTCTGCTTCTTCTGCTTGCTTTTCGGCCTTGATTCGATCTTCCTCAGCCTGTGCTTCTTGCTCAGCCTTGAGTCGTTCTTCTTCAGCAGCCTTCAGAGCAGCCTCGTTTGCTTCAACTTCCGCTTCGATCTTGCCACGGGCTTGCTTCACCCATTCGTCTCGATGAACTCGTCCAGGGTAGTGCTCAATCGCTTCATTGACGTTGTCTTCCGTATCACGGTCGAACTTGGCCAGTTGTGCGAAGGTGAAGATGCCCAATGCGTTGAGTTTCTCTTCACTGTAAGGTCCAATGCCCTTGATGGTTTGGAGGTCGTCTTTGTCCTTCTTGGTGGCGGTTCCAATGCGGTCGAAATCGATGTCCTTCTTTCGCTTCTTGATGCGGTTGATGGTCTTCTTCTTCTCGGATTCAGCCTTGACTTCATCCGCTTCGATTGTGACGCTCCAAAGGAAGTACACGCTGGCCTTTCCAAGTTTGAGACGACCCTCGTAGGTGCCGCCTTCATAGGTTGGGTAATCACTGTCATCGAACTTGAAGTTGATGACAATCTCTCCATCCTTACCAATGGCGAGTTCCCGGGTGCTTTCTTCTGTGAAGGCTCCTTCAAACATCTGGAATCGAGTGTAGTTGTCGAATTCGTTGTAGTCTTGCATTTCGACCCTGATGTCACTCATGCTTGTGATGGTGATTTCTTCCACGCTCGAATGAACGCTACCCGGCTTGATGTTTTCAAGTGGGGTGAGAATGAACGGATCGTCTTCCGTACCCGCACCGGCGATGAACGCAGGTTCTGCGCTGGTGTTCTCGGGCTCTGGGCCATCTGCAAGGAGCACAAGAATCTGATCCTTACCGAAGAACAGAACAACAAACAAAACCAAGAGCAGGAGCAGGAGGCATGGGAAACACCACATCCAGTTGATTGAATCATCGTCATCAGGGCTAGAATCGCCACTGATGCGAGCGCAGACTGTGCTTTCGATGGTTTCAGGGCTTGAGGTGTTATCATAGGCGTCCGAGCCACATGCAGCTTCTTCTTCGTCAGTATAACCGTCGTTGTCGTCGTCTGTGTCTGCGGTCAGGTTACCAAGGTATGAATCAGGCAACTCATCGGGTAGGCTGTCATTGTCTGAGTCGTTAAACACGGTCAGTGACAAGTCAAAGGATTGGCTGTAGGCCGAATTGTTGGCCCAGATGATGAGGTTCACAGGTTCAGAAGCGTTGACGGGTGTGCCACGCAATCCGCCATCAAGTAGAGCAGCTCGTGCTTCACTGATGCCGAAGGTCAATCCATCTGGCAGGTCGCCTTCGATTTCCCAAGTAGCGACTTCGCCCATGCCGGTGACATTAGGCATCAATGGGTCCATGCTTTGGTTGACGAACAGGTCAACGTATTGTGTAGGATAGGACAGGTTGAACGGCAAATCCATCACATCATCCAATGCGTCACAGGTTCCATCGCCATCGGTGTCGTCTGGGCGATCCATGGGGTCAACTGAACTGCTGCCGCACAAGGCTTCGATTTCATCCGGCCAAGTATCGTTGTCGTCATCAAGGTCCTCGACAAGTGGAGGTGTGCTTGTGGATTCTCCGTTAAGTCCGTCCGGCATTCCGTCGCCATCGGTATCAAGCGATGCTGCAGCATCGTGTGGGAATGCATCGGGTCCAGCAGCGCATCCGCCATTGGCAGGAACTTCAGGCCCATCACAGACGCCATCACCATCGGTGTCAGCGTTTGCAGGATCCGTTCCGGTGTCAGCGGTGTTGTTGTAGACGCCCGTGTCAGTTTCCACATCATTGAGCAAGCCATCGCCGTCCATGTCGGGATCAAGCACATCACAGATGCCATCGCCATCCAAGTCGTTTGGCATGTCTGTGGCGTTGAGTGGGTCGCTGAGGCATTCCACTTCAGTTGTGTCAAGGAAGCCGTCGTTGTCGTCATCGTCATCAGCAATCAGTCCGCCTTCGCCATCAGGATCGTTGTCAGGGTAGGCATCACCATCGGTGTTGACTGGGAGCAGTGGGTCAAGCGGTGAGGAATCAGGACCAGGATAGCACGAGCCATCGCCGGTTCCATTTCCATCACAGAATCCATCACCGTCGGTGTCAGGATTGACAGGGTCCGTGCCGATGATGGCTTCATCTTCGTCAGACATACCATCGTTGTCGTCGTCTTCGTCCTCAACAAGG
>CALKDX010000019.1 GCA_938084455.1 Candidatus Poseidoniaceae archaeon
CTTGCAATCCGAATTCTCTGTTCCAATACCACGCTCTTTGGCACCTCTTGACCGGTTTATCGGTGTACTTCTTCTTCCGATATTTTGCAACTGAATCAGAGTAGCCTTCCTTTCTGCTGTGGTTAAACAGCGGTATATATCTCATTGAACCGACCAAATGCCATGATGGACGGCTCCCCCCCGCATTTGGCAGAGCGGACCCGTCAGCGCAACGGCATCGAAGCGCCCCATGAAACGGGGCCTGTGGTGGTTTGGCTCAAGTCTTCATTCCGCTTGCATGAAAATCCAGCCATCGAAGTTGGACGGCATATTGCCGCTCAACATGACCTGCCGTTGTTGATCTATCACGGCATTGATGAACGCTATCCACATGCCTCGTTGCGCCATCATACCATGCTGCTTGATGCCGCTGTCGATATGGATGAGGGATGCAGGAAAGCAGGCCTCAGGTATGTGCTTCATGTGGCAAGAGAAGGCCATCGCCCATCGGTAATGAAGGCGTTTAGCCAATCAGCCAGTTGCATCATCACCGATCTCTTTCCATTGCCTCCGTGGACCGATTGGGTTGACACCATTGCTGCTACGGCAGCATGCCCAGTGCTCGATGTCGACTGCCACTGTGTGATTCCAATGCCGTTGTTTGGCAAATCGGTTGACCGGCCGTACAAGTTCCGTGATGCCACCAAGCGCATGAGAAAGCAGCGCTTGCAAGCCTCGTGGCCTGCGTGTGAAGCCAGGCCAGAACCCTACACTGGACCGTTGCCCTTTGAACCGGTCAACGTCACTGAGGATATCAAGAACCTCGAGAATCGATTTACTCTTCTGCGCACGTGTTCCATCGATCCAACCGTTTTGCCAGTGTGGCACGAACGAGGCGGAGAACGAGCAGCACTGAGCAAGTGGCAGGCTTTCTACGACAAGGGACTGAACGGCTATGCTAAGCGGCGCAACAACGCCGCAGACCCTTCGGGTGTGTCCCGTCTTTCAGCTGCCTTCCACTATGGTTTTCTCTCCCCCATGCGGGTGGCCAGAGAAGCGGCAGCAGTGGGTACAAAATCTGCAGAAAAATACCTCGATGAGTTGTTGATTTTCCGCGAACATCCTTGGCATCACATCTATTCTGCTTCAGACCCTTATGATTCATCGAACCTACCAGAATGGGCGCTTCAGTCATGGCGAGAAACAGCTGATGATCCACGAGTCGTACTGCTGAAGGACCACGAAATGGAATATGCAGAATCACCACTAAAATTGTGGAATCTCTGTCAACGCTCACTGCTACGTCATGGGGAATTGCACAATAATTTGCGCATGACTTGGGGCAAGGCAGTACCGCTCTGGACCGAGTCATTGGAACACTCTCTGTACATTGGTCAGGCACTCAATGACAAGTATGCACTTGATGGGCGCGACCCATCTTCTGTGGTTGGTGTTCAATGGTGCCACGGGCTGTTTGACCGACCTTTCTTTCCCTCAATGCCGGTGATGGGTGTGGTCCGCAAGCGGGATGTTGTGACGCATGCTTCGCGATTGGATACAGATGCCTACGAAGCACACATCAATCGCCCTCCTGGTCAAAATGAACGCCTCTATGCAGTCGTTGGCGACGGTATTGTAGCCTCGATCATCGCTCGTATGCTTCACGATCATGGCTTCAAGGTCTGCCTCACTCAGTCTGAATCCATCACACATGACAAGCATGATTTGCTCAAAGCAGACGAAATTCATCTGTTCCCACCATGGATGGAAGAGCGGATGGCTTCGATGTGCGAGCGCAATGACACCAATACGCTGAGTGACATTGCCAAACTTCTGCAAGATGGTATTCCTATCGTCGACGCAGTTCCTTTGGATGGCCTTGTGGTACACGAAGGCGAGGCCTTTAGTGGCAATTCAGATTCACCGGCAGCGCTCATTAAAGAATCGATGTGGCAAACAGTTGGTAGAGTGTGGAGCATCAACACCGCAGTCCGGCCAAAAAGCGGCTCAATTCAAACCAAATTGGTATGATTTTTCTTCTGAGTGAAGTTCGGAATTATCCGACTGATGAGGTTTAAAAACAGTGAAACACTGTATTTGTGTGACTCAAGAAACCGTCTCTAAGCCGGACTTTGAGTCCAAGTCAAGAATGGTTTTTTTTGCTCCATTCATGTTCGTGATCCGCTTCACATGCGTCATGATTGGGATCGCATTGCTCAGTTGTGTTCTTGTGATCCTCAACATCATGTCTGTGTTTGCTGTCTCGACTGCGCTCGAAGACTTCCCAGTCTCCGAAGTCCTGTTGGCGCAACCTTAGTTTCACTCGTCTGAAGCATCTTCAGTGGACGGATACAACGGCGGATAGACAAAGTCTGGATTCTTGTCTTCATCCATTTGCACCACATACACGCCCGATACCATTTCTGAGATGAACAGGTAACCACGAGGATCGTACTGCAAGCCCCAATCGAATGGGATCATGCACGAAGCCCAACAGTCAGCCATGTCATAGCCGAGCGTTTCCTTAGGGTCTTCCATCCATGTCGGGCCCGAAGGCAGGAAGTAACCCATGGTCTTGGTTTCAGACATTTGAGCGATGGCTGGGTAGCCGATTTCCGGTGCTGGCACGCCGTCAACCCAAACGAGGTCTTGCCAGATGTCGCTATGGTCGGTCACCCAGTTGCCTGCGTGGTAATGCGTCCAGTAGACGTTGCCGTTGGTGCCGGTGTCACCGTTGTGAGGGCTGTAGATGTAGCCGCCAGGGATGTAGTGGTGAGGGTGTTCGCTGCCGTCAGGCAAGATGCTTGAACCAGGGAGCTTCCACTTGCTCATCAAGAATGGCTTGGCTGGATCGGTGGTGTCAATGGTCCAGATGTATCCGGTGTGGTTGGTGTTGGTGCCGTACTCCGGTGCGATCATGGTCAAATGGCGCCAGTTGATACCGAATTCAGCATCGCTTGGACCTGTGCCACATTCAGCGTCCCAAGTTTCCATCGGGTCGGTGTCCTTTGCACCGTTGCACAACAGATGGTCGTAAGGAACCGCATAGTGAATCCAGCCGTTGCCGTTGAGAGCGCCCGTGCTGCCACCCCATTCTTCAGAGGTGAGGTTGGCATGGCCACCGCCGTCAGGACCGTACCATCCGTCGTCAGCGCTTGGGCAACCAAGCCAGCGACCAACTTCATTGTCTTGTGGCCAAGTGACGCCTTCCGGGTCTGGAACTTCTGGTGGGTTCGTGACATCGACGATCCTCAATCCTGCATCCCAGTAAGAGATGTAGAGGAGTTTCTGTCCAGTGATTGGGTGAATGTGGAAGACGTTGTCGTGGTTGAAAATTGAGCCACCGCATGTTGTTTCTGGTTCAGGAGAGTAGCCGCCCCAGCGAATGATTTGCCGGCTGTCATTCTGTTGCTCGTCGGTCGATGTGGGGTTCCACGATTCAAAGCCAAGAGGGACATAGAAAATCTGAGTGCCTTTGTAGAAGGTTCCCGAGTCACCTTCAACCATTTCCGGATAAGGGTCTGCCCCGTAGAGGAAGAGGTGGCATTCTTCGACGGACCAAAGCGGGTTGGCTGGCTCCCAGTCACAGTCCACATGCATGTCTTGGTTGTGGAATCCTGCTGGAGGGTTGTTCCATTCTGCGACCTTGATTGGTTCGTTCTTGTTGACGACTGAAATCACGTCCAGTCGGTTCGCACCGCTGTTAGCGTCATCATCGGTTGGAATCGGATCGAGGTCGCTGTTGGTCAATTCGTGGTTGACAAGCACCCAGTTGTTGTCAGGGGTGACCTTGATGTCAATCATGCGGCCAACCTCTGCATAGTAGGTCGAGAGCAAGACAATGTTGTTCGGCTCAGAGATATCCAAAATTTCGAATTGATTGTACGAGGAAACGTAAGCATAGCAACCACCGGTTCCGTCAGGGTTCTTGACGCAATCTTCCATGAAGTTGCCCTCGATTGCAATTTCGGAGGAGTCACCCGGGGTCGGTCCGACGTTCTTGTATTCTGGGAAACACGGCCTTCCTGCCACGTTGTCAAGTTCTGGAGGAGGTGCAACATTTCCATCGCAGTTGAGGTTGTGGTAGTCGATGAGCACCATGTTGTCGGTCTGCAATCGGTGGGCGAGCAGATCGGTGTGGCTGTGATTTTCATCCTCGATTTCGACGACAGGATCGACC
>CALKDX010000020.1 GCA_938084455.1 Candidatus Poseidoniaceae archaeon
AGTTCCTTGACGTCGTTGTCGTTTCGGTCATCACCGTTGGAGTCTTTGTCCACCATGGCTCGAAGAATCATACCACCAGAAAGATCGTTGGTGGAGGTGTCGAGGATCGAATGTGCGTCAGTTGCGGTCCAAACAAAGGATGCCGAATCACCTTGGCCACCAATCAAATCATTGGATGTCCAAGTGAACGTTTGAACAACAAAACCAATCGGGTGCACAATTTGAAGCATCGCATCTGTTGTTTTTCCAGAGAATGCAGTTCCACCCCGAGCGATGGTCATCGTGACCTCGATCGACTCACCTTGGAAAATGTAGTCAACGGTTGTTCCGTTGGATTGAACCCATGTTTCTGCGTCTGAACTTGCGTTTCCGATTGAGATTCCGGTCACCCTGAAGTCATCGTTTGCACCACCACGGGCAGACACAGCACTCGCTGGAGCGGCCATGCCGACGGCAAGAGTTTGTAGCAACAAAAGGGCAACAAGGGTCAATGGGGATAAGCGACGCATAAGCACCAACGCATCATCGGAGCATCATGTTGCATATAGTCATGGCCGTTCGATGACCCCGTAGGGGTCACTGGAAATTGATGGTTTTCAGAGAATGTTTGAATCACTCACGCTTCCGAAAACCCGTGATGGCTGGTTCGTCGAAAGCAGGCGTTCGCGAGGTGCGCAATGCCTTTTCTGCAAGTTCCATCTGTGCAGAATCTTTGAATTCAGTGACATCCTGAGCAACCTCCACAGAACGGGTCAAACTTTCGATTGATGCGTGCTCTTGAACGGCATCGATTGGAACATGGTCTGCCACCTGACGAACCTGTTGAACCTGATGAACTGCCGAAGGAACTTGGGTTAACTGGGAGGCCCCTCCAAGTCCAGCAAGACCGTGTAAGGCGGTTGAAGTCTGGGCTGCTGCGGTTGTTGCGGCCGTCGTTGCTGCAACAGTCGCCGCTGTGGTCAATGCACCTGCTGCAACAAGCGCCCCCTTCGCAATCATAGAACTGTTCTCGTTGACTGGCTTTGGTTCAACTGGAACATAGGCTTGGTTGTGTTCATAGATCCAATTTGGCGGGTCTGTTCCGGCTTGTAGGGCAGCGAGTGTCGTGAACGCAGCGAGCGGCATCACCGCAAGCGCAGTCAACAACACAACAAAGGAAGTTTCAGGAATTGATCGAATCGCAAATGATGTTTCAAACAGTTCTTTTTCGACCTTTATGCTTAGGCTAATGTCGTCGCCCATCGAACCAAGCACGGCGATGTTCGCGACTCGTCCAAGCAGGAACAGCACCAAAAACGGTGTTAATTTTGACACGGTTCCCATGGTCCCAAGCCATCGACGAGTGAAGGTGGCAAGGCCAATGTACTTACGAGCGAGCGCGGGGAAGGTTTTCATCGACAGGACAAAGCAACCAAGGTAGACCAAAAGCGCCATTTCCAAACGGCGGTCTTCTCGAATAATCGTGTCTGGGACTGCTAAAACAAGAGCGAGTGGGACCGTTGCCAGAAGAATTTGGAATGGAATGGCCAAAATCACCAAGCCTCCGTGTGTGGATGTGATTCTATGGCCTGCCATGTGTCGTTCATGGACCAAAAGGGAAAGTCGGCCATGAGCTGAAGTCGCATATTTTCTGCGCGTTTCCCTCCGCAGGTCTGCATCGCCTTTGCGGTTGGAGAGCCGGAGAACAGCCAACCAGCCACCCCGTTCAATCACACCCAACGGACGGAAGCCGCCCCCGAAGTAAAGAGCAAGAAGCAATGCAAGCATAGCGTAGACCAAAGAGGCTGTGAAAATCCACGGAAGCATTTCTCTTCGGAAATCTAAATCAAACCCAGAACTGTCAAATTGAAAATCGAAAAAGTAAGTGACCATGAAGGCCAAAAAGGGAGTGATGAGAACTTGACCTACTGCACGCAGGGTGAGCCAGATGAGTCCTGAAATTGACTTTGTTGATTCCCCCCCCATGGCCCTTCGTGGGTTCAACCACACCTCAAAGATTGCCCCCTTGACGGAAGTGGAAGAAGGCGTTTTGATGCACCAAGTGAGGCGCCGCTGTCACTCTTCCTCAGAACTCACCAAAGGATAGCCGTCGCTGATGAGAAGCCGCAATAGACCCATGATTCTGCCATCTGTGCGCCTCCTGCCAAGGTCTGGACGCGCTAGCCTCAACAATCGAGCATCGCAATTCGAACAACGGACCTCTGTGATGCCCCAAACTGGAACCGGCCATGCGCAACACGCAGCATCGCTTGAACTGCGGTTCATGACCGTTTGAAGTTGCTCGGCCATGTCCATTGTCCACGGTGGTTTTGGTCCGCCGATGAACGATTGGAGGCGATTGATCACAAGCCAACCTCCAGCAAGCCACAACCCAAATCCAAACGCAGCATTACCCCAACGTACAGAAGCAAGTCCGACTGTCAATGGCACAATCACCACCACCAAACTCAGCCAGTAAAACGTCCTTAAGTGCAAGATTCGTTGATTCAAATGGGGGCCCAATGGCATGGCTTCAGGATGAGGTGGGAAATGAACATTGAAGCCACGCCCTCGGCTCAAGAGGAGAACGGGAAACCGAGGAACAACATAACCAATCAACGCACCAAATAAGAACAGGAGAAAGTTATCGAGCACGAGCATTCCACCCACTTAATCCATACCCAATAAACGATTGAGCGTTGTTTCAACCTTGTCCATGCCTCGAGTGATGTCCTCTTGGCTAATGGTGTATGCAAAACGGAGATGCCCTTCTCCCGAGGGGCCAAAAGCTGAGCCTGGTGAGCACAACACTCCATCTTTGAGCAATTCCATGGCCAAATCTTGCGAGTTCATTCCCGGCACTGTGACCTTTGGAAAGACATAGATGGCCCCTTGTGGTTTGTGGCATTCCACGCCGGGCATGGAATTGAGTCGGTTGACGATTAAATCACGCCGTTGTTTGAATTCTGCAGCCACCATATCGGGGTAATCGCTCGCTTGCTCAATCGTAGCTAAGATTGCGTGTTGCATTGCATCGTTCGAGCAGGCGGCAATGTAATACTGCATTTTGATGACTTGTTGCATTGCTTGTGCATGAGATGAAAGGATGTAGCCCATTCGCCAACCGGTCATTGCAAAGGTCTTGGAGAATGAATTGACCACGAGAACCTTGTCATACCCTGCGCCTAAAAACGAGACGTGGGGTCCGTCGAAGACAATTCGGTCATAGACTTCATCGCTGATGATCCACAGGTCATGCTTTTTTGCAAAAGCCAACATCTCGTCGCGCTGAGTGGTATCGAGCGTTCCACCTGTGGGGTTGCTCGGGAAGTTGTACAAAATCGCCACAGTACGCTCGTCGACCAAGGCTTCCAAATCGCTGACTTGAGGAATAAATTCATGTTCAAACAAACATGGGTAATAGGTTGCATCGCCCCCAGCAATCGATACATCTGGACCGTACAATGGGAAATAAGGCTCAGGCAACAGGACATTATCACCGGGATTTACAAGGGTGAGAAACAGGTTCAATAGAGCGTTTGTACCTGACATTGTGATGCAGACATTTGATTCATCCAAGCCCGTTTGGTACGTCGCCCAAGACTCTGCAATCTTGGCACGCAGTGCTGGTAATCCAGCGGTCGTTGTGTACTTGTTTTTGCCGTCGAGCATGGCTTGATGAAACGCCTCAATAGCGATTGCAGGCGGTTGGAAGTCTGGTTCACCAAGACCAAAAGAGATGACGTCGTCACCAGCGAGATCAAACATTTTCCGGACGCCTGTCGGTTGAATGCCCAACGCCCGGTCGCTGAAGTCGCCCATGGTTTGGCGTTGCCCGCTTGACTTTTGAAGGCGAGGGTGCTAGACCACACCGTAAGAATGACTTCAAGGTCAAGTACGCGTATCTGAATACTTGCGTTCGTCCTCAACCAACTCAGCATCGACCACAGAAGCAATGTCTGCATCGGCAGCCAACACTGCATCGATGGATTCATTGGAATCAAGGGACACAACTGAGAGAGGTGGATCAATTCGGGAGGTCCAAATCAAGAGGATGGTTGAAACTGCGATCAACACAAGCGGGAGGCCGAGGAATTCTCCAATTGACCAACCATCGGCGCCATCCACCGATTGGCCAGTTCCCATCACTGTGGCCATCACGGGTAGAGATTGCACACCTTCGGAGTTGAGGGCGCGCAATTCGAGCGTTTGGTTGCCTTTCGCCATGGCGTCAAGATCCAATCCAATGGTCCAAGAGAACCGTTGCAATGCCCCCAATTCACCACTCGATTCATTGAAAGCAGCACTTTGCCATGGACCATCACCCAAACGGAACTCCACAGCACTGACGCTTCCTGCCTGGCCCCAAGCTTCGCCTTCGACGACATAGAGCCCGGAGGTGTTGTCCATACTTTGCGCCATGATGTGCACCTGTGTGGAGACATCAATGAGCCCAGTAAGACCTGAGTCCTTGAGGTAAAAGGACATCTCCGTCGCAGCGAGGGCGTCGGCCATGCCCCAACCAAAGTCACGGTTCCAAAACGGGTCGACGTCCGGCTGAGTTGGCTCACCTCTGCGTTCAGCGGTGAGTTTGAGAATTTCTTTGACTTCTGCAGGGGAAAGGTCTGGATTCGCCTCAAGCATCAGAGCGATGATGCCTGTGACAGCAGGTGTTGCGTAAGAGGTACCAGAGCCTCGGCCAGTGTAGCCGTTGTCTGCCGCATCGCCACCGAGGAAATTGTTGCATCCTCCGGAACTCACACACCCCTCAGCTTGTATGATGTTGGTTCCTGGGGCGGTAATTTCAGGTTTGAGTTCGTTGAGAGGATTGCTGTCCCCATTGTCCCGTCGAGGTCCTCTCGAGGAATAGCCAGCGATGGTATCGTCGTCACGGTTGACCGTGTTGACGTCGTCTGTTGCACCGACGGTGATCGCCAAGTTAGAGGAGCCCATGCCGGAAAGGCCGTCATTATCCGGACCATCGTTTCCTGCTGCAACACTGACCACGATGCCTGCTTCCATTGCTTCGTTGAGAATTCGGCTGTGCATGTCTTCACCATCAGAGCCACCGCCTTCGTGCGAAGTGATGCCCCAAGAGAGGGAAATGATGTCAATGCCGTATTCAGATTCATCAGCAGCATCCACCCATTGCGTGTCTTTGTTGTCGATGATCCATTGGAGACCGTTCATCGCCGATTCATAGAATTCTTGCTCGAGAACATAGTTTTCGAAAGGTCCGGCGCCTGCGTCAGTACCAATTCGAACATCAACCAGTGTAGCGTCAGGTGCAGAACCGTAGAAACCAGTTTGCTCACCGTTGGCATCGATTCCTGTTGCGGCAGCCATACCCATGCAAGCCGTACCGTGTTGGTTTCCGTCATCAGGGTCAAACGTACCATCGGTTTCACGCAATCCACCGCCAGCAGCGATGCAAATTGGATCCGAAGGCGTGTAGCACACTGCGTCATAGCCTGCGACAAATTTCTCATTGAGCCCGGGGTGTTCGTTATCGACACCGGTATCGACCATTGCGATGTTGATCCCAGCACCGCTGACACCCAAATCCCATGCACCCTTCGGATAAACAGAAGAATTGCTTGCCTTGACTGCAGGTGTTTGAACATCACCATAGAAGACGACTGAGCCGTAATGCTCGACCATCACTACATCTTCAAGCACGGCAAGCGTTGGTGCCAATGCCACATCAATCTGGCCCAAGAGCACACCATCAACAGACTCGATGACCTCGACCACGCTAAGATTGAGTTCGTACAGAGCAGAGAGATGCGCTTCATTGACATCGACTCCGTAGGATAGACCGATTCCGGTGGTTCCGGTTGAACGTTGGATGGAGTCATGAATTCCATTGCGATCAGCATCGAGCACCGTTCGCTCCCACCATGGCGTTGAGTCCTCAACCCAAACAGGGTTGATTTGGTTGGGAACATCTGTTGTTGATTCATACGGCATCCAAACAACACCATAGCCGTCATAGGAGACCCAATCGCCGCGGTCTTGACCATCAACGTGGGTCAATGAACCGGTTAATGGACCCATCAAGAGTGCGAACAAAGCAAAGGCGATGATGCGACGCATGGACTTCCCTCATTGCGTTGGTGTTGCCCATGCATCATCAAGATATGGTATTGAGGATTCCTTGCTAAACAGGATGCTGAGCGCCATTTGTTGTTGAAAGTGGGAGCAGAGGGATTTGAACCCCCCCCAGCGGATTTCTTCTGAAACTGCGCATCAGATGGGCAGTTTTCAGGATTGCAACGGGTCGGCGCTCCAGTTGGTCATCAACCTTCAGCAAACCCACTCGTCGTCATTCCCGT
>CALKDX010000021.1 GCA_938084455.1 Candidatus Poseidoniaceae archaeon
AAACAAGGGGTGAGGAACTCATTAGCAGGTGGAACGAGAATCCATTTGAAATAATTCTGAATAGCTGGGATATTGGTGTGCTTGAGCCTAAAAATATTAGTGTATTGACATTAGAACTTCTTTACGATGACTTTTTGCCTGAAGATTTTAGTCACCCAAACGTTCTATTAGAATTTCCTTATCCTGAATTACTGGAGAATTACAAAAGAATGATGAATTATCGAAATGTAACTCTCCAAGAACTTTCAGGCAGACCTTCTTTACTTCATTTTCATCCGTACGTTAACGGTTTATATCCACGTAAAGATGAAATGTATTTTCCACCGCGCCCCAATACTGAACTATAGAAGAGTTAACGGAGAGTGCTCGTACCGGGGTGGGGAGAGCGAACCCTCAAGACTTTCTCGTTGCCCTTGACCTCCCTTGTTTTTGGACTGTTGAGAGGTTCGGAGGAATCGTTTTGATTCTCCTCACTTTGAACATACGGTTTGGATAATCCCGAGGGTCATCCAATTCGGCTAGAATCTCTAAGTCCAATTTTGATACATTCGGGAACTCAACATATTCCTTAGATTGCTCAACCTTGATACCTGCCGGATATGCAAAGAAACCGGCCGTGTACTTCTTGATGTTTGCAACGCCCTTGTCATTCTTCCATTTCACGCTAGGATAGCCCTCTAGGGCGATGATGTAGGCATTGAACGCCTCGTATGCGGATAGCCATGATTCTAGCACCCCTAGACGCTCGTATTCCTTCATCTTGAGATACCATGCGCTAGCCCACTTGTTATCGCCTGTACCATCCTTAGAGGTCTTTCCTACGGCTTTGGCTACATCGGATGGTCGGATGAGGTTTCCATCACGGTTTTCACCGTTTAATTTCATCAACCGATATGCCTCCCGATAATCCAAACCTGCCGCCTTCGTACCCGAGCCAATAAACTCCGGCCGACCTGCCTTGATGAATCCGATATCTATTGCATCGGCTCGGCCTTTCTTAGACTTCTCAATCTCTTGGGCTTTCGTCAAGGATGCCGCACTAGATGTGATAGCCAAGAGGTATTGATTCACTAAGTCCTCGTTGAGATACTCCCCGTTCAATCCGAGGAAAATCTTTCCATCTTCACGCCACAAGGGGAGGCCAAAATAAGCCAAACCCAGAATGTCCCGAGAGATACGGTCAAACGATTCAACGACAATGCCGTCATACATCCCCTCACGGACTCTCCGAACCAATTCCTTGAATACCGGGCGGCTATCAATTTTGAAGCCCGTAGCACCTTCTCCTTCGTTGAAAATATCGCCTTCTTTCGCTAGGTCTTTGGTCGCATTGAAACGCTTCTTTTTGTCGATATCTTTGCCGACAATTCGACGGTCAATTTTCAAACCCGTTGCTCGCTCTAGGGAATCAATCCCTTTGATAATCCGGCTCAATTGGTTCTTTGTTGAACCCTTTTCTCCGGGACTTCTCCTAAGATAAACAGCGAACCTTTTCCCGGTCAAATCTCCTACATCGGGAGTTATCATTCGGACACCTCCGAGGTAGGATTTTGATCGTTGAGAAAATGCTCAATTGTACTCGCAATTCTTTCAAACGGTTCGGGATTTGTACGAGAAAAGACCCCTTCGGATTTTTTCTCGGATTTGCCCTCCGACCTAATACTTTCATGGATTTTCTTAGGTGTTTCATTATCCGTTTGAGGATATCCATGAGGATTTTGTTTGAGGTTTTTCTCCATTCGTTTTTGCTCATTAAACCAATTTTGATGCAAGGTGCGCCTTCGGTTATTTGCGGTGTCTTGACGGGTCACGCTGAACATGGAATAATCTCGCATGAACTCAACATCGCCTAAACCAAAACGGGTTTTCTTTCCGCAATTTGAACACGGAGAACCCAGAATAGAAACCTCCGGATTCAATCCTAAATCTATGTTCTTGACCTTCCGGATTTGAGGCATACCACACCCGGGTTTGTCGCCCTTCTTGTGGCCTCGGCCATCCTTACCGGAATGCTTGCATTTGTACACATACCAATACATTTTATCGCCTTTCATTTTACTCACCTCCCCCGGTTTTTTTTGGGGTCAAAATTGCCCCAATTTGAGCAAAACTCGTTTTGCTCATTTCAAAATATGTTCGTGGTTTCCCCGACATAAGAGAGCATCCGAGTACTCCACATAAGAACCCTTTTGAGGCGTTTTAGGATGGTGTTGAGGGCGTTTAGAGAAGGTTTGGGTATGAGGTATTGCACAGTACCTTCAAAGTGCTTGTACTACCGCCTACGGCTATGCTTGAAGAACTTCAAACGCTTTTGCTCGTAGGCCTCCTAGTAGCGACGTATTTCCTCACATTGGGATGCCGTCAAATCAACGAACACTTACCTACGGAATCCGGGAATATCACCGAGAAAGTGGATGAAACAACCGCCAAAATTAGCGGCATGACCGAGGTTCTAGACGACATAGCCAACCTGCTCAATGAAGGCCTCCATTCAATCTCCGACATAGTACCAACGACTAGCCCCGGTTCACCAATTGAGGCTTTGCTCAGCGGCTTTATATCTCGTATTTCATCCCCTGTGGAACATGGCGAGAGCACGAAAGACGGGGCGATATACGAAGTCCACCCGGAGAACATCACGGAAGCCCAAAATGAATCTAACTAACCTTGCCGTTTCGGGCTTGGTTGCGAACAGTATTACTCAAGGTATGTTCAATTCAAACCTTGTTGATTTTGCAACGGGTCGGCAAGATGGTGTTTTCAAAGCCGGTGCTGATGGTTCAATGCGTTTGACCCTCCCCGAATTACTCGGCCTAGCGGGTCGTGGCGGTGTTGGAGGAACATACTCTTCAGGGTACAATCTCGGCATGGTTCTAGAGAAGAATCTCAAAGCAAATTGGGGTACAATTGCATTCGGTGTTGTCGCCATTCCAATTATCGCAAAGGTCGCAACCAAAGCAATTCGCAAGCCGGTTATTCTTCCGGCCAATCGTATTCTCAAAGCGGCCGGATTTAACGATATCAAGATGGGGTGATTTAGATGACAACGCAAGGAACATCCATCACAACAGGCAACCCAATGATGAGCAAGATTTTCACGGATTCCTCGACGGATGATGTGTGGTCGGGGAATGTTTTGACCGACACAATCGCTCAACAAAGCATCGGGATTTTGATCCCGGGTGCTACCCTCACTTTCGCTCAAGCGGAGTATGAATCGGGCTGTATGGCTTGGCGATTACAGAACGCACAAACCCTCCGTGTTTCCTCCCGAGGATGGGGTGTGCTCACCGGTCAAAACTGCATGAGCGAATCCAAACTTCAACCGGTGCAGGTTAGTCCAAATGACATCCTCACCACCTACCCTTTGCCTCAAGCCGGTGCGGGTACTTCCAATGCTCTAGCATGGGTTTCAACCACCAAAGGAACTGAACTGTTCAAGGTGATAGCCGCCCCAGACGGTGCGCCAACGGGAATGAAGACGGCCGTGAACAATCAATCACTTGGAGATGCTTTCTTCAATTCCAACCTTCGTACCATCTCCGTTCAATGCGAGGATGGATGCACATTGGATTCAATCCAAATCGTTGATGAAATGGGCGGTGTTGTATTCACGGCTCAAGGGAATGTGCGTGGTGCAGGTGCGGGTTCTCGTTCCAATACCTACAACCTAGACCTTCGCTCTTTGAATATCCCAATCGGCAAAGGTTGGGCATTCAATGTCATCGCTACAAGTGCGTGATTAGAATGACGGGCTATCCTATCAATTGGGCGTACCCTCGGGATTCGGCATTCAAACTCCATCCCTTGTACATCAAGTACAACAATAGCCGATTTGGTACGATAGATGCAAACGAGGTCAAGAATGACCTCCTAAACATCGTTGCTACGGCTGAAAGTGCGGGTATCTGTGCCTACCTCTCATGGCTAATCCGAACCATCAATTTGACAGCGTGATTAGTATGCCGAAAGCAAAACCAACCCAAGTCATCGTTCATAGAATCGAATTACAAGAGAAGGAACGGGAGATGCTTGAGCCTCTAGTCAATGCAAAGGCCATCAACAATCTCACTATGCCCGTTGCCGCAGGTGCGGCCGTCTATGTAGGCTACAAGATAGGTCATGCCGCATTCGGATGGACAGAAGACTTGTTTGACGGAATCAAAAAGAACATGGCGATAGCCAAACAAAAGCGTGAAGAGAAACTAACAAGCGATTCATTTGAGAACCCGTTGAACAATGATGGTTGGGCTGATGACGGAACTCCAACGAATATCTTTGGCCTTCCCGGATGGGGAATATGGCCGGGCGTTTTGTGATTCTCAAAAATAGGTGGGGAACACCAAAAAACGAGGGATATTGACCCCTCCAAAATAGCAAATTGTGTATGGCGAAAAACCAAATTGTACTATTTTTTTTGAGCATTTTCTCAAACGCAGTACGCTTTTTAGACAAGAATGCTCGTACCGGGATTTGAACCCGGGTCGAAGGAATGAGAGTCCTTCATGATGGGCCACTACACTATACGAGCGTGGATGTTCTTGCCACCGACCTTTCGTATTTAGCCATCTCGCAACAAGCGCATGCAGCCACGGCCAAGTGTGTTTCACATTCGCTTCAGTTTCACTTGTGAATGAAAGTAAAAAAGCACTCACTGCGCCGCATCTCGGCCTTCACTTTTTTTTTGCGGGTCGTTCCTCGCTTGATATACGGGTGCCAATGAGTTTGCAACATGGACAACCAAACGCAGCCGAACAATGATCTTTCATTTGCAGAGATGACATGCACTTCAGAACACACGCCTTCACCGACCTGGTGCAAGGCATCAACGACGCTCTATGCCCACCACAGTGGTGAACTCCCATCCCGGTTTGCCACTGTGGGATGGCAACCCCTTCACCTACCGGGTCAAGCATCGCCGCAGGCCACAGTCTCGAGGACGGTTCAAGGACTCAGCCGACGAGCAGCGCAAATCGTCCGAGGTGAGGCATGATGGGTCGAACGCTCCGCCTGAGAACAGAAATTGAAGCTTACTTGTCCAATGTGGGTGAAGCAAACACCACCGACATCCTCGATCACGTCAACCAGCGGTTCCGATGGGGAGCGACCATGAATCAACTCGGTAATGTCCTCGCAAGGGACCGAAGGTTCGTCAAAGTTGGCTTCGATGAGGGCACTGACATTGGTGGATTTCGCATGAGAGTTTGCGTGTGGTCAATCGCTGGTGCTTAACCCAAAGAACTCAAAACCCAGCGATTTTAGCAAGAACCATGGCGGGGAAGATGTCTGCTTTGGTCGATTTAGCGCGACCAAAGAACATGGTTCTTGCTGGCCTTACAGTTGTATTGGGGGCACACTTTGGCGTTGCGGGAGACTGGTCGTATGACCACGGCTGGGCAGTCACCATGCAAATCTTGGCCGTTTCTGCGTTCATGGGTGCTGGCAATGCAATGAATGACATCAAAGATGCAACTATTGATGCTAAAGCACATCCATCACGCCCGCTGCCATCTGGCCGCATCACAGAAACTGAAGCCATACGGTTCGTATGGCTGTTGATGCTTTTCAGCGTAGGCTCAATGGGTGTGGGGGTGTTTAATCTCCAATCAAAGGGACTTGAATGGTGGCCATTTGCCGTCATTTACGTGGTAGCGGTCATGCTCATGCTCACCTATGACCTTGGCCCGAAAACGAAGGAAAGAGGATTGATTGGCAACATTGCTATTTCACTCATGGTTGCGGCTGTCATCGCTTACGGTGCAGCATCGATTGGTAAGATGACACCGCTGGTCGGATGGATTGCACTTGTTGTGTTTTTCACCAACCTGGCGCGTGAGATCATCAAGGATTGCCAGGACATGATTGCTGACGCTGATGAGCGTTCGACACTGCCGATGAAAATCGGTCTTGAAAACGCGCGAATGGTGGCCTATGTGATTGTCCTCGGTGGACTTGTCTGCCTCTACATCCCCTACTGGCAAGGACCATTTGTGTTTAACCAACTGCTGTTCCAAACGCCAGCAATTCTCGTCTTGATCATGCTGAACGGACCATTGTACAAAGGCGAGGATGCCTTGGTTGCGACCAGGATACGCGTCGCCATGCTGCTGGGGTTACTCGGGTTTTTGTTGACCCTCACGATGTGAGATCACTCCAAGCCCATGAATTCGCCCATGGCATCCCAAGCGCCTTCATTGATGAAGTAAGCAAGTAGTGACATTTGCGCCCACATACGGTTCTCTGCTTGATCAAAGACGATTGAATGTTCATGATCCATGACCCAATCCGTCACTTCGTCGCCCCTATGGGCCGGAAGGCAATGCATGAATTTCCAAGTGGCATCCATGTGTTCAACCATTGACTCATTGACTTGGAATCCATCGAAGGCGGCAACTTTGTCCTTCATGTGTTCTTCACCCATGGAGATGAACACATCGGTGTAGACAACATGAGCGTTTGAGACGGCTTCGATTGGGTCGTGAGTCATCGTGACCTTGGAACCGTTCTTCTCCGCAAGTGCATTGGTTCGTTCAACGACATCAGAGGCTGGCTCGTAGCCTTCAGGGACTGCATACGAGATGTCAATGCCGAGCATGGCGCAGGCGAGCATGAGGTCATGGAGTACATTGTTCCCATCGCCGACCCAAGCAACAGTGATTTCCGATGGATCATCAAAGTGCTCCAAAACGGTCATCAAATCTGCAGCCGCCTGACACGGATGATGCTTGTCTGACAAGGCATTGAGGACCGGAACATCGGCGTGCTTTGCCAATTCTGCAACATCGTCATGGGAAAAGCATCGGTAGGTCATGCCACCCAAAAATCTCGACAAGACTTGTGAAGTATCGCCGACTGTTTCTGACTTGCCAAGCTGTATGTCATTTTTTAGAAGCGTCAATGGATAGCCACCAAGACGGTTGATACCAACTTCAAAGGAAACACGGGTGCGAGTCGATGGCTTTTCGTAAATCGAACCAATGGCCAAGGTATCAAGGGGCATGAAGTTGAGAGCCACCTCATCGCTTTGCTTCCACAAACGCTTGAACTCGATTGCCCAGCGGAGGATTTTCTCAAAGTCTTCTTCTACGTCGTCAATGGCCAACAGGTGCTGGGGCATGACCTTTCCACGAAAGGACGGTTTCTAACTGTTATGAGGTAAGAGAACGGCTCAGTTCTTTTCGTCATCGTTATCAGCAGCAAAGCCGTCACGGGCATCGCTCATTCCACCAAAGAGGGCTTGAGCGAACGTAAGAATGTCCGCGAGACCTTCTTCTAATTCTGAAGATAAGGGGGTAAGTCCTGGCGCTTGCGCGAACTCCTGCATCATGCGAAGTTGATTGATTGCGAATTCAGTTCGCTGACCTCCGGCTTCATCATAGAGAGCCATTTCTAGAATTTCCAAACGTTCCGACCATTCTAAGATTTGAGCCAATTCATCTGGTTCGAGCAAGTCCGCCTTCGAAAGGAAGTTCTTGGTAGGGAGGCCTAAGCGGAATTCCACAATGCTCGAAAGCAGCATTTGTGAAACAAATCCAGATGGTGACCGAGAGAGCATAGGATCAAACAGGTAGATGATGGCTGATTGTTCCCTGCCGATCACTTCAATCAGGTGATTGCTCGCTTCACGGAAGGCAAACAGTTCGACTTGGCCTGGAGTATCGACAATCATCACTTCACCAGACAGTGCGTGAAGTTGAGCAGCGACATCGCCTGCTTGAGCTGCAAGCAAATCGGCTGCAAGGATTTGTGCCCCGTTTGGCCCTAGGTCATATTCACCCATCACTTCAGTAAGGGAAATCAAATCTCGAACGTCAAATTCTGCATCATAATGCACGCGCTCGGCTCCAGGATCGAGGTTGACTGCGATGGCATCGGTCTCTAAGAACCTCGACCATCGCTGGAATGAAGTCACCAAGGATGACTTTCCTGCACCTGCTGTTCCAACCACAAAGAGCACCGGAGGGGTGCCGCTGTCCATGCCAACCATACAGCATCCTCCGCCCCACCCTACATCAAGTGTGCGGATTGTACGGCTCAATTGCCTCCCGAAACAGCAACATTCACGAAATCCAAAGGGGAGAACGGTTATGTGCTCCTTGGGTATGGAGTTGATACCGCCTTGTGCGGATGCCACGGAGGAATTGTAAATGAGCGATGAAAAACCACCTATGCCACCCGGAATGCCTGCTATGCCACCAATGCCACCTATGCCACCAGCCCCACCGGCAGATGGCGCACCACCTGCTCCTCCTGGTCTACCTCCTATGCCTCCAATGCCTTCGATGGACGCACCGCCAGCGCCACCAGGTATGCCACCTATGCCTCCTATGCCTCCTATGCCAGCAATGGATGCCCCACCGGCACCACCGGGTATGCCCGCTATGCCACCAATGGACGCACCACCTGCTCCACCCGGTATGCCTCCAATGCCACCAATGCCAGAAATGGAAGCACCACCTGCGCCTCCAATGCCACCAATGCCAGAAATGGAAGCACCACCTGCTCCACCAGGTATGCCTCCAATGCCACCAATGCCAGAAATGGAAGCACCACCTGCGCCTCCAATGCCACCAATGGACGCACCACCTGCTCCACCCGGTATGCCTCCAATGCCACCAATGCCGGAAATGGAAGCACCACCTGCACCTCCAATGCCAGAGATGGACGCACCACCTGCTCCACCCGGTATGCCTCCAATGCCACCAATGGCAGCCGATCCGCTTGCTCCGCCAATGGAAGCACCTGTCGATCCGCTCATGGCTCCACCAATGCCACCAATGCCTGCCGATCCGCTCGCTCCACCAATGGAAGCACCTGCAGATCCGCTCATGGCTCCACCAATGCCACCAATGCCAGCCGATCCGCTCGCTCCACCAATGGAAGCACCTGTCGATCCGCTCATGGCTCCACCAATGCCACCAATACCAGCCGATCCGCTCGCTCCACCAATGGAAGCACCTGCAGATCCGCTCATGGCTCCACCAATGGCCGAAGATCCGCTCGCTCCACCAATGGATGCACCTGTCGACCCGCTGATGGCGCCTCTAGGCGATGTCGACCCGTTGTCACCTCCTGCTGAAGACCCGCTTGCTGCACCAATGGACTTGACCGGCGAACAAGCCGGAGCGACCATTCGAAGCAGCGCTGAAGTGGATGGAATCATCGGAGACAAGCTCGAAGGAACCCTCCATGAAATCGAAAAATCAACCCTCACCTCCGATGGTGAGATCGTCAAGCAAACCGTCAAGGGTACGCTCACTGTAAACAACCCGTCTGCTGAAGACCGCATCTACGACATCGACGTGCTCCTCGATCACGCTGACGCTACAGACATTGGCGGAGATCACGTGTCCGTTGACGAGCTTGAGGCTGGAAAGAATTACAGCATGAAGTACAAGGTCGATGGAAAGCGAATGCTCGTTTTGCGAGAGCGCTTAGACACCAACCCTGCACGAACATCTGCACGGTCCCTCTCTGTTGCTTGCAATGAAGAAGGCGGCCCAATTGCCCTTGAACTGGAAGTTGAAAACGTGGCTTCAGTGGCCATTCATGAAGTGGTCGTTGTTCGCCCACTGCCAGAAGAGATGTCCTTCTCACACGCACCCGGTGCAGAAATCGAAAACAACAACTTGACGTGGAATGTTGGCGCCCTCGGTGCTGGCGAAAAGCGCAGTTTGATGATTGAAGGTACGATCATGGTCACTGGAACGGACAAGATCGATGCTGGCGCTGCAACCGCAAGTTACACCGCCGACTCGACCCTATCGAGCCTTAACTTCCGTGAACTTGATGCATTCTGCCGTGGTTTTTCCTACATGCGTGTTCGTGAAGACGAACGCCCAGACAACTGGTTGTGCAAGACCACATTCGAAAACCGATCTTCGTTCGCTGTTGACCTGGTCAAACTTCAGGTTCGGATGAAGGGCAGCGAGGACTTGTTGTTTGACATCAAGGATGTCAAGGAAGATGTGCCACCGCACGGAAAGTGGGAATCCGAAGAACGTACGGTTATGGCCCAATCAAAGCCTGACTTTGCTACTGATTTGTCCTACACCATCCTACCGCGTGCCTCGAGAAGCACAGAAGGAAGTTTGACCTTACAGTCAAGCACCCTCGAAGTTGTTGAAGCGTCCTTGGAAAAGAGTTACTCCACTGGATCTCTGCGTTCGTACCGCCCACAAAAATTGACTGCTTGCTTGACGTTCACCAACAACGGCTCCGCCAACATCAATGTCGTTCGATTTACCGATGATGTCCCAGGACTGTTTGAAGCACCAGATTTGGAATCCTTCACCGTCAAGGTTGACGGAAAGGACATTGCAGACAACCAATTCAAATCCGAAATCACCGAGGGCATCACCCTCGAGAAGGAAAACCGATCACCTGACGGCATTGGTTACACTATGACCACAATGGTTGGCATCGTCGCACCAATCGGCCTCAAGCCAGGAAAGTCGTTGACCATTGAATACGATCTTTCTGCACCTGACCCTACGCCAGAAAACAACGCAGTCCGTGCGCCAGCACACTGTGAATTCAGTGCAGAAAAGGCTGGACCACGCTGTGGCCGAGACGCTCTTGATGCACCAACGGTCAGCGTTGTCCACAACCGACGTGACTTCTCAGCAGGAAAGCAAACTCTACCGGTTGGTGGAAAGGGACGATACGAAGTCCTCATTCTGTTCGAGAACAACGGTGACACCGCTCTCCAAGATGTGTACATCAACGATGTCATGCCAGCAAACTTCGAAATTACCGATTGGCACATTCGTGGTGCTGGCGGCGACAAGCGAACCGATTGCAAGATGAGCACCGAAGAAGGCGAAGGTGGAACCCACATCAGTTGGATGGTCCCACTCGTTGGAAAGGGCGAGCGTCTTGATGTCTTTATGGAAATCAAGGGATCTGGTCAAATTGATGCAGAAGCACTCAACCGATTCCACGGCGTTCACTTTGGTGACGAAGTCGAATCCGATGACCTACCAGCAACTCCAGAGCCTGAAGCGGAAGAAGAAGCCGAAGTAAGCACAGAAGTTGAAGCTGAGGAAGCTGAGGCAGAGGCAACCGAAGATTCAGATGATACACCAAAGGTCACATGGCGAGAAGATGTGTTGTTGCGAGTCATGGAGGCATCAGGAATCGATGTCGCTGAACGCGATGCTTTTGTTGAGCATGCAGCAAACTTCGATTTGGACGAAAACGGATACCTCAAGAAGGCTGAACTCGAAGCAGCAGCGGAAGCATGGTCCACTGAATCATCAGAGGACGAAGCCGAAGAGGCTGAAGACGATACGCCTGCTGAAGAAGCACCTGCTGAAGAAGCACCTGCTGAAGAAGCAGCTGTGGAAGAAGAGGCTGCGGAAGAGGAATCCATTGATGACAAGATGTGCCCAATTTGCATGACAATGAACGCACATGATGCATCAAAGTGCAGTTCTTGCATGTACGATTTCACATCGTGAGTCGGTTCGCTGATGCTCTCAGCATGAGGGCTGCGGATGCTTTTCATTCTGGAAGAACCCATTGTGGCCAATCTTCGTGATCGGATGAACGACTGACAAGGATGAGAACCGGACGTCCAAGTCTTCCAAGAACAGAATCAAGGGGATTGGATGTGGAGGGTGGAATCACCCCGTCACGCAAATCCACGGCCAACCACGCATCAGGGTACTGGCCTTTCCAAGCTTCGAGTTCTGCCTCAATGCCTTCAGGTGGAACGCCTTGGCGAACGCTGGCGACAAAACCCCAGCCAGGTAAACAGCGCCGTTCAGCATCCGTCCACAAAAACATCCGAGGTGGATGGGGCAGACGAGCTAATTGAGCGATGGCTTCATCCTCAGTCACGCACACTGGCCTGTTGGGCATTGGTACAGGGACTGAGTGTTGCCATGTCCGGTCAATGTCCAACGGCTCTCTGCGACGCATGGTTCAGCCACGCCAGCGGTCCCGTTTGAAACCCTCGCCAATTTCACTCCAAAATGCACCGCTACCGGAGAGGAAACAAACCCAACCTTCATGCCCCCCGTGCGTTGCCCACTCATCATGGCAAACGGCAACGCACCGCCTCCACCCCAACCCCCCGGCGGTTCAATGCTGATGATGTTGGGTGTCATGGTCATGATGACCCTGCTCATCATGAATCCAGGGATCCGTAATTCGCTTGGCTCAATCGCCGACCCAATCCTCGCTCCAATCCTTCCCGAAGAATCCTATTTCGTGTTCACGGTGCTAATCTTGGGTACCTTTTCCATGACCATGAACACCGTGTTGAGAAATGTCTTCACCGACCCTATGGCTCAAGCGCACATTGGCCACCGACAACGCCAAGTCCGCATGATGATGAATGACGCTCGAATGAGTCGGGACCCAATCTTGCAAGAAAAGGCAACAACGCTTCAACAACAAATGATGCCAGAACAACTCAAGGTCCAAATGGGTGCCATGAAACCAATGATGTTCACCATGGTGTTCATCATCGCTATCTTTGCATGGTTGACCACGACCGTTGAGAATTTCCGTGTCGACTATGTGTCCCTCCCATGGAACACAGAGTGGAACCTTCTTGAAGACAAATTCCTCTTTTTCCCAGCATGGATTTGCACCTACATTTGCATGAGTGCACCGCTTGGTCGAGTTGTTGATCGTCACATCAAATTGTTCCGATACCGATCCCATCCAATGGTGAAGTCCGGTGAAACCATCAAGGAACCACTATTGCACTTGGTCGCTGGTCAAAACAAGACCAAAAGCGCCGATGCCCGCCGACGGCAGCAACGAAGTCAGCGACAAAACTCAAACCGTAAAGCCAGCAAATCAAAGACTGAGGAAGCATCCTCTGAAGTTGAAAGCACTCCGAAAGCCAGCAGCAAAACGGTGGCGAAAGAATGCCCAGAATGTGGAATGGACATGATTTCAACCTTAGGGCCACGCACCAAGCGTTGCGATGTCTGCCGCCACGAATGGGTGTAAGCATGGTCAAGATCACGGTCTCTGGCCACCCCGGAAGCGGAACCAGCACCCTTGTAAGCGGCCTCATGGACCATTTTGGTTGGACCTCGCTCAATGGCGGTGAGGTGTTTCGTCAAGAGGCAAGGCGGCGTGGACTGAGCCTCGCAGAGTTTGGGGAATTATGCAAGACCGATTTAGAGGTTGATCGCCAACTTGATGCCCTTTTGCAGGAACGTATGTCGTTGAACGATGCCGAGGACATTGTGGAATCTCGTCTTTCTGGATGGTGGGCCTACAGACTTGATCTTGATTGCGTCCGCCTCTGGCTCGAGGTCGATGACCAAGAACGAGCCAACCGAGTCGTCGCACGGGAGCAATGCACTCTGGAAGAGGCCCTGCACGCCAATGAGATGCGAACTGCGGTCGACGCAGCGCGCTT
>CALKDX010000022.1 GCA_938084455.1 Candidatus Poseidoniaceae archaeon
TGAAACTGCGCATCAGATGGGCAGTTTTCAGGATTGCAACGGGTCGGCGCTCCAGTTGGTCATCAACCTTCAGCAAACCCACTCGTCGTCATTCCCGTGCAACTGGAGCCCGCGATACTACCAAGCTATACTATACTCCCAAGGTTTATTCACAGCGAAGATCATGACTTGGCTTGCTTACGAGCACGCTTTCGGCGGCGCAACTTCTTCTTGCGCCACTTCCACCGTTGATTCCCGGTTTTCTTCCAAGCACGTGAGCCTCGCTTCATGGTGAACGAGCCTCCGACCAGCCCTCCATATATGAGAGCATCGGGTTGAACCACTGAGTGCATCATTGAGGGATTGAACTCCTTGGCGTCTACTCAGTCCTCTTTTCACCTTGTTTCTTCAGTTCTTCTTCCCGAAGCCATTTGAGTTCCAAGAGTCGGCAGACAGCAGGCGCCCACCGTCGTTTGAATGCTGGATGGAATCGCAAGGAATGGTCCCTTCGAATCATTTCTTTGTAGACTTCGTCCAACGCAACGGAAAGATCTGGCATGTGCAAGTTGACCCTTTTTTTCTTCGCGGGTTTGTAATCCACAGAATTCCGCAAGAGTCGCTCTAAGAAACCTGGTTCACATTGAAACAACTTGTTCATCTCACCTCGCAGTTGATGTGGCAAGCCATTCGGCCGTTGGCCGCTTTGAACAAAGGATTCATCTGGCGTCGCACCAAGAACTCGGCTCGAACGTCGACCTTTCGGACCGGGTCGCCCCTTCAAGGCGGCAGCATAGTCCTCGCTTATTCTGAGGGTGTGAAGGGGATTGACCTTGCTGTCCTCCCAGGCTTTCCCGTGAGAGACCCTCGATTTGGAATGCTGGCTTCTCTTGCAATATGTGCGTGAACGGAGCATCTCCCACGAAGGGTGGCAATAGCATGTGCGGAACGCCTTGCTGGTGTGTTGTGACTCCATAGTTGGCCTTCGTTTCCCTTGTTTATAAACGGTTTGAAAGCGCCATAGTATTGGGTCCGAAAATCCGCACACAATCGCAGTACAGCGTTTGATTTTAGACATTAATATAAGGTAGAACAATAGTATACATAAGTACCTACAAAGGAGAGAACAAGATGAACGGACAAGAACAGACATACACCCTAGCCAACAACGCCAGCCTGACACTTCCGCGCCTGAGCGAAGCCCAGATGGCCATTGCCATGAAGGAAGAATGGATCGGCTTCATTCGCCACACCCTCCACAACCCGCAGAGCATGGGCTGGCCCGATGCCGCAGAAGAGTACCCGCAGATGGGGCTTATGCTTCAAGCCTTGAGCGAGCGCACAGCCCGCGTGATTCTCGTCGTTGACGATGAGTTCGCTCTCGGCAACCTTGCGGTCTACGTGGCTGCTTATGCACACTGGGGTTTTGAGTTGCTCATCGACACTGCAACATTCCTCAGGACTGGCATCACTCGCGTCCCTGCCGAAGCCGTAGGGCCAACTGCGCAAGGTGAGACAACCCACCATACCCCTGATGTTTGCGGCATGGAGGTGGCTTGAATGTGGCTGTTCGTTTCTGGAGGCTTCGTCTCGATTGTGGCTCACCGTCACCAGCCGATGCATGTGCTCGTTCGTGCGCGTCACCCAGAGCACATTGCTGCTCTGTTTCCCGAGCTTGAACCGACCGTGCTCGAGACAGCAGACTACCGATTCCGCGTCGTGGTTCATCGCACTGCTGTCCAGCGCGCACTCTCTCACTACATTGCAGGCATGGAGTATGATAACTTCAAGGCCAGCATACGCGATGAGCCCTATCACGAGGTTTGCCTCGATGTTTGGCGGACCATGTGGGCCTATGGCAAGCGAGAGGGGGGTGAGTGAATGCGTACAAGTCTCACGCACCCGCTGTATGTGACCTGGGTGCCCCTTGAGGGCGATGAGGGGCGTATGGGGATGACGCTGTGCCCCGGCAAATACCAGCCCGTAGCCTCAACCGGTTCATGGGATCGTCAGCTCGACGTTGATTTGGACGACCTTGTCATGATGGGCACACAGCGCTTGGTGAGCCTTGTCACTCACGAAGATATGCGAGTGCTTCGTGTCGAGACTTTGGGCCAAGATTCCCAAAGCAGAGGCATAGAGTGGAACCATCTCCCTATCCCCGACACCACCGCACCAACTCCTGCTTGGCTTGAGGATGCTTTGCCAGTCTTACAAGAATTAGTCATGTCTGTTCCTGAAGGCGAAGTAGCCGTTGTGCATTGCATGGGTGGGCTAAGCCGGGCAGGGACATTCATGGCACTGTATCTATGGATGAGAGGCATGACCATGTTGGATTCGATTGCGCATGTCCGTGAATGCCGCTCCCCAAATTGCATCAATTTTGAACAGCAGAGGTTCTTGATTCGGTACGCAGAAGAACAAACTAAGGGGATGAGTCAGTGAAAACGCAATACAGATCAGCAATTGAAGGATTGTCTTCATTGCATGCACACATGATGACTGATGATTCATGGCGTGAATGGGATGACGCCTTCACGACGGCTTATATCTTCAACAAGAAGGCTCACCAGCTCCTCGAAGTAAGGATGGGCCAAGATGCTCCATATCACTCACTCTGGAATGATGGCTACGCCTTGGTCCATGGCAATCCTTCCTTTGACGCAGGGTTTTGGATCATAACATTCAGCCATTTAGCACAGCAGTTCAATGTCCCCATCTCATGGATGGCAGCACTGCGCTTCAGTGCCATTGCCGACCCGAACTCTGGATACCGTTGGGTCTTGAGGCAACTGCCAAACTTTGTTGAGGAAGAGGGGGGCTGTAATGAATCATTGTGGGCGGCTCACCTTGACGGTTTGAAGGCCGGGCTCATCACAAACAAAGAGTTCCCATTCCAGCGCAGACCGGAGAATGAACACATCAGTACAATGGCTATGAGTGCAGCGAAACAAGCTGCAGAGTCCCTTGACTTATCATTGAGTCAATACCTTATTCACCTCGCCGACACGACATGAAGATGAAACTACCCGCAAGAGGTAATAATCGATGACCGTCGCTGGTTCAAACCGATTCTAATCGTTCGCAGATGGAGGCATCTGTTACAACCTAAAGAAGTCCAAAGTTTGGGCTTCAAACTGCAGGGAGAAGACCAATTCGAGCCAATCCGCCCCAAAGTGGGTCAAGGAAAGCTGGGAGAATTCGGTGGCGCATGTACACTGCAGCAGCGAGGCTTATTTTTTGCAGTTTGTTCAACTTCACCCGCTTGGTAAACACATCGCCTTGCTGTTTCTCAATTTGACGCAGAATCTTGTCATAGAATGCAATCATAGCAGCAGGTGAATAGCGGGTTCGTCGAGGGAGAAGCGGCAACAACTGTCGCGCTTCATTGAGGTAGGTTCGAGCCCTTCGCGCGTAATCTCTGCAGTAAGGTTCCCATTGTTTGTTGAGCACAACTTGCTCACCAAGTTCAGGTTCTGTGATCCCATTTGATTCCAATTCATCAAGTGGGAGGTACACACGGTCACGTTGAATGTCTTCACCAACATCCCGAAGAACGTTGGTCAACTGCATGAATATGCCCCATGATTCTGCAAATTTCTTTGCTCGAGGATCTTCATAACCATAGATTTCGATGCACATCAAACCGACCACAGAGGCGACGCGATAGCAGTAAACATACAATTCATCGAAACTGCGGTATCGGTTATTGTAAAGATCATCTTCCATTCCAGAGATAAGGTCATCGAAGACTTCTCGACCGATTGAGTAGCGGTCAACGGTTTCTTTGAGGGCCAAAAACACTGGATCGGTCGAATAAACATCCGAGTAACAGGTTGAAAGTTTCTTCCGGAAGAAAAACAACTGAGTGATTTTGTTGAGGTAGGCTTCCTCGTCAAGAATGGTGCCTTGATCTTGAAGGCTTTCGAGTTGTTCTCTGTACGCTACTGCTTCTGGATCCATCTCACCTTTGCTGCCTGGGAATCGGTCGGCCCAGTCCCCGTCAGCGATGTCATCTGCTCTTCGGCAGAATGCGTACACAGCACACATTGCATTGCGCTGTTCATCTGGTAAATATTTGAAAGAATGGTAGAAATTTCCTGCCTCTCGCATCGTCAGTTCTTCGCAGTAGCGGAACGCCAACTTCATCAATTCTTGCGGAGGCCTATCGGACCAGATAGGTGCGTCGAGGTGTTCGAATGGGTCGACCAGTTCGTTCTTTTCCCCGACGATACCAATGAATGTCGCACCTTCTCGGAGAGCTTCCATTGCCGTCACGCTCACGGCTTTCACGGCGTCACGAGCAAGCATAACACCGGCACGGACGTGATCCAATGCCGTAAGGGACTGTTGCCCTTCGCCATCCTCGCGAGTTGTTGCGTTCCCTTTGAGAGGGAACAACAAATCGAGCGGTTTTCGGCGTTCGAGCATGTAGACCGGTTACCCCTCATGAGTTCCCCTTTTTGAGACCTACGGATGTTTGCCCCATTTGACAATGGCAAAAACATGCTGTTTCTAGGAATGTATTGGCCTTGAAAGGCTTTGTTAAATGAGGATAAGTACTTGCTTACTTGTAGTGCAAAAAGGCATACACTGCAAATTACCTCATGGAAAGGCACTTAGAACGAATCAACAATCTTCGTTGCATCAACCGAAACGGATTTACTCCGGGACATCACGGTTCTTTTCCAAAAGACGTTTTACGCCACCAGGAATCAGCAGGGCACGCAGAAGTTTACGTGCATACGATTTCATCTCATCTCGTGTGACCTTGATGCGATCTTCTGAGTCGAGAATGTTGCCTGTGCGAAGCAATGTCACCGTACGCTGTCCGATTAACACCGGCAGCATGCATGAAGCTTTGAGCCTGAATTGACCCTCAGGAAGCATACGAATGTATTCGACCGCTGCGTCGAAGTGGTCGTTGGCTAGGTCAAGGTATTCGTCGTAGAGAGGGCGGAATCGGTCGATGTTTGAGGCATCCATCAGATCTTCTGGTTGAAGTCCATGGCGGCTCAACGCCTCGCTTGGAATGTAACATCGTCCAAAGCGCAAATCTTCAGGAATGTCTCTAAGGATGTTGATCATCTGGAGAGCTTTTCCAAAACGAACGCCTTTTTCAAAAAATTCTACTTCTTTTTCTGGCGATAACGACATCAGGTGAGCGAGGGACATTTTTGTCCAAAAAACACCCACACAGCCCGCGACTCTGTAGGTGTAATCATCCAATTCCTCATCATTGCTGAGCGAGGAAATACCGCCACCTTCTTTCGCCGGACCGAACCGTTCAAGGTCGAGGATTTGTCCTGCAACAATGACGTCAAGACACTCGAGCATTCGCTCTTTGTCCCCCGCACTATAGAAATCAAGGGCGTCAACAACACTCTGAACATTACGAAGAAGTTCGGCCTCGCTTTCGTTGGTTTGGATGCCCGCAATTTCAGAAAAATCCGGTAGGTCTTGAGATTGACCTTGTACCACATCATTGTAAGATTTCAAAAGTTGAAGCAGAACCTGAGTTTCTCCGTGTTTGGAATCAGCGATTGTATCTGCAACCCTAGCCAGCAAGTAAAGCAGCCCAATTTGACCTCTAATTTTCTTAGGGAGGTACTTGAGCGTGGGGTAAAACGATCTGGAAGTTGATTCCAGAAGACCATCGATTTCAGCATTGATTAACACCGCCATTGAAGCCCCCCGCTTCACCGCAAACGCTTACTGTTCTTGACCCTGTGGGCAGGCTGTTGCCCCGGGGGAAGACCTGAGCAGGGCATTCGTTTGTTGTTTGGAAGAAACAACCTATGGTTGAAGCATTGGCCATGGAATGACCTCCAATTTGTCGGGATATGCAACCAAGACTTTATTTCAAGTCAAGCCAGCCGCATTATGAGGGGGTATAGTATGCAGTGCGGCTCATGCATGGAGGAGATTCCAAATGACAGCATCTTCTGTCCAGAGTGCGGCGCACGTCAAGAAATCTCCCGTGCTGGTAGTTTTGCCAACACAGGCTCAGTCGGACTGGGTGGTCAAGAAGTCACAGGCGGCCGAAACTTTGGTGTTGTATCAGGCGAAGCAGTTCGTCAACAAAGAGACACACAGCAAGGCCAAGCCGGAGGACTTCCTCCAGAGGTGTTGCAACAAATCGCCATGGGCGTGCAACAACAACAGAACATCCCGCAAGGACAATTCCCGCCTCAGCAAGGCATGCCACCAAACCAAATGGGGCAATTCCCGCCTAACCAGGGAATGCCACCAAACCAAATGAATCAATTCCCACCAAATCAAGGCGTCCCCCCTCAGCAAGGAATGCCACCAAACCAAATGGGTCAATTTCCTCCCCAAAATCAGCCCAATGTGGTCGGTGGAGGGCGCTCGGATCTACCGCAACAAACCAGAGGACCAAGTCTGTCCAGCGGAGCGATACCTCAGAAGAACCCTGCC